>DAOTVV010000023.1:0-23435 GCA_034436255.1 Anaerolineae bacterium
GCCAGCACCTGGGGTGCGCGGCGCTGAGCACTATAGACTTGCGCGGCTGTCGCCTGGGTGTAGGGCAGCGCCTGAGCCGCAATGTAGAGCTCGCCAACGAGAAGGACGACCAGCAGCCAAGTCCTCATGGCCGAGTTGGCCAGGAAGCGCACCGCCGAGTAGAAAGCCAGCCCGAATCCAGCCCAGGCGAGCAGCGTGAGCGTGGAGGGGCGAGGTTTCGCCAACAGATACGCGACCACCAGGGCAGCCAACGCCAGAGTGAGTGGCCGAGCGATGCGACGGAATGGAACGAGAGCCAGCCGCTGCTGCGCGCACTGCTCAACTCCGTCCGCCACCAGGATTGCCAAGCCGAAAACGGCGGTGAGCAGCCAGCGTGCCGGCACTCTGAATAGGGACAGGCCCGGCAACAAACGATAGAGCAGGTAGTAGGCCGGGTTGTACACGCCAAGGGCCAGGAAGAGACCCGCCTGCGTAAGGCTCAGGCCAAGCCATCTGCGCAGGCCACCTCCAAACACCGACGCGGCCGCGAGCAGGCTCCCGGTGACCCCAATGTAGGCGAGGTACTCGCTGAAGGGCTCCTCCCCACCAAAATGAGGCATGAGACCAAGCAGCCAGGCTCTCGGGCCGAAGGAAAAGGACACCGCCTCACGATAGGAGAGCCCGCCGGCGCGCACCGAGAGGCGCGATAGCTCAAGCGTCGGCACCAACTGGGCTCCGGCCAAACCGACGCCCAGAACAGCCGCGGCGAGCACAAATCCTAGGCAACTGGCGGCAACCCCGGCCCGGCCGGTCCACCCCCTGGTCGGCGGTACAGGGACCTGAAGGCTGGCGCGCGCCAGTCCATACAACGCAAGCGTCGCCAGGCTAATGTAGGCAACCTGAGCATGGCCAGCCAGAAGCTGGAGGGCGGTTACGACGGCCGCGCCACCGAGATAGAGCGCGTATGCCCCACTTCTTCGCCGTCCGACCGGGAAACATGCCTCCTCCAGAAGCAGGGCTTGCAGTGGCAGCCAGGCCAGGGCCTCTACCTGGTTGAAATGCTCCGCCTGCGAACCCGCCAGGCCGCCCAGAGCCCATACTATCGCCCCACTGGCCGCAGCGACCGGCCGGCAGCGCAAGCCGATGCGCAGGAACAGATACATGAAGCACGCCGTGAGAGCGTAGTGGAGACACAGCGTCGCCGTCGCCAGGCTGGGTGCAGCCAGCCCCAGAAGCGGCCAGTGCAAGGGGTAGAGGACACCTGCCTGCGGGTTAGCCAGAAATGGCGCGCCCAGGAACAGATACGGATCCCAGAGTGGCAGTTGACCATGCAGCAGCCGGCTCGACGCATATTCGTACATCGGGTAGAAGTAGGCGAAGGCATCCGGCCCGGCCAGGATCCGACCGGCCAGCGATATCTGCCACGTGAACGCCAGCACCAGCACTGGCAGAGCAGCCAGGGCCAGCCAGTCCGCACGCTCTGGCCAGGGTCGTCTGGCAGGAGCCAGCGTCACCCTGAGGCCCTCTCTACGAGCCATAATGCCATGGTCGGTTGGCCGTTCTGCCCATAGCCAACGACACACGGATGCAAGTCATAGCCGGCGCCCCTCACCATGGCCACCTGAGCGCGACCAGTGTCGTCGGCCGGCAGAAGCAGGTAGCATGGACTGCCTCGGCCGACCTCGCGGAGCAAAGCCGCGTCATCCTCAAACCAACGCATGTCCTGGGGAAAGTCTTCCAGGTAGTAGTGGATCTCCCAGCCGAAATCCTGGTAAAGCAGTGTCGCCCGCCCGGGCACCTGGCCACGCACGTAGGCAGCTATGGTCTCGATTCCCTGCCAGCGGGATGTGTCAGCCAAAGGAAGGCGATGCTGCGCTGCCTCCTGAGCCGGGCCAGCCATCGCCGCAGCTAGGCCGAGCGCAACCATGGCGACGAAGGCCTGACGGAACCATGCCCAGGGCAGTAGCGAGCTTAGCCTTGAGAGCGCCCAGGTTGCAAGCAGCGCACAGAGGGGAACAGCCGGCAGGGCGTAGCGGTCCCAAGCCGGCATACCCAAACCCATGCTGACGCCGATGTAGAGCAGCAGGCTCAGGCCAGCCCCCACGGCCAGCCAATCGCCATCCGCGATTGGCGAGCCTCGCCTCCAGGCGAGCACCGTTGCGAACAGGCAAACCACTGCCAGGGCCAGGCCCATTGAGGCCCTGCCCCACACCCAGCTCAACAGGCCCGCCCATCTGCCGGCAAGCTGCCACGACGCCGGGTGCAGGCCGCCGTAGTGCGCGAATGCCAGGGCGAGAAAACTCTGCTCTGGCCGCCGAATCGCCTCCCAGGCAACCAGCGATAGCATCACGGCCGCAAACCCGAGCAGAACCCGCACCGTCCGCTCACGGTTCGGCCGGCCGCCGGCGAGGGCGACAAGTGGCAGGTAGGCCAGCAACTGCGGCTTGGTTGCTACAGACAGCCCAAGGAGTAGGCCGGCAGCCAGTGGCAGGCCCGAGCCAGCAGCGGCCGAAGCCGCGACTGACATGCTCACAGCCGCCGGGTCCGTTAGCGCGCTGCCATCGAGCGCGACCGCCGCGGGCGAAAGGGCGGCCAGGGTCAGGCAAAGCACTGACGCTGCGGGCCCGAACCGCTTCACCGCAAGCTTCGCCAGCAGCGCCAGGCCAAGCAATGAGAAAGCGAGGCCTAGCAGCCTCAGCGAGGTGGGCCCATAGCCACCCACCTGAGCCCATATCGCCAGCAGGTAGGGATAGAGAGGTGGCTTATCCAGCGCCACCGACCGCAACCACAGGTCCCGGTGCTTGCCGATAGCCAGAGCCCAGGTAGCATATAGGCACTCGTCGGGGTGCAGCGGCCCGTAGCTGAGGGCTATGCAGCGTAACACCGTCCCCCAGGCCAGGATAGCCGCCGTCGCTGCTGGCAACCAACGCCGACCGACAGCGAGATGCATCACACGCAACGCCAGGCCAGAGCCCGGCCGCATCAGCCGCTGAACCGGCAGCGCAGCAGGGTCCAGATGGCGCCCCAGGCGTCGCGCCAGGTGATCTTCTTCCCCTGAGAGTACTCACGGCCGGCGTAGGAGATGGGCACCTCGTAGATGCGGTAGCCGCGCCTTAGCACCTTGGCGGTCAGTTCGGGCTCGAAATCGAACCGGCGCGCATGCAGCTCGATGTCGCGCAGAACGTCCGCACGCACCATCTTGTAGCAGGTCTCCATGTCGGTAATGATGGTGTCGTACAGAATGTTGGTGATGAGCGTGAGCACCTTGTTGCCGACCATGTGCCAGAACAGCATCGCCCGCCGAGGCGCTCCCAGAAAACGCGAGCCGTACACAACCTCGGCTCGCCCCTCGAGGATGGGCCGCAGTAGCGCCAAGTACTCTCGCGGATCGTACTCGAGGTCCGCATCCTGTACCACGACCACATCGCCGGAGGCGTGAAACATGGCAGTCCGCACCGCCGCGCCCTTGCCCTGGTTCACATCGTGGAAATAGACCTGGATTCCAGGCAGCCGGCCCAGTTCCAACACCGTGTCGCGCGTGCCATCGGTGGAGCCATCGTCCACCAGGATGATCTCGCGCTCAATGTCCCCAAGATCAACCGCCTGGACACGCCTGACAATCTCGCGCAGTGTGCCATGCTCATTGTAGACAGGGATTAGCACTGAAAGCTTCATGCAACCTCATCCTGCGCCAGGCGGCCCACGCTAGACGTGAGTTGGCCGGCTGCCTCGTAGGGGAGAATGGTGCTTACTTTTCTTGCGCTCCCTGCGCCGCTTCATGCGCCAGGATGATCGCCTCGGCCACCTGCTTCATCGCCCTACGCGTGTTCATGCTCATGGTCTGAATGCGCCTGAACGCCTGGGACTCGGTGAGGCCCTGGGTGTCCATCAGAATCCCCTTGGCCCGGTCCACCAGCTTGCGCGTCTCCAGGGCATCTTTCAGGTCCCCGACCTCGCGTTCCATCGCCCGCAGTTCGGCGAACCTTGCCAGTGACACCTCGATCGCAGGCGAGAGGTCCGATTCCCGCACCGGCTTGACAATATAGCCGACCACCCCCGCTTCCTTGGCCCGCTCGATGAGCTCGCTCTGGCTATAGGCGGTGAGCAGAAGCACCGGGGCGATCCTCTCCTGAGTGAGAACACGTGCGGCATCAATGCCATCCATGTCCGGCATCTTAATGTCCATGATCACGATGTCGGGCCGAAGCTCCCTCGCCAGATTGACCGCGCTGGTGCCATCCGCCACCTCGCCCACCACAAGATAGCCGAGGTTCGTTAGCATCTCGCGCAGGTCCATGCGGATAATGGCCTCATCATCGGCGATAATCACTCTTCTTCGTTCCACAGCATTCACCTCTCAACCGGTTTCGGGAACGTGACGGTGGCGGTCACACCTGCGTTGCTGCTCAGCGAAACCTCGCCCTTGAGATCGTCTCTCACCAACACCTGCACCACATTCAAACCCACACTGCCGTCGCGATGCAAATCGAAGTCATTCGGCAGGCCAGCGCCATCGTCCGACACCTGGATAAGCACCCTGTCACCGAGATCCGCCAGCACGAGCGAAACGGCGCCGACGTCCCTCCCGGCAAGCCCATGCTCGGCAGCGTTCTGGAGCAACTCGTTGATAACCAGGGCCGAGGAAGTGGCCTGTTGCGAAGGGACGAAGATGTCCGGCCCACTCAGCGTGAAGCTGATCTGATGATTGGGTGAGTTCGCCATCTGGCGCATGTGGGCAACCAACCGCTGGCCCACCTCGCGCAGGTTGATCTTGCCCTCACCTTGATTGGCCATGAACTCGTGCACGACCGAGATTGAGTGGATGCGGTTCATGCTCTCCTCGAGCACGCGCCTGGCCTCCTCGGACGTGGTCCGCCTTGCCTCCATGCGCAGCAGCGACACAATGGTCTGAAGGTTGTTCTTCACCCGGTGGTGCGTCTCCTGGATCATGGCGGACTTCACCTGCAGTTCGCGCTCTCGCCGCCTGGCCTCCGTCTCGTCATGAACCATGAGGAAAGCCCCGACGACACCACTGGTCTTGCCCACCCTTCTGTTGGGCCAGAGCCGGCTTCTCAGCCACTGCAAGGGGCGTTCATTCTCGCCCAGAACCGGCACCACCTGCCGCACCCATTCTCGGTCCTGAGCCTTGGACTCGCCACGCAGGCAGCGCCCTTCGTCCAGGGCCTGGCCTACCAGTTCGTCGTCTCCGGTCTCGAGGTACTCGACGTGGCGCCCGACAAGCGGGTCCATATATCCGAGCTTGCGGTAGAAGTTCGTGGCAATGCCCGAAAGGTACCGGATCCGGCGTTGCACGTCTACGTAGATGACACCGTCCTGTTCGCCAAATGGGATCAGTTCCACCACACCCGGGATCTCATCGCTGAACGCCGCCTTCTGGAGCGACGCCAGCGCTCGCCGGAAAACGGGGTGGCGGCGCCGCTGCCGTTCGTGCTCAATAAGGTTCGTCTCAATCGTGATGGCAGCCACCACACGCCCTTGCGGCCCGAGGACGGGGTGGACCTGGCGCACCATCGGAGCGCGCGTCCCCCAGCGCTCGATCTCAGCGCTGGAAGGACGGCCCGACTCCAGAGCGCGCTCGATCTGGCTGGCTTCCTCGGCCTTGAGCCGTGTGCCGCTGATATCCTGGGGATGGATGGGCGCCATGGAGTGCGGCCGCGCCTGGGAGGCCACAGCAATGTCCCGACCCACCCGAACGCACATGAGCACATCGGCCCGGCTGAGATCGGCCACTATGGCCAGGTTGCGTTCGATGCGGCCAAGAAATTCTATCTCCGGCGGTCGGAGCACGCTCGACCGGATCACGGCGTTCACTCTGGCTGCCTCACCTCAGATAGGAGATTATAGCACGATAGACAGACGTACCATAGAGCCGGGCTGGAGACTGCGTTGACCGCCGGCTCATGGGGTGCTATCCTCGCGCTCAGCTGCCATAAGGCTGTGCAGCGAGAGATACAACTCCGGCTGGCAGGAGGCAAGGCAATGCCTAGTGACGGTAACCGGCGATCACCTGCCCGATCTGTGGCTGTCGCGCTGTGGATTGCCATCAAGATTCTGTTCGTCGCCATCCTCGGCATCGCCGCTGGCACCGGCATATACTACGCCTGCTACTACGCCTACACCGACCTTTATTACCCCACCACCGCCAACAGCCAGAGCGTGGCCACCCTCCAGGCCCAACTGGCCCAGGCCAACGCCCGCATAGACCGCCTGTCTCAGAACCAGCACGACGATGTTGCCCAGCTTGGTCAGCAACTGACCGACCACGCCGGCAGGCTCGGCACTCTGGAAGGCGAGATGGCCATGTACGCCGACAGCCAGAAGGCCATGGGCACTCAGGTCTCCGCGATTGCCACTCAGTCGGCCGCCGACATCGCCGCGATCCGGCAGGATGCTGCAGCCGCCGCAACCGCTCAGGCGCAGACTGTAGGCGCCCTCGCCACCAGCCAGGCCGAAGGCGCGACCGCTGTTGCGACCACCCAGGCGCGTACAGATGCTGCAGTTGCCCAGTTCAACGACGGGATGGCTAGGCTGACTCAGGAAACCAAGACTCTGGCCGCCGGGCTGGCGGCCGCCGAGGCAGCAGCACAGTCCGTGCAAGAGACCAATACGGCCATGCGTGCCGCCCTGGCTATGAACAGCCTCCAGCAGTGGACACTCTGGGCAAGGTTACAGTCCTCCCGGGGTGACATTGTCGCGCTGCGCGGAACACTGCAGGCCTTCCTGGGCCAGATTCAGACTTACCGCGGCCTGCCGGGGCTGGCACAGCAAGACCTGGACAGCGTAGCCGCCCTCGTCTCCAGGGCCCTGGCCGATCTCGACCGCAACCCTATGGCTGTCACCGACGACCTCGATGCACTATGGAGCCGCGTCGTGGTTCTGAACAGCGGCCTGCTTCAGGCCGCCCCAACCACCGCCGCAACCGCAACGCCGACAGCCACGCCCTAGATACTGCGGCAAAACACAGGGGGACGGCATCGAGTTCCACCGTCCCCCACATGGGTTCGCGAGACATGAGAAGACCGAGCTCAGCGGCCTCTTGACTCCCGCCGCTCGCGCTGACGCATCTTGCGGCGTGCCCTGCGAATCGCCTTGGCTTTGTCAATGCGAGCCTTCTCGCTCTTCGACACATACCACCGGCGTTTGCGTATCTCGGACAAGATCTTCTCTCGGGTCACTTCCTGACGGAAGCGCTTGAGCAACATCTCCTGGGACTCACCCGGGCGTAGTTCAACACGCACTAAATGCTCACCTCCTCCCGAGGCCGGACTCAGGACGCCACGATCGCGCCCGCGTGACCACGAGCCACAACGTTAACATGCCTGGGCGAAGCTGTCAATTAACCTGGCTTGACCAAGTCGCCCTCCTGATGTACCTTTTCACAGCCTTGCAGCCGCTGGGGCCAACGCACGAAGTGCCGGCCTCCCGGTCTGGTCGTCAGGCGCGGTTCGGCAAGAGCGTCTCCTCACGAGGAACCAGTGGGACTCCCGCCTGAGCAGGTCATCCGGGCCAACTTCAAACGCAACTTCATCGCCAACGTGGCTGACGTGGCCTTCTGGTCCGTCGGCGCGGCCTGTGCGTCTACTGCATCGGTCCTACCTCTCTACCTGCTCCACCTGACGACAAACCCTGTCCTCATCGGCATGATCCCGTCCTTGCAGTTCCTGGGGTGGCGTCTGCCTCAGGTTTTCACAGCCAACCTGACGGACCAGATGCGCCGCAAGCTGCCCTTTATCCTCTGGATCAGCCTGAACGAGAGGCTGCCCTATCTGTTCCTGGGCCTTTTCATGCTCGTTTGGCGTGGGCAGAGCCGCCAGGTCACGCTGGCGATTGTCTTCGCTCTGCTCTGTTGGCAGGCGGTCGGTGGTGGCTTGATTGCCACTCCCTGGCAGGAGTACATAGCCAAGATCATCCTGCCGCACCGCTGGGGGCTTTTCTTCGGCACCGGAAATGCCATCGGCGCTCTAGTAGGCGTGGGCGGGGCAGCACTATCGGCCTATCTGCTTTCCCATTTTGTGTTTCCACGTGGCTTCGCCTACAGCTATCTGATTGCTTTTGTCTTCTCGATGCTCTCCTTCGCCGCCCTCACATTTACCGTCGAGCCACCGGTAGAGCCGAGTAAGCCACGCATCCCGTTCAGGACCTACCTGCAGCGTCTGCCGCAGGTGGTCAGGGCGGATCGCAACTTCCGCAACTATCTCTGGGTCCGGTCCTTTGCCACGTTCTGCACCATGGGCTCCGGCTTCATGGCGGTGCACGCTGTGGAGAAGTTCCATATGGGCGACTCCGCTGCCGGCCTTTTCACCGCTGTTATGCTCATATCCACCGCCGCTCTGAACCCGCTGCTCGGGCACTATGGCGACCGCATCAGCCACAAGCTTATCCTCACCGTGTCCTTCTGGATGCAGACAGCCGCCATGGCCATCGCCGCGATCGCGCCCAACCCTGCCATTTTCATTGCCGCCCTTGCTCTACGGGCCGGTGCAGATGCCGCTGGAATGTCCTCAGGCATGACCATCGTCTTCGAGTTCTGCAGCCCGCAAGACCGCCCGACGTATATTGGTCTCGCCAACACCCTGACGGCACCGCCGGTCGTCATCGCTCCGCTCATCGGTGGCGTTGTCGCCTCGGCTGTGGGCTACCCGGCAGTCTTCTGGATCTCGGCCATACTCGGCCTGGCCTCGGTCGTGACCTGGCAGCGTTTCGTGATAGATCCGCGCCTGTACTCGCAGGCGCAGTCCGCACAAGCGACAAGCGACTCATCGGCGCTGGCCGACCTGGCAGGCGACAGCTAGAAACCACTCAAGGGGGTATTGACATGCACAAGGCGATCAGCATCTGGGCTTTCACCGCCGACAAGAGTTTCGACGACATCTTAGCCATGGCTAAGGACGCTGGCTTCGAGGGGGTTGAGCCAGCGTACGCTGACAACGGGCCCATAACTCCCGACACGGGCGAGAAGGAATGCGAACGTATCCGCATGCAAGCCGAAGCCCACGGCCTCAGGCTGCCCACCCTCGCGAGCGGCATCTTCTGGAGCGTGAATCTCATTTCCGACAAAGCAGAGGAGCGGGCCTCAGCCAAGGAGCATGTGCGCCACATGCTGCGTGTTGCCCATCATCTTGGTGCCGGCACCATACTGGTCGTGCCGGGGTTTGTCGGCCCGTTCATGGCCGGCGAGCCCGTGATCGCCGACTACGAGGTGGCGTACGAACGGGCTGTTGCCGACTTCCGTGAGCTTGCCGAGGATGCCGAGCGCTGGCAGGTGAATATCGGCGTCGAGAATGTGTGGGATCGTTTCCTGACTTCACCTCTCGAAATGCGTTCGTTCATAGATGAGGTCGGCAGCGAAAGAGTCGGCGTGTATTTCGACGTCGGCAATGTCCTGCGCACTTCGTACCCGCAGCACTGGATCAAGATCCTGGGACAGCGGATCAAGGCCGTGCACTTCAAGGATTTCCGCTGCAACGTCGGGACGCTGGAGGGATTCGTCGAGTTGCTCCAGGGCGACGTCAACTATGGGGCAGTAATGCAGGCGTTCGCTGAGGTCGGCTATGATGGCTGGGCAACTGTGGAGCAATTCCCGCCGGCTCACTATCCCGACGACATGATCTATCGTGCCGGACGTGCTATAGATGTCATTTTCGGAGGGCAAGACAAATGATGAGCGAGATCAGAGTCGGCCTGATTGGCCTGGGTTTCATGGGGCGCACACATGCCACCCTCTGGCAGCAGGTGCCGGGCGCCAGGCTCGTCGCCGTGGCCGATGCGGACCCGGTACGCCGCTCCGGCGGAGCCTCAGTGCAGGGCAACATTGGCGGGGCACAGGCTCCGCTCGACTTCTCTGGCGTGCAGACCTTCGCCGATGGGCGCGAGCTTATCGCTCAGGCGCCGGTTGATGCAGTGGATATCTGCCTGCCGACCTACCTGCACGCCGAGTTCACACAGCTTGCCGCTGCCGCCGGCAAGCACGTCTTCGTCGAAAAGCCAATGGCGCTGACCAGTGACCAGGCTGCCGCCATGATCGAGGCGGCCCACCGGAACAATGTGCAGTTGATGGTTGGCCAGTGCCTGCGCTTCTGGCCGGAGTACAACTACTTGCGGGACTGCGTGAACACCGGCCGCCTCGGGAAGCTGCTCAAGGCCAGCTTCTTCCGCCTCTCCTCAAAGCCCACCTGGGCCTGGGAGGGGTGGCTGCTCGACCCGGCACGCAGCGGCAGCGCCATGCTCGACATGCACGTGCACGATGTTGATTACGTCAACTTCGTGCTTGGCCGCCCAAGAAGCATATACGCTACAGCTGGCCGCACCGGTGCCACCCCCGGCTGGGACCTGGTCACCGCCCAATGGGCTTACCCGGATGGCTGCCAGGTGAACCTGGAGGGTGCCTGGTACAATCTCGAGAGCTTCCCCTTCCGCGCCGGTTACCTGGCCGTGTTCGAGAGAGGCGTGGTCCAGATGGATAGCGCCGCTCAACCCACGGTCACTCTTTACCGGCCTGGCCGGGAAGCAGAGCCCGTCGCTCTGGCAGGAGACGCTTATCTCAGCGAACTCGCTTACTTCACCCGTTGCCTGCTCGAGGGCAAGAGCGTTGCTGAGATGGTCGCGCCCGAAAGTGCCCGAGCCTCCCTGGAGCTTGTGGAAGCGGAGCGGCGCTCGGCTGAGAGCGGCAGCATCCTCAGCCTCTAGCCCGAGGCAGTGAGCCTTTCCAGCAGGAACTGCTCGAAGGCCACCCGCTCAACTCCTAGTGCCACCTGGGTCTGCGCCCCTTCGGAGAGCCTGACCCAGGTGGCGCCGGCAGCGATCTCGCTGCGCGTCTCAACCTGCACCTCGCACTTCTCAAGGGTCAGCAGGCCCGGCCGTATGGCGTGCGAGAGGGCTAGCGGATCGTGCATATGCGTCCACGCCCTGCCCATCCTTGTCAAGTACACATCCAGCTGATCCGCCAGCGCCTGGCGGAGGCCATCCCCCACAGCCTTCAGGCGCGATACGGCATCAGCCGTGATCTGTACCTGAGTCGTCACATCCAAAGGGACTACAACTGTAGGAGCGCCCGAGCGCAGGGCGATGCTGGCCGCTTCCGGGTCAGAGCGAAAGTTGTGTTCGGCCAGCGGTAGGGCCAAACCGGTGCGGCTTGCACGCACTGCTCCGCCCATGATGAGCAGCAACTTCACTTGTTTCGCTAGCCCGGGCCGTTGCGCGAAGGCCATGCCGATGTTTGTCATCGGCCCGATGGACACGAGCACGAGTTCGCCGGCGTACTGCTCTGCCGCCCTCAAGATCGCCTCGACGGCGTGGCCCGGCTGCGGTGTGAGGCCGGCGTCCTCGGGCCCCAGCAGGCCGACACCTTCGTGTCCAGCCCAGTAAACCGGGCGTTCATTCAGCAGCGGCCGCTCGCAGCCTGAATAGACGGGAATGCTCGACCGGCCGCCAAGGGCAAGCATCTTGAGCACCATCCTGCTGCGCAGGGCTACATCACCGTACACCGTACTGACGCCGACCAATTCAATCTCTGGCGAGAGCAGCGCCAGAGTCAGCGCCACGGCATCATCCACGTCTGTGCCGATATCCGTATCCAACCACACCTTGGCAGCCACTTCATCTCCTTGAGGCCCGCCTTTACAGGCAGCCACCTGATCGCTATATTGGCTGTGATCTCACGAGCTTCGCCAGTCCGCTATCCGCTGAGCACGAAGGAGAGCATTGACATGGCCAGCCACACTGTCAAGGAACTGCTTGGCCAGCCGGTGATCACGCTCAACTCCGGCCGCCGCGTCGGTAGCATCCAGGAGATCCTCTACGACCCGGGCGCGAATGCCGTCACGGCCATCATCCTCAGCAAACCACCGGTTGCGGGCGGCGCCAAAGCCGTCGCAGCCGGCCACGTCGTGCTCTTCGGGGCAGACGTGACTCTCGTGGACGATGAGAGTTCGGTCATCACACTCTCCGAAGGCCCTGACGCCCGATCCGGTTCGCGGGCAGCCACGTCGGTCTTGCGCACACAGGTAATCACGAACGACGGTCGCAGACTGGGCGAGGTCAGCGACATCACACTCGACGAACACGGCATCGTGATCGCCTATCAGATATCGCAGAATGTCATCCGCGACACGCTGCATGGCCGCCAGCAGATCGCCACCGCTCAGGTGTACGCTGTCGGAGAAGATGCCGTCCTGGTGCACACAGTGCCCGAGGCCCAGACGCCCCCCGAGGCCGGCCCAGCAGTCCAGGACGAAACACCCCTGGAAGCCGAGTGCGCTCACCAACTGCCCAGGGCCGATCCGGCCCGGCCAGAACCGGATCCATCACCACATCCGCAGGTTGAGGACGCCGGGCCCGGCGTGGTCCCACCTGCGCCATCGCCTGGCCAGAAAGCTCCGCACGACGGAGGCCAGGCCTGAACCAGTGCAGGAGCAATGCCCTGCTCTCCCCGCTCAGCCCGGCTTGGCCTGCTAGACGATGTCCGCCCTGATCCGGGCGGCGACGATCTCGCCGTAGTAGAGACGATGGAAGTCGCCGCTCGGGTAAGAACTGGCACGCACGCGGGCGGCGAGTTGCGGCGGCACCACGTCGTTGAAGTGCACCACCTGGCATTCGTACTGCAAGAGCGCGCCTTCCACCACAGGAGAACTCACCTTGGCACTGGGAATCGCCACCAGCCCAGTGGCGGCGAACTTGTCGTGCTCACGGCCGGAGTTGCTGCCGCAGAACGCAACGGCCTCCTCCATCCCGGGCGCAGGCACATTCACCGTGAAATCCTGGCACTCCTCTATCAGAAGATAGGTGTAGCGCGAAGGCCGCACCAGGACGACGCAGATGGGCAAGCCCCAGATGATACCGAAGGTAGCCCAACCGATGGCCATGGCATTCTGGCCGCGGCCGCCCAGGCCGCGCGCCACGAGGAGAAGGCCTGGGTTGTCTAGCTTGGCCAGCGTCAGGTCCAAGTGCTTGGTGAAGTCAATGTCGCGCATTTCGATAGGCATAACTCTTCCCTCCCGAACTGGCTAGGTGCTTGTGCTACTCAGGCGCGCAACAACTCGCCAACACGCCGTATCCGCTCAAGAAGACCATCGGTCGGCACATTATCGCCTGTACCAGGTCAACGCCCACCTGGCGCTCGCTGGCATCTGCACCCGTGCGGACCTCGATATAGGGTCGGACACCGTAGCTTTTGATACCCATGCCCAGGTCACAAGCGACGTCCCACATGGCCCAGCCCCTGTAGCGTTCCGGCAAGCGGCCGTCGCGACTGGCGGCGCTGAACCATAGCTCCCACCGCGGCGCCCAGGCGATCGAATCAACGGGCTGGAAATGCAACGCGGCCGATATGCGCTGGCGATTCGTCACGGGGCCACCTCCGCAAGATGGCAGCACGGCTTCACGGCACGTACTCACCCAGCAGGCCGAGCCCCGGCCCATTGTTGAAGATGCTGAGAAACACCTCCGCAAGCCGCATGCAGCGCAAAGCCTCGTTACTGTAGGGATCGTGGCTGATCAGGGCGTACTCAAAGACCTGGTGGGTCACTGGCTCGCCGCCAACGATGATGTAGAACTCCTCCGAAACTGGATCGCCCCAGGCCGCCTGCCACTGGCGCAGGAAGAACCGGGCCAAGTTGTGCTTGGTGCGGTCCACGTAACGGCCGTCAACGCCCGGCTTTGGCAGCGCGTCCAGAAATGGGCGGCTGTTGCGGTCGGCATATTCAGACGCGACCCATGAGCCCAAGGGTTCCTGGGTCACCACACCATCCGGATGGACGGCCAGCGCACCAGCCTCGAAAAACTCGATCCAGTTGCCGTCGGCAGCCTGAAAGCCACCAGGCACCGCAGCACCGATGAACCGAGCCACATCCGAGTGCGAAACCAGATATTTCGCTATGGCCGCCTGCCGCCAGGCGCTGTCTTGCGTCGGTGGAGCGCCGCCCGAGATCTGCACACCCGTGTAGTAGTGCTGCAAAATCTCGCGGTAGCTGGCGCCGCGCTGAGCCATGGCAGAGGCGCCCTCCTGGCACATACCAACGCCGTGACCAAACATAGTCGTGAAGCCGCAGATGCAGGAGACAGAACGGCAGTAGGGGATTACGGAGCCCCAGACGCTCTCACTATCGCGAGTATGGCCGTCGCAGTGGCCGAAGTAGTAGGCGCGGATGATCGAGCCGTTATACAGGGCTACTTCTCCTCTCGTCTCGTCCACGGCCCGGTCGCTCTGGGGGTAATGCACGTTACGCCACACCTGGCAGTGCTCGGTCGTGCAGACGTCGGCTCCCTGGCTCGTGTGGGCATGAGACGTCGCAGCATACGAACGCGCAGCTACGGCCTGGGCCTTCTGCGCTTCCAAGGGGCGCAAGCTGCCCATTTCGACCGGCACAACACCCTTCAGGTAATCCTCCATCGGCATCACCACCACCGACTGATCAGGCATCAGCACCCGGATGGTAGTGGGGACGAAGACACCGCTCTTGCGCCGCCGGCCAAGGCTGAGCAGGCCGCGCCTTTCGCTGCTCCTGCCAAACATCCAGCGATCACCTCTCCGATCTAGATGGTCTCATGTCTGTCGCGCACGACCTCGACTAGAGCCAGGATATTCTCAACAGGCACGTCGCGCGGGATGGCGTGCGAAGGGGCGAGGATGTAGCCGCCACCTCTACCGATCTCCCGTATCAGCCGCTCAGCCTCACGCCGGACGTCGTCGGGGGTGCCGAAGGGCATCACGCGCTGGATGCTCATTCCGCCCAGGAAACTCAGCCGATCCCCGTACAGGCGCTTCACCTCGTAGACGTCCATAACTTCCGGCTGAAAGGGGTTGAATACGTCCAGCCCGGCCTCGATCAGGTCAGGAAACAACTCATCAACATCCCCACATGAATGGATATAGACATGTTTGCCGTGTGCCTTTACAGCGGCGTACATCCGCCGCACTCGAGGCAAGATGAAGCGGCGCCACAGCTTCGGCCCCATGATAAGCCCTCGCTGGCTGCCCCAGTCGTCGCCGAAATACACGGCGTCGATCGGGTAGCGGACGGCATTTTCCACAAGGCGCAGGTTATACTCGCAGATGGCGTCCAACAGATCGTCAACGAACTCAGGTGCCTCGATCATGTCCATCAGCAGGTCAGTCATGCCACGCAGTGTCCAGGCACGCTCGAACAATGAGAAGCCGATGGAGCAAACGCTGTAGCGATCCCCTTTCCTTTCCAGGCAGCGCTCGAAGGTCTCCCACCGGGCCGGATCGTCGGGGTCGGGCCAGTTATGGCCGGCCAGGCTCCGGTCGCGGAGTTGGTAATGCTCGACAATGCCGATGTCAGGGTCCACTGTGCGGTTCCATACGACGCCGAACTGATCCCGCCAATAGCCGGGCTTGACGAAGCCCTCCTCGCCTTCCGCCACTGGGGCCACCGCGAACAAATGGTTGCCGAGCCAGTCGTCGAGCTCTTCGGGAGCAACGCCGACGGCTTTCGCCAGGCTGTCCGCTGCCGGTATCGTCAGGCCAATCTCCCAGGGAATCCTATCGGGCTCCACATGAGCTATGGCCGCACACACCCGTTCTCTACGAGTCAAACCGACCTCCCGCGCACCTGCTCACGCCATCCTTGGTACTCGTGCCAGTATCTCAGCGATAACCTCGTAGCTGATGGTGCCGAGTTCGGCGGCTACCTCATCCGCCCCTATGCTAGCCTCTCCCTGGCTACCAATCAACACCACCTCGTCCCCCTTGCGCACGCCCGCGACCGAGGTTACATCCACCATGGCCTGATCCATGCATACATTCCCAATCAGGCGGCAACGGCGCCCCCGAATCAGCACCTCTCCCCAGTTGCGCGGCCCGCGGCGGAAACCATCGGCATAGCCGACCGGGATCACCGCAATCCGCATCTGGCTCTCCGCTCTGTGATTGAGCCCATAACCGATGTAAGTGCCAGCCGGCACGTCCTTCACCTGGGCGACAGTGGTCTTGAAACTAAGCACTGGGCGCATACCGGCGGGCAAAGGCACGAACGGCGAGGGAGAGAGGCCGTAAAGCCCTAGACCAATGCGCACCATGTCCAGGCGCGACGCGGGCATCGTCAACGCCGCCGCGGTATTGGCAGCATGGGCGAGCGGCGGTCGTAGACCGGCTTCTTCCAGGCTCGTCAAGAGCATCAGGAAGCGCTCCAACTGGCTGCGCGCATGGGACTTGTCCGCCTCATCGGCACTGCCGAAATGGGTGAAAATGCCCTGCACGTGAAGCGAGGGCATAGCGCGCAGGCGCGCCAGGAAGGGTGGAACTTGTTCTGGCCACAACCCAAGGCGAGCCATGCCCGTGTCAACCTTAACGTGTACGGAGGCAGTCAGCCCCGTCTCAGTCCCTGCCCGTGCCAGCGCTTCTGCCTCGTCCCATGAAAAGACGGTACACGCTATGCCCAAGCGCACCGCCTGCCGCGCTTGCCAGGCTGGGGTATAGCCCAAGATCAGGATTGGGGCGCTGATCCCAGCCTCCCGCAATGCTCTCGCTTCGCTGAGGCAGGCCACCCCCAGCGACTCGGCTCCGTTCGCCAGGGCGATCCTGGCGACGCGAACCGCCCCGTGGCCGTAGCCATCGGCCTTGAGAACAGCCATCAACGGAACGCCACACACTCGCCTGAGCAGGCGAACATTCTGAGCCAAGGCCTCGGCATCTATCTCCACCCAGGTCGGCCGGTCAGGACGCACCAGTGCGACACCCTGCCAATAGGGCTCGCTACGCACGAGCGACCCTGAAGTGTGGTCCCGCACCAGGCCAGCCACAACGCGCTCGAGCCGCGAAGCGCGATTGCCCTTGACCAGCACAAGATCCCCGGGCTCCAGGCAGGAGGCGAGGGCGGCCGTCAGGTCATCTAGCGAGTAATACACCTTGACTTGTTCGCCAAGCCTGGCAGCCTCGCTCGCGACCTCCGCTCCCTGATCGCCAAGAGCCCACAAACTGGCGCCGCTGCCTGTCACAGCCTCGGCGAGTGCGGAGCGCCAGCCGTCCACGCCTTCAGTGTCGTCCAGACTGCCGAGGACGAGGTGCCGCCGCCTGCCTGGCAGCAAACGCAGAGCCTCGATCGCGGCAAGCGCCGACGTCGGGCAACCGCTGAAGGTATCATCGAGGATGGTTGCGCCCGCGAGCCCAGGCATGAGGTTAAGGCGTCCCGGCTCGCGTCGCGCCGAGCCCAGGCGTTGGGCGCACTCCTCCAGGCTCAGCCCCTCCGTCAGGCCGACGGCGATAGCAGCCAGGCAATCGTAGACAAGAGCCGGAGCGTAGAGTCCGACCTTGCAGCGAGCAGCATGGCCACGCCAGTGCACGGTGAAGGACAGGCCATCCGCGCCTAACTGGATGTCGCTGGCCCTAACGTCCGCCGGCCCAAGGCCGAAGGATATCACCTGGGCCGCCCTGCCCGACATCGCCCATACGCGCTCGTCGTCCCGATTCAGGACGGCCAGGCTCGCGGCATACGGGCCGTGGATGATCGCCGACATTTCGGCAGCGGCGTTGTCGAGCGTACCAAAGACATCGAGGTGCGGCTCGTGAACGTTCATGACCACGGCTGTGTTGGGGTGAGCCATGGCTGCCATGGCCTGCAGTTCTCCAAAGTGGCCACTGGCGAATTCGAGAACGGCCAGCCCAGCACTGCGATCGCATTCGGCCAGGGCAATGGGGAGCCCTAAGCGGCCGGAAAGGTTGCCGCCAGATTCGGTCACGTGCAACCGGCCGGATAGGACATGGGTAATCAGGGATTTGGTCGTCGTCTTGCCGAGGCTGCCCGTGACGGCAATCACTCTGGGAGCCCAACGGCGGACGGCATCGCCGGCCCAGTCGGCCAGCGCGGCCAGCACGTCAGAGACCAGCAGGAAGGGCACCTCATAGGAGGGCATATCGGGCAAGCGCTCACAGATCACGGCGCCTGTTCCCTTGGCTACCGCCTCCGCGATGTGGTCGTGCCCGTCTCCCGTCGCCGTCCGCAAGGCAAGGAAAGCTCGCGCCTGGCAATCAGCCCGAGAGTCGTAGGCGAAGCCGGCTAGTTCACTCTCCCTGGTTGGCCCGTGCACCTGAGCCCCGGTCGCTCGGACGAACTCAGCCAGGTTGAGCAAACCGGCCTCCTACCACCGGCCTGGCAAGGCTTTGGACCCTATCACTCATCGCGGCCGCCCCGTGCCATCTGCCGCTCGGCATCGCGCTCGGCGATGGCCTCGCGCTTGTCATATAGCTTGCGCCCTTTGGCGAGCGCAACCTCAACCTTCGCCCTGCCATTCTTGAGGTAGAGACGAGTAGGCACCAGGGTGAGGCCCTTCTGCGCCACCTGGCTCCCCAGCCGCACAATCTCGTCCCGATGGAGAAGCAGTTTGCGCGGCCGGCGCGGGTCGTGGTTAGCATAGCCGCCGCGTTCGTACGGCGTTATGTGCATTTCCATCAGCCAGGCTTCGCCGCCCTTGATCTGTACATAGGCGTCCCGAAGATTGACGCGGCCCTCGCGGACGGACTTGATCTCCGTGCCGGTGAGCGCCAGGCCAGCCTCAACGGAATCGCGGAGGTCATAGTCATGGTGGGCCTTGCGGTTAACCGCAATGGTTCTGGATTCTCCCTTCAACGTCGCTCCTCCGCTAGATACCTATCCGCCGCGGCGAGTTGGGCGTCGGACCCGTCGTTCCCTGGTTGGACCGCCAGGTCCGGCTCCAGTCCTTTGCCCTCTATCACCTGCCCACCGGCAGTGTACCAGAAGGCGGTGCTTATGAGCAGCCGCGAGCCATCGCTCAGGTCAACCGCGCGAACCGTCGCACCGCTACCATAGGTGCGCTCGCCGACCAGAATGCCCCGGCCCGATTCGCGCACGGCAGCGGCGACGGCCTCCGCGCCGGCACAGGACCCTGAATCCACCAGGACGGCCATTGGCAGGGCCGACGCCTGCTGACCCGGCTGGCTCTCGTACGTGCGATGCTGCCCATCCCGGCCTCTCTCGCTGGCTATCACATTCTCGCCCACAAGTTGGCCAGCCACCGACACCGCCTCTTCCAGTGTGCCTCCGCAGAGCCCACGCAGGTCAACCAGAATGCCGGCAGTGTCTGCCGCTCGTGAGTCATTGATGACAGCGGTGATGGCAGACACATCGGCAGGCCAACCCCTCAGCGCCAGGTAGACTGCGCCTGAAGGCAAGATAGAACTGACCACTTCCTGCCCGCGAGTCGCATGAGCGAGAGCGACGCTCAGCGTCGAGCCGTCAGAGTGGCGCAGCACCACGCTCACCGATGAACCCGGCTTCCCGCTCAGGATCAGGCCTGCATCAATGAGCCCGAGCCCCTGCACCCCGATCCCGGCAGCGGACACCAGGACATTTCCCGGCCGCACGCCAGCCGCCGCAGCTGCTGGCCCGACCCAATCTACCAGGATCCGGCCATCCGGGCCAGGGCGGAGGCCGAGTCCGACCCCTGTGCACTGGGCATGATCGCACTGACGCGCTACCCGAGCCAGGTCTGGCCCCAGCAGGCGGGTATTGACGTCATGCCAGGCCCCGACGAGGCCAGTCGCCGCACCCCGGGCGACATCGCTTGCAGGTGGCAACGGCTGGACGAACTCGCGGTGCACAATGCTCCAGACCTCGTCGTACAGCCGGAACTCCTGCAGAGGTGCCGTGTCGGCCGCCCGCGCTCTTGCCGTGCTGACGGCGCTACCACCCCAAAAGCTCACCCCTGCAACGATAATCGCCAGGCCAAGCAGGATCGCCGAGCCCAGCGTTCCCAGAGAGCGCTGTGGCGGAGCCCACAGTCGCTTCATCTAGCCGTCCCGGAAACAGACGTGGGAGTGACCAGCCCGGCCTCAGCGGCTAGCACGTCCAGCCCTCGCGCCAAGGTCGCGTCGGCGCTCCCCGTCCCGGGCGCCACCTCGTAGTCAGGCATGAGGCCCTTGCCATTGATCTCGTGTCCCGCCGGGGTGAGCCATAGCGCCGCCGTCACATGAAGGCTGCTCCCGTCCGTCAGCTGGTAGGCGTATTGTACCGAACCCTTGCCATATGTCCGCGAACCGACCAGCCAAGCGCGCCCATCATCCCTCAGCGCGCCGGCCACGATCTCGGCCGCGCTTGCGCTGCCGCCGTCAACAAGCACGACCAGAGGCAGATCCGTCCTTGTCCTGGGCAACACGCTGTAGAGCCGCTGCTTTCCTCCGGGCATCACCTCACGCACAACATCGCCCTCGGCGAGGAAACGGCTTGCTACCTCTACCGCCGCATCCAGAAGCCCGCCCGGGTTCGCCCGCAGGTCGAGCATTAGCGCCCGGGCGCCGCCACCCCTGAGATCCGCCAGCGCCTGATCCAGTTCCGAGGCAGTACGCTCACTGAAGAGCGAGATGCGGACATATCCTACTGGCAGCCCCTTGTATGGCATCATCTGCCATTGGACAGTCGGCTGTGGTATGTCCGCTCGCACAATGGCGAAGCTCAACTGGATCCCGGCCCGCTCGATCGTTATGTTCACGGTGGAACCGACCGGCCCGCGCACCAGGGCCACTACCTGGTCAGTGGTCGCATCTTCCGGAAGCGTCCGGCCATCAACAGCGATCAGTCTGTCGCCCTCGCGAATGCCGGCTCGGCTCGCCGGGGAATCGGGGAGAGGCCGCAGCCAGATTGCACCGTCCTTCTGATAGACGTAAGCCCCGATGCCGCCAAAACGGCCACGCAGGCTGTCCTGCTCAATCTGGTTCGCCGCTGGCCGCACGAGCCGAGTGTAGGGGTCGTGTAGGGTGGCGAGGGAGCCTTCGATCGCCCCATAGGCCAATTCCGTCGCCGGTGGCGTCGGCCCACAATAGTAGGCCTGGAGGCTGCGCCAGGCCTCCAGAGCCAAGGCGAGGTCTCCGCCCCGGGAAGAAGGTGAGCGCAGGCGGGCATAGCCACAGCCTGCCAGAAACCCAGCGGCACACGCAATCGCTATGACCGTCAGCGCCAGCCACAGTCGCTGCCGTATAGCCACCCGCCGGATTTTCATCCGCCCGATCCCGGCCATCGCCGTCCCTTCTGCAAGCCGGCTGCGAGCAAGCCGCTGCTCACATGACCGCCGGATCCGGTTCGAGGCCCTCTTCGTAACGAGGATGGCTGCGATGGTGGCTGCGGACACGCGCGAGCGGGGCAGCGGGGCGAACCTCACGCTTGTGAGCGAGTATCTCGCGTAGAGCCCACAGGAGGAACCGGCGCCAGTCCCGGTCATCTGGCGGCGTCAACCAGACCTGACCGCGGCCGAGCCTGCCATAGCCGCCGAGCAGTTCCTGCAAGTGGCGCCCTTCCAGCCACGAGACGTCCATACGCACATAAAACTGGCCGTCCTCCTTGCCGATGGCGGTGGCGCCGAGAGATTCCGCCACCACTTTGACCCTGGCTTGATAGAGAAGCGTCTCTACCACCGGCGGTGGCGGGCCAAAGCGGTCGCGAAGCTCTTTTTCAAATTCGTCTACCTCGCCGATGTCCCTGCTCGCGGCCAACCGGCGGTACAGCGCCAGGCGAAGCGCAGCATCGGGGATGTAGCTCTCGGGGAATTCGGACTGGAGTGGCAGGTTGATCTGCAGGCTGGGCTGCAGCGGCCGGAGGAAGGCCTCCAGTTCCGAGCCTTGCACCGCCGCAGCATCACCGAGCGCAGCCCGGCGCTCGGCCACGGCCTGGGCGAGCAGCCGCGTATAGAGGTCGAAACCAACGGCGCTGATGTGCCCGTGCTGGCGCCGGCCGAGAATGTCGCCCGCACCACGGATTTCCAGGTCCCGCATCGCGATCTGAAGCCCCGACCCTAGCTCGGAAGCCTCCATAATGGCGCGCAGACGCTGCCGAGCAACCTCGCTCAGGCCTTGGCCCGGAGAGTGCAGCAGATAGGCGTACGCGCGCGCCGCACCGCGACCCACTCGGCCTCGCAGTTGGTACAACTGGGCGAGGCCGAAGCGGTCAGCATGATTGATGATGATGGTGTTGGCGTTCGGGATATCCAAGCCGCTCTCGATGATCGTCGTACAGATGAGCACGTCAACCTCGCCGGCAGCAAACCGCTCCATGACCGAGCTCAACTCTCTTTCCGGCAACTGCCCATGCCCCACGCCGACGCGCGCCTCGGGAACCAACCGGCTGATGCGCGAGCGCAGACTCTCGATGCCACGCACTCGGTCATGCACCAGGAACACCTGCCCCCCGCGCGCTAGCTCCCGGCGGATGGCGCGCTGCACCAGGCTATCGTCCCACTGGGCCACGTAGGTCCAGACCGGCAGCCTGTCCTCGGGCGGGGTGTCAATGCTGCTCATATCCCGTAGGCCAGTGATCGCCATGTAGAGCGTTCGCGGTATGGGGGTGGCAGTCATCGTGAGCACGTCCACTTCCTTGCGCAACTGCTTCAGCGCTTCCTTATGCCGAACGCCAAAGCGTTGCTCCTCATCAATGATCACCAGCCCCAGGTCCTTGAAGAGCACGTCAGGTTGCAGCAACCGGTGCGTGCCGATGACAATGTCAACGTCACCCTGGATAAGGCGCGCTATGATATCCCGCTGCTCACGCTCGGACCGGAAGCGCGATAGCATCTCCACGGTCACCGGGAATGGCGCCAGTCGGCGGGTGAAGGTGTCATAGTGCTGCTGCGCCAGGACGGTGGTGGGCACGAGCACCGCCACCTGCTTGCCATTCATCACTGCCTTGAAAGCAGCGCGCAGAGCAACCTCGGTCTTGCCGTAGCCGACATCCCCGGAGATCAGGCGGTCCATCGGCCGAGGCTCTTCCATGTCCCCCTTGACGGCGGCGATTGCTCGCAGTTGGTCTTCGGTCTCCTCGTAAGGGAATGACGCCTCCAACTCGTGCTGCCAGCCGTCGTCTTCTTTGAAAGAGTAACCGCTTGCCACCAGCCGGGCAGCGTAGAGATCGAGCAGGTCATCGGCAATCGCCTGGACAGCTCTGCCGGCACGCGCCTTTGCCTCGCGCCAATCGGCGGCTCCCAGGCGCGTAAGCGCTGGAGGCGCGTCACCTGCACCCACATACCGGCTGACACGGTCCACCTGGTAACTGGGCACGAATAGGCGGTCGCCGCCCGCGTACTCGATTTCAAGGTATTCGCGCTCAACACCGTCGCGCACAAGGCGGCGCAAGGCCAGGTAGCGGCCGATGCCATGCTCAATGTGCACCACGTACTCGCCTGGCTGCACCTCGGAGATGAAAGCCTCGTTCCTCGCCCGGCGGACGGGCGGGCGTCTCACTGGTCGCTTCCAGCCGAAGATGTCGGTGTCTGTGAACACCGCTACCTCATAACCGTCGGGCAAGCGGAGCGTCCAGCCTTCCGGGTAGACATCATCAAGCAGATAGATGCCCCGCAGAGGCAGCGACGGTCCGCTCTCCTCAGCCGATGACATGGCGGCAGCGACGCCCTGCTCGGCAAGCAACTCCGAGAAACGCTGAGCCTGACGGCTGATCACCAGGGCCGCACCTTTCGCAGCC
>DAOTVV010000024.1:0-19049 GCA_034436255.1 Anaerolineae bacterium
CGGGACGCTTACGAGGGCATAGACAGTGGTCACCTTCAGCGCCTGCAGCACCGAGCTGTCCTGGGTGAGCATGAACCTGAAGTTGGCCAGCCCCACCCACTTAGGCGGGCTTATCACCGGAAAGTCGGTGAAGCTGAAGTAGATCGAAGCCAGCATGGGGCCCAGCGTGAAGATCAGGAAGCCCAATATCCAGGGTGAAGCCCAAAGCCAACCGGCCAGGTTTTCACGTTGGCGCTCGCTCAAGCCGCGCCGCTTCGCCGCTGGCCTGATGCTGATTGCTGATCCGGACATCTACCACTCGCTCCCAAGAACCATGGCTCGCACTTGCTGCCCTGCCCCGTAGTGTAGGCCCCGTGTCAGCGCGCTGACCGACAGCCTCGCTGAGCCAGCGCCTACACTACGGGCGGTGCTGCCAGAGCCGCCGGCTAGCCGGCCTTGGCAAACAGGTCGTTCACGTCTTTCGCCATGTTGGTGAGGCCGTCCTTCACGCCCGAGCGGCCCTCGAAAATCTCCGTCTGCCACTGCGTGGTCGGCTTCATCATCTCGTCCCAGGTCACCTTGCGGTGCGTCGGCAATGGCGTCGTGAAGTCCTTCATCTGGAACGCTGCCATACGGTTGCTTGGGCCGAGCGCCGGATCGAAGTACAGCTGAGCCGAGTCGTTGCGCACGGGCGCCAGAACGTCCGCCTTGGCGAAGATGTCCTGAGAGTCCTTGCTCAACAGGTGGGTCATCAACGCCCAGGCCTGATCCTTCGCCTTAGTGTCCTTGTTCATGACCAAACCAACGATGTTGGTAGTACCACCGCGGTCTCCCGTGGCCGGGGACTTGGGCAGCAGGGCGATGTTGTACTTGAAATCCTTCAACTGTTCGTTGTAGGTCTTCATCGTCCAGTCGCCATCGGGAAGCATGGCGATCTTACCGGTCATGAACATTGAGAGTGTGGGCTCGGCCTGCAACGACGCTGTGTCCGGTGAGACCTTGTCAACCAGGCGCATCTGGACCAGGAAGTCCCAGGCATCCTGGGAAGCCTGCGAGTCAATGATGCACTTGGTGGCTTCCTTGTTGAGGAAATCGCCATGGTTGGCGCGCACGAAGTTCAGCCAGCCCGTCTCGATCCCTTCGGTGCTGCTGCCGCCCCACATGGTCACCTTGTCGCCTTCGCGCTTGGTCAGCTTGTTCGCGTACTCGCGGAACATGGTCCAGTCGAAGTCATTGCCCACCTCAGCGGGCGTCTTCAGCCCGGAGGCTTTCATCAAGTCTTCGTTGTAGTAGAGGACGACCGTCGTGTACATGAACGGCAGGCCGTAGTACTTGCCCTCAAACTTGTAGAAGGCCACAGCCGTGTCCCAGGAATTCATCAGGTTATCCTGCATCGCCGAATCGGCGGCGACGTAGTCGTCCAGATCGGTCAGCACTCCCTTGAGCGCCCAGGCCCAGTAGTTGACGTTGTTCATGAAGTAGATGTCGGGGCCTGCCCCACCGGCCAAAGCCGTCTGCAGCTTCGTCCAGTAATCCGTGGGCGCTTCATTCTTGACTGTGACCTTGGGGTTGGCCTTGGTGAAGGCTTCGCCCATCTTGTTGAGCGACTCGACGGGGCTCGGCCACCATACCCACACCGACAGTGATGCTGGCGCCAACTCAACAACCTTGGGCGCCTGCGTCACTTCCACTACCACTGTTTCCTTCACGACCTGTGGCGTTCCGGCGACGACGACCGTCTCCTTGACCACTTCGGGCGTGCCCTGCACGATCTTGGTCACTTCCTTCTCGACCACTTGAGGCGTGGGCGTGGCGCCGCAGGCGGCAAGCGCCGCCCCTGCAAGGCCCACACCAGCACCGGCCAGAAAACGGCGACGAGTCCATCGGGTCTGCTGCTTCATCTCAACCTCCATTGTCTCTATGATCGCCGGCCACGGATGGCCGGTCGGGGCGGCAATCGCACTCAGGAAGAAGCTGCCGCGCAGGGCGCCTACAGCCAGCCGTTGGCGTATGCTTCTTCGTACATGGCAACTATGTGCTTTGGCGGCGTGATCGCCTGCAGGTTATGGCAAGGGCCAAGCACATAGCCACCGTCGCTCCCGAAAATGCGCAGGTTGTCGCGGACCTCCTGACGAATCTCGGCCTCGCTGCCGAACGCCAGGGTATACTGGTTGTCCATTGCACCATGGAACGTGATCTTGTCGCCGAAGTCGCGCTTCAGCCCTTCGCGCTCCATGCCCCGGCAACGCCATTGCACCGGGTCGAGCATGTCCATCCCGATAGCGATCAGGTCCGGTATGATGGCGCGCACGGCCCCGTCGCTGTGGGTGATCACGTACGCGCCCGCCTGGTGCGCCAGGTCCATCATGCGTTTCATGTGCGGCAAGAAGAAGCGCCGAATCTGTGCCGGCGAGAAGAGCAGGCTTTCTTGCGAGCCCATGTCCTCGGCGACCGAGGTAATCGTCACCTGCCCGGGTATCTGCTCGTAGATGCGCTGGGTCATGGTGTAGCAGCCATCATAGAGCTTGCCCAGGCAGTAGGCAGCCAAATCGGGGTTCTCGATCAGGTCAATGTTTGCCTGCTCCAACCCGCGCATGTAGGCATAGGTCAGGAAGGGCTCTGAACCGCCACCACTGATCGGCAGGTGCTCCTTGCCCGCCACCTGCTCCTTGATGCCGGAGTAATCCCACCAATCTGGGTCCGGCCAGCGATAGTTGGCCTCGACCTCCTCCAGGCTCGTGTATTGCGCCAGCGGATGGTAGACGCATTCGCGGTAGCTGCCCGCGCCATAGTCCACGTCAGCGTAGCGGCAGCCGTAGACGTCCTCATCCTCCGCCAGGGGTGGCCCGACATAACGCGGCCCAACGGAAACGACCGGATCCACGTGTAGCCGCTGCAGCAGTTCGTGTCGCTCGCAGCCAAGATAGGCGAGAAGGCTGGCCGTGGCCTCTTCGGTGGCGCGGTAGTCGAGCGGTATGCGGTCCGGCTTGCGGTGCTGCAGAACTGCCAGCCAGCGCTCGCGTGGGGTCATGATCTCTCGGGCCATCCTGCTACTCCGCAACAAGCCCAGATTGGGCGGCGCCGAGGGCGTCGCTCTTGTAGAGTATAGCCGCTGTTCGCCCCTCCGTGCGCAGATTGCCGGTGTCTTGAGAGTGCCATCGCAGTGACGTATTATGGCGGAAGTCAGCGCCGAGGTTGTACGGGAACACCCATGCCGCTCATAACCCGCGAGGAGACGCACGAGGCCCTGGACGCACTCTACGACAACCTGGCCCTCAGCCAGGCGAGGCTGCTCGCCCACTTCCCCAGCCTCGCTAGCCTGCCCGACCTGGCGGAGCGGGGCCAGCGCCTGCGCGCCATCCTACTGGAAGCGATCGAGACGCTGCGCCCCTCGCGCCGTGCTCCTTTCGGCTCGCGTGAGTCCCGCGCCTGCGATGTGCTCACCGCTCGCTACGTCGAGCGCCTGCCCATCCCCATCATGATGGATCAACTCGCCCTGGGCCGGCGCCAGGTATTCCGCGACCTCACCCAGGCCGAGGAGAAGTTGGCGCAGGTGCTCAGCACCTGGGCGGAAGGAGCGGCGCCGGCGCCGGAGTTGCCGAGGAGCACTGTGGATAGCCTGAGCAGCGAACTCGCCATCCTCGCCACCCAACCGGCACCGCTGCACCTGGGCGAGGTTGTCGCTGAGGCCTTGAGCCTGATCGCGCCGCTGGCGACAAAGCGAGGCGTCACCGTCGCGGCGGCGCCCATCGCCAGCGATGACCTGCTCCTCGCCGATCGTGCCATCCTCAAGCAGTTGCTGGTCCAGGTACTGAGCTGGGCCATCCAACGCGCCGCCAAAGGCCCGGTGAAGCTGGCCACCTCAACCAGCGAGAACAATCTGGCAGTCACCGTGCTCTTCTCCCCGGCCGGCCCGGATGAGGAACCGCAGCGCATAGCCGAAGTGCAGCATGTGGCGCAACATGACCGCATTGACCTGCTCATCGAGGAGGCCAAGGGCATCTGCCAGGTAACCATGCGCCTGCGCCGCAGCCGCCCCGTCACTGTCCTGGTCGCCGAGGATAACCCTGGTGCCGTTGAACTCTATCGCCGCTACCTGAGCGGCGGCGCCTGGGACGTCCAGCATCTTGCTGAGCCACGCCTGGCCTTCGAAGTGGCCCGGCGCATGCGGCCGGATGTCGTGTTGCTCGATATAATGATGCCAAAGATGGATGGCTGGAGCGTCCTCCAATCCCTGCGCCAGCACGAGGAGACGCGCGACCTGCCCGTGATCGTCTGTTCCGTCATCCAGGACGAGGAACTGAGCCAGGCGCTGGGGGCGGCGGCCTGCCTCAAGAAGCCGGTGTCGCAAGGGGATTTGCTGGCGGCGCTGCACCGTTGCCTGGCACAGCGGCGAACCGGTGGCTAGCGGCGTCGAGGGCAGTGCGGAGGAGGGCGAGCATGGTCGCCTGGGCCCGCGCCCCGCGCTCCAGCAGGTTGAAGGAGGCTCCTCGAGTCTCCAGGTCGTCTTCACCAGGGCTGGCGGCCGTCACCGCCACCAGGGGCACGTCGGCCAGCCCGGGCTCCTCCTTCAGGCGCCGTGCCAACTCGAAGCCGTCCATCTCCGGCATCACCAGGTCCAGCAGGATGGCATCCGGCCGCAATCGCTTCGCCTTGCGCAGCCCGTCCTCGCCGTTGAAGCCTGTGGCCACGTCGTAACCCCCTTCAGCCTGCAGGATTCGCGTCATCAACTGCACGAAACCGCGGTCGTCGTCCACCACGAGCAGATTGCGCCGGCCTTCGCCACCGGGCAAGAGGCGCCGCAGCGTGGCGAGGAGAACGTCGGACGAGACTGGTTTCGCCAGCACAGCGGCGAAATGCTCGTGGCCCGAAATCCAGCGTGTGCTGGGCAGGCTGCACCTGATTAGCGGCAGGCCGGGAGTACGGGCGCGCTGGGCGCTCCGCTCGGCGCCGTCCTGCCCGCCCGTGTCCGCCAGGTTGTCAATGATGGCGACCGGATGCAGCCTGGGCAGAAGCGCTTCGACCTCGCCCCAGCTTGAGGCAGCCTCGAACTCATAATCCTCCAGTTGGCGGCGCAGGTAGGATAGAGCGATGCCGTCGTCGTCCAGCACCAGCACCCTCGGGCGCGCTGGCGCCTGGGGCAACGGCTGGCTGCCACTGTAACTGGGGCGAATTGTGGTCTTGCTCTGCAGCGGCAAGGTGAAGTTGAAGGCGCTGCCGGCCTGGCCACTCGCGCGCCCCGAGGCGCCATCGCGGACAGGGCTCTCGGCCCAGATTCGCCCGCCGTGCAACTGCACGAAGCGCTTCGCGATCGCCAAGCCCAGCCCCTTACCAGGGTCGGACCCATCCCGAGGCCTGCCCAACTGGCGGTATTCATCGAAGATGGCATCCAGCTGGTCGGCCGGTATGCCGCGCCCGGTGTCGCGCACCGTCACCAGCACCTCATCGCCTTGCTGGCGCGCCACCACCGTTATGCTGCCCTCGTCGGTGAAGCGGATAGCGTTCGTCAGCAGGTTGAACAGCACCTGGCGGATGCGCACCGGATCCACGTACAAGGTGGGCAGGTCGGGAGCGATGTTCCGCTGCAACTCCAGGCCCTTTTCGCTGGCCAGGCTGGCCACTGTCCGCACGGCCTCATCCACGATGGTGCTTAGCTGGCTTGGCTCGCGCCTCGTGGGCATGGCCAACGCATCCACCCGGGCCATGTCCACGATGTCGTTCACGAGGTCGGAAAGGTAGGCCGCGTTACGCTGCAATTGCACCAGGTCGCGCATCAGGGACTCGGGCCAGGCGGGGAAGCCGTACAGCTGCGGGCTACGGTAGATCAACTGGGCGAAGCCGAGGATGACATTCAAGGGCGTGCGCAGTTCGTGGCTCAGGTTGGTGGCGAAGCGGGTCTTGAGGTCCCGCCACTGCTCCGCCTCCCGCCGCGCCGCCGAGAGCTGGTAGTTTGTTTCCTCGAGAAGGCGGTAGGCGACATCCAGGGCCTTGACCGTGCGGTTGAGTTCACCCTGCCGCTGGCGGACCTGCGTCACCAGGCTGTAGGCCGTGACGCTACGCTGAGAGTATAGCCGCAGCTGGCCCAGAGTCGGGCGCAGGCCGAAATCGAGCAAGAGCCCCAGCCCCAGGAGCAGGGCGGCAATGGGACGGTCAGCCGGGCCAGCGAACACCAGGACAAGCAGGCCTCCAGCCAAACCGAGGAGAGACGCCGCCGGCAGGCCGAAAAGCAGAGCTACTGTGGCCACCGGCAGGGCAAGCAGCGACCAGAGCGCGCCCGAGTGCGCGAGGCCAGCGGTCACGGCGATCGTGGCGAACGAGCCAAGGCAGAGCAGGCAGCCGGAAAGGCGCGGCCTGGCCGAGCGGAGCAAATACGCCCCGGCAGCCACGGCCGCCAGCGCAAGCGCGACCGCAAACAGCAGCCAGCCATGGCTGTAGCGGCAGAGGGCGAGCCAGACTGCCGCAGTGGCAAGCACCTGCACTAGCAGCAGCGATGAAAGCGTCGCCTCGTAGCGCTCCTGGTCACTTCCCATGATCTCCCCTTAGCGGCACGTAGCCGTACCCTTCATTATAGCAGGGAGAACCCGCGCCTGAGGATGCTGCACAGGCTCCTGGGCGCCGTGGAAAAGGTCGGGCTCAGCGCTGGCATTCACAACGCGGGACGCTTCTTTGCCCGCGCGCTGCCGCTCTCAGCCAGCCATCTCAGCCCTTCGCCGGCTATGCCCGGGTGACGAGGAGCGCGACCCTGGCTCGCTCCCGCGTAACGCTTGCCAAGTGCGAATTCCGGCTTCACAATGCAGCCGGAGGGAAGAGCATGGATATTCCAGCAACGATGAAAGCGGTGGTCCTGGAAGAGCCACGGCGTTTGGTGGTGCGCGAACTGCCCGTGCCGGAGATCGGGCCGCATGAGATTCTGATCAAGGTGGGCGCCTGCGCCATGTGCGGCTCGGACCTCGAGGCTTACTGGGGCATGCACCCCTCGGTGAAGCGCTATCCCGTCGTCCTCGGCCACGAGTTCGCCGGCACTGTCGCCGCCGCCGGGCCACGTGTCAGCCGTTATAAGGTTGGCGACCGCATCTGCCACACCGGCTCGCGCACCTGTGGCGAATGCGAAGCCTGCCGGCGCGGCGACTATGCCAACTGCCCCAATCGCCAGGGGATCGGCTTCAGCACCAACGGCGCCTACGCCGAGTACGTCGCTGCCCTCGGCGACGATTTCTACAGCTACCCCCTGCCGGCGCACCTGAGCATGGCTCAGGGGGCCCTGGCCCAGCCCTTCGGCATCGGCTACCATGCCGCCACCGCGCGCGCCAAAGCGAAAGCCGGGGAGACGATCGTCGTCCAGGGGTGCGGCCCCATTGGCCTTTCCGCGATGATGGCTGCCAGGCTCAGCGGCGCGACCCTGATCAGCACCGATAAGCTCGACTACCGCCTGGCCATGGCTAAGCGCCTCGGCGCCGACCATGTCATCAACGTCGCCAAGGAAGACGCGGTGGCGATCACGCGCCAACTCACTGGCGGCCGCGGCGTGGACACAGTCATAGAATGTGTCGGTGACGGCCAGGACGAGACGTTGCTCCAGGCCTGCCAGATGCTGCGCAAGGCCGGCCGCATTGTGGTCGTCGGCTCCTATGCCCGGGATGCGGCCACCATCGGCATCATCACCTTCAAGTTCGGCGAGATGGAAATGTTCGGCTCGCAGAGCTTCCCGGAGGGCTACGCCCCGCTCATCGAACTGATAGGCTCGGGCAAGGTTGACGTCCTGCCCATGATGACCCACCGCGTCGGCCTGGACGCCGTACCCGATGCCATGCAGATGCTCGAGGAAAAGCGCGACAATGTCATTAAGGTCGTCATCGAGCCCTGATCAGCTTCAGCCGCCAGGAGCGGCCGGGGCGTTCAGGTCCATACAGATTCGGAGGTGGGCATCTGTCGTTCCACGCACCATCCCGCAATGAGTATGTAGCGAGGACCCTGGCTTCGCTCTGCCTCGCCATAGCTGTGCTGGCCATCCTTCTGCGTGCAGGGCCAGTGGGCACGGCAGTGGCGCTGGTGGCGGCCCTGGGGACTGTCGCGAGCGGCATCTGGTATGTCATGGAGCGTGGCAAGCGCTTGGGCGGTTAGGAGGCAGACATGGACTCCCGCACCCGCGTCCTGACAGCACTCAGCGGCGAGGCGCCCGACAAGGTGCCTGTCGCCTTGGGCTTCTCCGGCCCGGACTTGGCCAGCCTCGCGCCTGCAGGTGAGGCCGAACGGTACCGCGTGGATGTGCGCTTCGTCTCCTTCCGGCCGTCACCAGAGCAGGAGCAGTTCGAGCGCTTTGTCGAGTCTCTGCCGCGGGATACACGCATCGGCGGCCAGGCGCTGCTGCGGACCTACGCCGAGTGGGGTTACCAGCCGGACGTGACTGAGGTCAACCCTCTCGCCCAGGCACGCACGCCGGCTGACCTGGACGCCTACGCCTGGCCCGACACCTCCGCGCCATACCGCTACGAGGGCATGGCTGCCGACGTTGCTGCCTACCACGAGCGAGGCCTCGCCGTGGCCGGCAACCTGCCGCACCTCGGTGGCGAGTTGTTCGAGACGGGCTGGCGCCTGCGTGGCTTCCAGAACTGGAACCTTGACCTGCTGGAACGGCCAGAATTGGCCGACTCGCTTCTGGACCGGTTGGCCGCTATGTCCAGCCGTAACGCTGCCACCGTTGCAGCCAGCGGAGTTGACGTGCTCGTCCTGGACGATGACGTCGGCATGCCGGAGCACATGATCATCTCGCCCGAACTCTGGCGCCGCTTCCTCCAGCCACGCCTGGCTCGGGTCATTGCCGCCGCGCGTGAGGTGAAGCCGGACATCCGCGTGCTCTACCACTCCGATGGCGTGATCACCCCAATCATCGGCGAATTACTTGCGATCGGCGTTGACGCCATCAACCCCGTGCAGCCGGACCGCATGGACGGGGTCGCGATCAGGCGCGCATTCGGCACCCGCCCTGCGCTCTGGGGCACGGTGGGCACGCATGCCGCTCTGGCTTACGGCACTCCCGACACCATCCGCGCCGAGGTGCGGCGCCGCATACAGGAGTTGGGCCGGGCTGGCCTGGTGCTCGCACCCGCCTACGACCTGGACGAGCCGGATGTGCCCTGGCCGAACCTGCGCGCCTTCCTGGAAGCCGCCGAGGAGTTCGGCTAGCGCGGCAGCCGAGGCGCCGATACTTGCCGCCGCAGTCAGGAAAAGCTAGCCTCAGGCGCTAATCCTGAGCACACTCTTATGGAGGTTCGCATGGCATCTTGTTGCAGGCCTTCGCCGCAGAAGGCATTCACGGCCGACTGGCTCAGCGTCGAGGTCTTTCCCTCTCGCGCCGAGATGGGCACCGCCGCTGCGCTCGACGTCGCCGAGCGCATGAAGGCCGTCCTGGCCGCCAAGGGGCGGGTGGTCATGGTCTTCGCCGCCGCTCCCTCTCAGAACGAGTTCCTTGCCGCCCTGTGCGAGCAGCCGGGGCTGGATTGGTCCAAGGTCGAGGCTTTTCACCTGGACGAGTACGTCGGCCTGCCTTCGGACGCGCCCCAGGGTTTCGGCAACTTCCTGCGCCGGCACATCTTCGACATCGTCCGCCCCGGCATCGTTCACTTCATGAACGGCACCACCAAGGACCCGGATGCCGAATGCCGGCGCTATGCAGAACTGCTGGCGGCAACCACGATTGACATCGCCTGCATCGGCATCGGCGAGAATGGCCACCTGGCGTTCAACGACCCGCCAGTGGCCGACTTCAACGACCCGCTCAAAGTCAAGGTGGTTGAACTGGACCAGACCTGCCGCATGCAGCAGGTGCACGATGGCTGCTTCGCCACCATAGACGAAGTGCCGAAGCAAGCCCTGACGATGACTGTGCCGGCGATCGTCTCCGCTGCTAGCATCCACTGCATGGGGCCGGCAGCCACCAAGGCCCAGGCTGTGCGCGACACGATCAAGGGCCCCATCGCCACCTCATGCCCGGCCAGCATCCTGCGCCTCTACGCCAACGCCAAGCTGTACCTGGACCCCGACTCCGCTTCCCTGCTCTAGAGCCGGCGAGGTCATGCGGCGGATGCCCACAAAAGCATCCGCCGCATGCTGCCACCACCCTTGAAACGCCACGTTCCGTAGCGTAGCCCCTTGTGGGCCTCGTCCTCCGCCCGGTCTAGGGCCTCAGGCCAGGCCCAGCTTGAGGATGCGGTTCGGTGTCTCCCAATATATCTGGCGCAATTCCGCCTCGCTGAACCCGGCTGCTTCGAACATGCCTATCGTCCACAGGGGGTTGATCAGGTTCATGTCCGTCCCCAGCACCATCCGCTCCACGCCCACGATGTCGGCGATGGCCCGGGCCCGCCCAGCCTCAGCGATGCTGCAGCAGATATCCATGTAACTATTGGGAATGTCCGCGAAAAGCGGCACAACCGAGCGCCAGGCAGCCAGACCCGAATGCCCCACGATCAGGTTCATGTCCAGGTCCCTGATGACGCTCGCCATCTGCCGCGCCACCTCGACGCTGTCGGTGTGATGCAGCATGGCCAGGCCATGCCGTTCCGCCGCCTTGAGGATCTGGATGTACTCGGGCGCATCGAACGGCACCCCGTGATAGACGGAGCGACTCTTGATGCCGACCACCTGCGGGTGGCCGGCGTACTTCTCGATCTCCTCAATCGAGGCCTGCGGCCGGTGAGGGTCAACATAGATGTAGCCACGCATCTGCGGGTAGCGCTCCAGAGCGGCGAACAGCTTGGCGTTGCCGGGCACCATCTCATGAAAGACCGATTGGGTGTGTGAGATGCAGGCCACCTTGATGTTGGCGCGCTGCATCAGTTCGGCCAGATCGGCGAAACCGGTCTCGCGGATCAGCACCAGGTAATACGGCCCGACGTGTGTATGGCAGTCAATCTTCTCCATAGACAGGCTCATAGCCCCAGCAACTCCTCTATGTTGGCGCTGGCGATACGCTGGCGATCGGCTTCGGAAATGGCCGCGTGCTGCAGCATCAGGAGCGAAGGCAGCGTGTCGTCGAAGGGATAATCCGAACCGTAGACCAGGCGATGGGCGCCCACATGCCGCACGAAGAGTTCGATACCATCGGGGCTGGTCATGTGGCCGGCGTCGAAGTAGAGGCGGGGGTAGTCCCGCGCCACGGCGATCACCTCCGCCTCGACAATGTAACCAAGTTCGGTGCAGATGATGTCCACGTCGTTGGCCTGCGATAGACGGCCCATACGCCAGATGTCCTCAGGGCTGGTCGCATCCATCATGCACGGCATCCCCACCTGCCCGAGTTGCCTCAGGATCTGGGTGACGCAATACAGGTCCAGGCTGTAACCGAGGAGTTTGTTGAAGAAGCGGAAGAAGCGAAAGCCCTGCTCCTTGAGTGCGGGCACCCGCCCCTCATCTGCGAGGTAGTTGTACGGGTGCAGAGTTGCGGCCGGTACGAGCTCCGGCCGCGAGGCGCAGGCCTCCCAGGTCTCGTCGTTGCCGGGCTGGTCGTCGTACAGGATCGCCGCACTGGCCAGGGAGACGGCCCGGCTGATTCCGTGGCGGCGCATGCTCGCCAGCAGATCATCGGGGCTGACATCAATGGCCCGCTTTGGCCAACTGCCGAAGATCGTCTTCACATCAATGACGTTCAGTGCCATGCTTCCCCCTCGTCTCGCGTCTGCCGCGCCCTCGGGGCCACAGCGCATCCACCGCACCCGGCCGCTTGGGCACGTGGCCAGCATGCTAGCCCTGCTGTATCCTTGCTGCAATGCCGCCGCTCATCACCTGACCAGAGAGGAGTTCCGATGTCCTACACACCGCCGGACGAGGCCGTACCCGCGGGACAGGGGGAAGCGATCGCTGCCGAGGTGCCGGCCTGGGCTCAGGATTACGTGGCCGACACGAAGCACGATGTCCTGATGCGCAGCCTGCAGAGCTACCTGGCGCTCAACGGGCTCATCCTCTTCGCGGCCTGGTGCTACCTCACGCTGCACCTGACCAGCGACACTCTGCTCCTGGGCGTCCTGGCGGCCACGGCCCTGTTGGCCCTGGCATTTGCCTTGATGAAGACCCACCCTCGGGCCTCAGCGGCGGCTCTGCTTGTGGTGAGCGCTGCCGCCGGCCTGGTCATGCCGCCGCTCCTGCACAGCCCGCAGTACCTGGTCCTCGTCATCCTGCCCGTGATCATGGCCGGCGCCCTGTTCACGCCCGCCGCCTCGCTCGCCTGTGGTCTGCTTGCTTCCCTGGCGGCCATGCGCCTGGGAGGGCAGGCTTTCGCCTGGCCGCTGTTCGCTATCCCCGCCCTGGCTGGCGTGGCAGCCTGGCTGGGGTTCCGCCCCCTCCACGGGATTCTGCAGCTCAGCAGCGAGCAGTGCGCCCGCGCCACCTGGCTTTCGGAGCGGCTGCGCGACCAGCGTGGCCGCCTCAACCGCACGATAAAGGACCTGGACGCTTCCTACCAATTGCTCCAGCAGACCAACCGCGATCTCATCCTGGCGCGCCAGGAAGCGGACGACCTGCGCCAACTGCGGCACCGCTTCGCCACCAACCTCAGCCACGAACTCCGCACACCGCTAAACATCATCCTGGGCTTCGCCAACCTCATCTACTTGAAGCCCAGCCTCTACGGTTACAGCAGTTGGGGGGAGCCCCTGCTCAGAGACCTGGCCGAGATCCGGCGCGCTGCCGACTACCTCTCCGAACTCGTTGACGATGTCGTGGACCTGGCGCGTGCCGACGCCATGGTGATGCCCATGCAACGCCAGCCCGCCAACCTCCGCCCGCTGATCGAGCAGGCCGTGGGCCTGGGCCGCAGCCTGGCTCGCGGCAAACCGGTGAGCATCGTCGCCGAATGCGGCGAGCTGCCGGAGGTGATCATTGATCCGGTGCGCATCCAGCAGGTATTGTTCAACCTCATAAGCAACGCCGTCCGCTTCACCAACGCCGGCTCGATAACTGTCCGCGCCGAGCGGCGCGACGCTGAGGTGGTTGTCTCCGTGGCCGACACGGGCCAGGGCATACCTGCGGAAGAGTTGGTGCACATCTTTGATGAGTTCCACCAGGTGGGCCGGCCCAAGAGTGACCCGAACCTGGGCAAAGGCCTCGGCCTGGCCATCGCGCGCCGGTTGGTCGGCCTCCATGGCGGCCGGATGTGGGCCGAAAGCCCCGGCGCCGCCCCCTCGGGCGAGGCAGGCCCAGGGCCTGGTTCCACCTTCTGGTTCACGCTCCCATTGGCGGAGCGCCCACTCAGCGCTGGCGGCCAATCCACCGCTCCCAAGCCTCCCGAGGCACGGCGCAAACCGCGTGTGCTCGTCATGGACGAGGACGGCGGCACCACTTCCTATCTGCGACGCCGCCTCGAGGCATATGAGTTCATCCAGGTCGGCGGGGAAGAGCAATTGCCCGCTGTACTGGCCGCAGAGAGACCTTTGGCCGTAGTGGCGAATCGTTCCCTCACCACAGCTTCGCCCGACTGCATCTCTCCCGGCCTGCTCAGCCGCCTGGACGAAAGCACATTGCTCGTGGAGTGCAGCCTGCCCAGCACCTCCTGGATCTTCGGCCAAAGCGATCTCCTGGCGGTGCTTACCAAGCCCGTCAGCCAGCAGGAAGTGCTGGCAGCGGTCCGGCGCTGCCTCGGCGACCAGCCTGGGCCATGGCGGATACTGGTGGTGGATGACGACCGCGGCTTCGCCCACCTGGTGACCCGCATCCTGGAGGCTGAGCTTGGCGACCGGTGCGAGGTCAGCGCCGCCTACACTGGCCAGAGCGCCCTCGCCAGGATGCGCCGCCATAAGCCGGACATGCTCCTGCTCGACCTGCTCCTGCCAGATATGAGTGGATTCGAAGTCCTGGCTGAGCTCCGCCGGGACCCGGGCCTGGCCGACCTGCCGGTGGTCGCAGCGACTGCCGCCACGCCAGGCGAAGATCAGTTGCGGGCCGAGGGCGCTGCCTTCTCCATATACCGGCGCGGCCCTTTCCAGCCGGGCGAGGTCATTCGCCTGCTTGAGGCGGCCCTGGGCGAAGCCGGTTACGTCGCTCCAGGCAGGAGCGCAGTGCCACCAGGAACTCTCCCTGAGCAACAGGCTTCGTGAGGTAGGCCTCGGCGCCGAGAGCGGCAGCCAATTCCGGCTGTTCGACGACCGAACAGATCAGCACCGGTATCTCTGCCGTGGTAGGGCTCTGCCGCAGGGATTGCAGGACGCTCCAGCCATCGAGGCGCGGCATCATGATGTCCAGCACGATCACATCGGGGCGCGTCTCAGCGGCGATCTCTCGCGCGGCACGCGGGTCAGCCGTGTGGTGAAGTTGCCAGCCGGTGGCCGAGAGGTAGCGACGGTACAACTCGACGGCGCCAGGGTTGTCCTCGATCACCAGGACGGAGACGGGATTGCCACGTTGCAGCCATAGCGTCGCCTCGCAGTTGCCCGCAGGCTCATTCCTCAGCTGGCAGACTATGCCGCGCGCCGCCGCAATCCGCTGCGCGTCCCCAAGGCGCCTTTCGACAGCAGCCAGATCGCCGGAGAAGCGAAGAACGATGCGAGCGCTAGCAGTGTCCACCGGAACGTCAACCAGCACCTCGACCATCGGCCCACCGGCCTGAATGCCGCAGGCCAGCAGTTGCACCAGCACCTGCTTCAGAATGGCCCGGTCCGCCAGCACCAGGTCCGACGATCCAATACGATCCACTTTCAGGGAAGTGTGCCGGCCAGCAATCAAAGGCTCCACTAGAGCAATGGCCTCTGCTACCAGCCTCTGCAATTCCACCCTGGCCGGGTAGCTGGCGAGCGCATCCAGTTCCTGGGCCAAAGGGTCGGCCTGCTCCGGCTGGGTCCCCTCGAACGCGCCGTTGGCCCAGGACGAGAGCACAGTCGCCAGCCTGTTTTCCGCCTCTTCCAGGTCCCGGTAGATCTGGCGCCGGCCGAGTGCAAGCTCATCTTCCATGCGTGACACTGGCAGCCGCTCCAGGTAGCGCAGGCTGAGCACGTCGTAGCTGCGCGATTCGGCGGAGCCAAAACGTGACGCCGCCGGCGAAGACGCTGCCGTGCCACGACGGCGCGGCCGCACCGATTCCAGAGCAGCCAGCAACAGCGAGCGCAGGACCTCGGCTCGCTCCTCGATGGCTGCCTGGCCCGAGGTCGCTGGCAGAAGGCCAGCAAGCTTGCATCCGGCCAGTTTCACATCGTCGTGGAGGTTCTCAAGCGCCTCGCGGATCACCTCGCGATCAATCGCCTGCGCCACCTTTCCCTCCGGCTACAGCCATGCCCAGGCTCGGTAGATGCCTTGCTTAGCTCTCGTTACCATCAGTGCCACGATGCACTAAGATGTCACACTTGTGGCACCCAAAGCGATTGTGGCTATGCTAGAGTTTAGGCTAGCAGCCTGTGAGGCGCCAGCCTCAGCGCGATCAGGACGGCAGCCGTGGCAAGAGGTGATACGAGTGTATAAATCGCTGCTACGACACTATGGGCACACCTACCTGGTTGAGACGGCCTGGCTGTATTTCTTCATCTTCCCCTGGCTGGTAGGCTTCTTCCTCTGGACCGCCGGCCCCATGGCCTACTCTGTCTACCTCTCCTTCACCAAGTATGAGATCCTCACCCCGCCGAGCTGGATCGGGGCCAAGAACTATGTCAACCTCGTGAAGGACCCGCTGTTCTGGCAGTCCCTCAAAGTAACGACCGTATACACTTTCGTCAGCCTTCCACTCGGCCTCGCCGGCTCGCTGGCAGTAGCCGTGCTGCTCAACCAGAGAGTGCCAGGAATGTCGTTCTGGCGCACCATCTACTATGTGCCGGCCGTCGTTTCCGGCGTGCCCGTGGCCGTGCTCTGGCGCTGGCTGTTCAACCCTGAGTACGGCATCATCAACTGGTTGCTCTGGCAGCTGTTCGGCATCCAAGGACCGGCATGGCTATACAGTAAGACGTGGGTCATCCCCGCCTTCATCCTGATGAGCCTCTGGGGCATCGGCGGTGGCATGGTCATCTACCTGGGGGCACTGCAGAACGTGCCCACCGAGATTTACGAGGCGGCCATGCTCGATGGCGCTGGGGCGATGCGCAAGTTCCTCAGCGTCACCTTACCCATGATTTCTCCCGTCATCTTCTTCAACCTGGTGACCGGCATCATCGGTTCTTTCCAGGTGTTCACCAGCTCTTATGTCATGACGGCCGGTGGACCGAGCAACGCCAGCCTCTTCTACCTGCTCTACCTATACCGAAACGCCTGGCAGTACTTGAAGATGGGCTACGCCTCGGCGCTGGCGTGGGTGCTCTTCTGGATCATCATGGCCTTCACCGCCATTAGCTTCCGCTCCGCCGGCGGCTGGGTCTACTACGAAGGCATGGCCAGGGCACGATAGGGAGTAGCGCGACATGGCAACGCCACTATCTCGCGACTTCGCTTTCCCCGGCAAGCCCAGGCGGGCCGGTATTCTCGCCCGGAAGAGCACGCAGCAGGCGATCATCAAGTACGCCGCACTCGTGGTGATCGTCATCGGCGCCGCTGTCATCTCGGTGCCGCTGCTCTGGATGATCTCGACCTCCTTCAAGACGGACCAGCAGGTCTACCTGACGCCGCCAGTGTGGATCCCCAATCCGATCACCCTGCAGAATTTCATCACCGGGCTCACCATCCAGCCTTTCGGCCTCTTCTTCAAGAACACGCTCATCATCACCCTGGGCTCTACCCTGGGCACCGTCCTCTCGTGCACCTTCGTCGCCTTTGGCTTCGCTCGCCTGCGCGGCATCGGCCGCGACTTCTGGTTCATCGTGCTCCTGGCCACCATGATGTTGCCCGGCCTGGTCACCATGATCCCGGTGTACCTCATCTTCAAAGGCCTGGGCTGGCTCAACACGTTCAAGCCCCTGATCGTGCCTTCCTTCTTCGGTGGGCCCTGGAGCATCTTCCTGCTGCGCCAGTTCTTCCTAACCCATCCCCTTGAGCTGGATGACGCTGCTCGCATAGATGGCTGCGGTTACTTCGGCATCTACTGGCGCCTGATGCTCCCCCTGTCGCGTCCAGCCGTCGCCGCCATCGCGATCTTCTCCTTCATGGGCAACTGGAACGATTTCATGGGGCCGCTGATCTACCTCAGCGACCAGCACAAGTTCACGGTGCCCCTGGCTCTATCCTTCTTCCAGTCAACGCCTACTTACACCGGCCACCTCAACTGGCTTATGGCCGTGTCTCTTGTTGCGCTGCTGCCCTGCCTGCTCATCTTCTTCTTTGCCCAGCGCGTTTTCATCCAGGGCATCGTCTTCACGGGGGTAAAGGGTTAGCGTGGACTGGCACCGGCATTATGGCGCAGGCGAGCCGTCAGCCCGGGTGGGCGCAGCCTTACTACATTCGGTCGTACCGCGGCCTGGAGAGCAGCTGCAGCCCTGGCCGCGGCAATCGCCTATTCTGGCTATAGCCTCACCTCAGGAGGTGAAGAAATGGAGAACCGTGTTGTGAAGCGCGTTCTAAGTCGTCGGCATTTGCTCGCCGGCATGGGCCTGGCCGGCACGGCCGGAGCGCTGGCAGCTTGCGGCGCCACACCAACGCCCCAGGTCGTCGAGAAGGTCATCACCCAGGTCGTGGCCGGCACACCGCAGATCGTGAAGGAGACGGTCGAGGTCGAGAAGGTAGCCACTCAGGTGGTCGAGAAAGAAGTCGTCGTGACCGCCACGCCGGCCCCGAAGGGGGCCGTCAAGCTCGTCTTCTTCGTCTGGATGGCGCCCGAACAGCAACCTCAGGTCCAAGCCATCTTTGATGCTTTCACGAAGGAGAACCCGAATATCACCATCGAGCTGCAGCAGGCGCCGGGTGATGAGGCTCAGAAGTTCCAGAAGGTCTTGCTCATGATCGCTGCCGGCACGCCGCCGGACTTCACCATGGGCAGCAGTGAAGCGCCTGGGTATGCCGGCCGCGGCATCCTGGTTGAACTCGACCCCTACATCGAGGCCAGCAAGGTGGACCTGAGTGTGTTCAACCAGGCCATCCTCAAGTCCTACCTGCAGTATCAGGGCAAGCAGATCGTCCTGCCGGTGGTTGCCAGCGCAGAACTGCTGACTTACAACCCGGAGCTGTTCGACAAGGCCGGCCTATCCTATCCGTCGGAGAAATGGGGCGACAGCAAGTGGGACTGGGCCACCTTCCTCGATGCTGCGAAGAAGCTCACGGTCGAGGCCAACGGCAAGGTGGACGTCTTCGGCGTCACTTCCATACTGTACTACATGTATGCCGTGCGCTGGTGGGGCGCCCGCTGGGCCAATGATGATGTGACCAAGATCACGGCCGATACGGCCGAGATGGCCCAGGGCATTCAGGACATCGCCGACCTTACCGTGAAGTACCACGTCTCACCGCGCGCCCAGGAATGGGAGATGTTCGGCGACGCCGATCCCCTGCTCTCGGGCAAGGCGGGCATGCAGGACATGGGGCTCTGGTCCCTGGCTACCTATGCCGCCGCCACCTCGCCCTGGGCCTGCGCCGCCTGGCCTGTGGTGAAGGATCCCCTGGCCTTCTTCTATCCGATGGGCTTCTACATGTTCAAGGGCTCCAAGAACCAGGATGAAGCCTGGAAGTTCATGGAGTTCATGTGCAGGCCTGAGAACAACCTGAAGTGGGCCCAGGCCGTCAGCCGTATGCCCGCCATGCCCCAGAACGGTGCCGAGTGGCTCAAGTACTTCGAGGCCAAACAGCCCAACGCACGCATGCACGTGATCACAGACCTGCTGAACTACGAGAAGGCCACCACTGCCGAGCCGTTCATGGTGCACCCGAAGTACACCGAGATCCTCACCAAAGCCATCACGCCCGCCCTGGACCCGGTATGGTCGGGCGAGAAGACGGCCAAGGAAGTGCTCCCCGATCTACAGAAGCAGATCGAGGACCTGATGAAGGCGGAATAGGCACAGCGCCAACCGGCGACGCCTCGCCTGACAGCACGACGCAAAGAGAGGGCGATCCCCATGGTGACCGCCCTCTCTTTCGCGCTTGGTGCGAGCCACTCCCTTCGCCCGCCTCCCGGCGAACCTGAAACCCGGCGGCAAAGGACGAGTCTCAAGCCCCGGCAGCACCTGCGCTTGCGGACC
>DAOTVV010000025.1:0-10925 GCA_034436255.1 Anaerolineae bacterium
GCCGAGGAATTGCGCAACCATCCGCCTCACGTCGTGATCCTGGTGGGGGGCTACGACCGCAAGCCGGAGCGAGCGGTAGTCGCCGGCGCTGACGCCCTGGCCACTGCCGCGGCACTGATCCGGCCCCAGGAACGGCCATTGCTCGTGTACGCTGGCCCCCAGGCCTTCAGGCCGCAGGTGGCGGCGATCGTGGGCGAACGCATGGCTGTCCACATGGTGGACAATGTTGCCCCGGACGAGCGGCATGCTAACCCTGGCCCTTTGGCAGCCGAGTTGGATGCCCTATGCCTCACGGCCGTCGGTAGAGACACTCCGGGGATGGGTCTCGTTCACCGCTGGTGCGGCAGCGCGATGAGCACCGTCTCCCGGGCACTGATGCGGGTCTATAACTATCCCGGCGTTGACGTGCTGGCCGCCGAGATCGGTGCCGACTACACAGTGCTCGCTCGCCCGGCGCAGGCGAAAGCGCTGGTCCAAGCGGGCGCTGGCCTGGGGCAGGGGGCCAGGGCGCTATTGGACGAAAGCGGACCCCGTGCTATCGCCCGCTGGCTGCCCGAGGGTCTGGATGAGAAAGACGTTGCCGACTGGGCAATGAACAAGAGCCTCCGGCCCTGGCTGGTGGCTGCCAATCCTGCGGAGAGAGCCCTGGAGCTGGCCTTTGCTCGCGAGTGTCTTGCGAAGGCGTGGCGCAGCGCCAGGCAGGCCTGGTCGGACGACGGGCGTCCGCAGCCGACGGCCTTGCCGAAAGCGGACATGCTCGTGATCGGCGGCGGGCTTCTGGCGCGGGCCCGATCTGCTGCCGACGCGGCAACGCTGCTGCTCGACGGTTTGCAGCCCTATGGCGTCTGCCGCATTGCTTACGACACGGCTGGCTTGGGTCCGGCACTGGGCTCGCTGGTAGATGTGAACCCGGCTGCTGTCCGTTCCGTGCTCGAGCAGGACGCGATCGCCGTGCTCGGGACAGTGGTCGCCCCTGCCGGCCAGGGGAAGGTTGGCCGGGGATGCCTGCATGTCGAGCTGGCGATGCCGGAAGGGCAATCGCTTGTCCTGGACCTGGAAGCGGGCGGCATCACGCGGGTGCCTCTCGCGTTGGGAGCAAAGGCGAGGGCCGTCATCCGCCCCGCCAGGCCGTTCGATGTCGGTGCCGGGCCTGGACAGACGCTCGAGATCAGCCTCGAGGGTGGCAGCCTCGGGATCATCATTGACGTTCGCGGTCGCCCTTTGCCCGATCCGGAGTCGCTTCCGGATCGCATCGCAACGTTACAGCGTTGGTCGGCGGCCCTCCAGGTGCCTGGATAAGTGGTCACTGTGCCTGAGGCGGTTATCGGCAGCGACTGTGCCTACAGGGAACGCTTTCCCCTCCCTGGGCCCGGGCGCGTCGTCGTCTCGGTCGGGGACATGATTACCCCGGCTGAGATCGTGGGCTACGTCGTGGAGCGAGGCAGAGTAGGAGCCATTGACGTGGCTGCTGCCTTGCGTATCCCGGCACGCCGCTTGCATGAGTTCCTCTTGGTGAAAGAGGGACAATCGGTGCGGGCCGGCGAGTTGCTGGCGCGGCGGGATGGGCTGTTGCGGCCCATTGAGGTACGGGCGCCGGTAGACTGCCGCGCTATGGCGTTCGGCGATGGGGTTGTGCTCCTGGAGGGATTCCCTTCGGAAAGGCCGGTGCGTGGTGTAGTGCCGGGGCGCGTGGTTGAGGTAAGCGCCGGAGAGGGCCTCACTGTGGAGGGGACGGGCAGCCTGGTACTGGCCTCGCACCTGATGGGACATGAGTTTGCCGGGCCGGTAAAGATGGTAGCGGCGCAACCGGAGCGGGTGCTGCGAGTGGAGCACATTGACGCGAGTTGCCATGGGGCAGTGATCGTTGGCGGCGTCGGGGAGAGCATTGCTGCCCTTGAGCGCGCCGGCGAGTTCGGTGCTCAGGGGGTCGTCCTCGGCAGTGCGCCGGGTGAATGGGCCAACGCTGCCCTGCCAGTTCCTGTGGCGCTGACAGAGGGCTTTGGTCGAGCGCCCATGAGCCGGCCGGCATATGAGCTTTTCGACGAAATGGCGGGCCGGGTGCTTTACGCCATGCGACGCGGCCGGCGCTGCTGGCTGATCGGCCCACACGAGGGTGAGGGCAAGGTGATCTTCTCGGGGGGAGACTTGGCCACGATCGCGGAAGGGGCCAGGGTACGCATAGCGGCTGGCGAGCATACGGGCGCAGTCGGCGAGGTGACTGTTCTCTCGCCCGCCAGCAGCGAGGCGACCATCAAGCTGGCACGCTCCCTGGTCAGGATTCCCGTGGCGGACTGTGAGTTGCTGGTCGGGTAGCAGCGGTTAGCCCGGGCGCGGTCACGGCTCACGAATAGCCGGCGCGCTGCTGTCGTTAATAAGTCGGCCCGGTGCCCAAAGCGGCACAAGGGGCAACCAATCTGGGATGGATGGAGGCGAACCATGGCATCGCTTTTCGACAAGGTGCAGACGCTGGTAAGTGCCAACCTTCACGCAATTGTGGACCGCGCCCTGCAATCGAACTCGATTGCCGTCATTGACGAGTACATTCGCCAGGTCGAGAACAGCCTGGACGAACTAGAGGACGCCATCGCTACAGTCGGTGGCCAACTTAAGACGTTGCAGCGCAAACAGGCCGAGTTCGAAGCGCAGGCACGTGACCTGGACAAGAACATTGATGCCATGCTTCTCCAAGGGCGCAGCGACCTGGCGAGCGCGGCCCAGAGCAAGCTGAACTCAGTGCAGGGGCTGGCTGAGAACTACAAGCAGCAGGCCGAGCGCCAGGCTGCCGAGTACCAGAAGTTGCTGGATGCCCGCCTCAAGCTTGAGGCAAGGCTGAGCACCATCAAGCAAGAGCGGGAGGAACTTGTCGGCCTGCTCGACCTGGCCAAGTCCAAGGAGATCACGGTCAAGGCCGTTGGCTCGCTGGATGACCTGGTCGGCGCGGGCGACAGCGACATCGCGCGGGTGGCCGAGTCTATCCGGGCTCGCCTGGACAAGGCGCAGGCGCGCAGTGAGATGCAGGCCACACGCATGGACGCTCAGATGGATGATATCCTCAAGCGCAGCGAGGTTGAATCGCAGCTCGAGGAGCGGCGCAAGCGCCTGGGTCTGCAACAGTAACGGCCCGGCCAGGATCACTTGTCGGCTAGAGGGGCTCGATGAACAGGACGCGTCTTGTTTTCGTGGCGGTCATTCTGTTGGCCATCGGCATCGTCGGGGCGTCATATGCTCTGCGCGGCGCTGGTGGCCAGCCCCTCGAGCCCCAGAAGCAGCAGAAGATCGAGGTCCGTGTGGCCTGTGCTTTGCCGGTCGAGCCTTGGGTGCGCCAGGCGGCTGACAAGTTCAACGCTGAGGGGCACAAGCAGGACGGTGCGCCGATCACGGTACAGGTGATTGCCGTGGATGGCCTGACGGCTCGCAGCCGGTTCGAACGGGGCGACTTCGATCCGCTACCCACCGTATGGATCCCCGACAGCCGTTACCTGGTCGAGCTCGCCAACCTGACCTTGCGTCAGAAGCAGGGCAGAGACGTTTTCCTCACCGACGGCGAATACCGGGCTCGCCCGATCGCTGTCTCGCTTTTCGCCTGGGGCATCTACTCGAGCCGCGCAAAGGTGCTGCAGGCCAAGTACGGCACCATTAACTGGCGCACGATTCATGATGCTGCCATTGCCAAAGGCGGTTGGCCGGAATTGGGCGGGCAGGCTAGCTGGGGTTACTTCAAGCTCGTGGTGCCGAACCCAAGGCGGAACGTTGGCGGCCTGGCTGCTATGGTCGCCGCGGCGGGCGAGTACTACGGCAAGACGCGGATTGGCGTTGACGACGTGACTAACCCGCAGTTCCAGGCCTGGCTTGGCGAGCTGATGGGCGCTGTGACCGATTTCAGCAGCTTGAGCGCCTATTCGGCCGAGGACCTGGCTCTCTTCGGCTACTCCATGGGCGACGGTGGCCAGCTGTTGGAAAGTGACCTGCTGACCCATATGGCGGGCATCCAGGCTCGCTGGCAAGAACCGATGCTCATTATCTATCCGGACTACATCACCTGGTTCGATTTCCCGTTCACGATCTGGATGGGTCCGGAGACAACCGCGGCTGAGAAGAACGCAGCCCTGCAGTTTGAGCAGTACCTGCTCACGCCGGACGTGCAGCGCCAGGCGGTGATGCAGGGTCTGCGGCCGGTGAACAGTGATGTTAGCCTCGATCTCCCCGATAGCCCCTTCACCAAGTGGAAAGACCAGGGGATATTGCAGGTGGTCCCGCGCTCTTCGGCGATGCGATCGCCGGATCGGGACACCCTTGATGCCCTGCTTCGCTGGTTCGACCTGAATGTGATGCAGCGCTGAGGTTGGCTGTGAAGCTTAGCCCAGGGCAGAGACGCAGAAGGAGCCAGGCCAGCCGGATTGCCGAACGCAGGCGCCTGGTGGCGATGACTGGCGCTGCCGCGGCCCTGGCCGTTCTGGCTGGTGCCTGCATTGTGATTGCCCTGGCCGTGCGCCGACCAGCGGCCAGCAGCGCTGCCCAGCCCAGCCTGCGCGTCGCTTACTCCCCCGAATCTCAGGCTCTGCTTGGCGAGTTGCTGGCAGAGTTCAACAAGACGCACCCCAAGTCATCCTCAGGAAAAGCGATACAGATCGAGTTGGTGCCGACCTGGCCGGACCAAATGGCCCGTTCTGCCGTCGCCGGCGAAGTGCAGGCCGTCTGCCCGGACTCCTCGATCTGGCTTGGCGACATTGACGCCGCCTGGAGCGAGCAGGCGGGCAACACTGGCCCCCTGGTTGGCGAGACGGTGCGTTTCGCCATCAGCCCGGTGGTGATCGCCATGAGGCAGGAGGTAGCCGGTTCCCTCGGCTACCCAGGCAAGAGGATCGGCTGGACCGATATCATAGATCGGGCTCGCAGCGATTCCCAGTTTAGCTGGAGCCATCCCTCAACCAGCAGCGCAAGCGGTCTCCTGGCCACCCTGGCCGAGTTCTACGCCGGCGCGGGAAAGACGCGCGGCCTCACAGTGGAGGATGCCACGGCCGAGGCGACCCTCAAGTACGTCGCCGCAGTAGAGGCCACCGTGAAGCACTACGGCGAGGGCGAGCTGGCTACTGTCGAGCAACAGTTGGCCGGCGGGGACCAGCGCCTGGACGCCTTCGTAGTCCAGGAGCAACTGGTCGTCTATTACAACTCCCGCAGCGAGGACAAGCTCGTGGCGGTGTACCCTGCCGAGGGTACTCTCTGGGAGGATCACCCCTTAGCGCTGCTCGAACTACCTGGCCTATCGCCTGAGGCGCGGGAGGCCTTCGCCGCCTTCGCCGCATTCCTGAAGGGGGATCAGGCCCAGGCGATCGTGCTTCACCAGGGGTACCGCCCCGCGGACCTGAGCATTCCACTCGATAGCCAGGGCTCGCCACTCGTTGCTGCCAACGGCGTTGACCCGCGTCAGCCCGAGACCGTCCTGCAGGTGCCGAGCAGCGCTGTCATCAACGTCGTCCGGGACGTCTGGTGGTACACCAAGCGGCACACGAACGTCATTCTGGTGGCTGATACGTCGGGCAGCATGGATGGCAGCAAGCTTGAGGCGGCCCGGCAGGCTTTGGCTGCCTTCCTGGACAGTATCAAGGGCGACCAGGAACGCGTCGGCTTGGTCGAGTTCTCGACGAGCATCGTGCGCGTGATCCCGCTCGCGGAACTGAGCCAGAACCGGCAGGCGCTGCAGGTCGCGATTCAGGATATGGAAGCTGGTGGCGATACCGCGCTGCTGGACGCCGTCAGCAACGCCTACAGCCAGCTGCAGGAGCTTGGCGACCAGGAGCGCATCAATGCCATCGTCGTTATGACTGACGGGCGAGAGAATGCTTCGAGGACGAGGCTCTCGCAGTTGGTGACCCGTATCAAAGATGGCAACTCAAGGGGCGTTCCGATCGTCATCTTCTGTATTGCCTACGGTCACGACGCGGATCGCAACGTTCTTTCGACGATCGCCAAGGCGAGCGGCGGGCAGGTGCGAGGCGGGGATGTGGGCTCAATCCAGGACCTGTACAAGATCATCTCCACGTATTTCTAGGCCGTCTGCTATTGTCGGAGCCGCGGTGCAGACGCTCGCCGATTGCCCCATGTGATTGGGCATGTATAATGGCGCCCGTGTTAGGGGCAGAACGTGGATCTTCCGCGGCCTCCGCGGCCGTCAGCGAGGCCGTCGTCGGGGCTGATAGCCGCCCCCATGTCGGGCTGAACGCCCTGCTGCTGTCTCAGCCAGGCAGCTACAGGGCCGCCGGGATCAGCGGCTACTCCGCAGGATTGCTGGCGCACCTGCCGGAGGCGGCACCGCGCTACCGCTTCAGCGCCTGGCTGCCCGCCCGCCATCCCGAGTTTGCCGGCATTGAGCAGCACCTTCCATCGTGGCGCACCGACAAAGTCGTGGCGCGCATTGCCTGGGAGCAGCTCGCCCTGCCATTTGCCGCGCGCAGAGCCAGGCTGGACTTGCTGCACGGCCTCGCCTTCTCGCTGCCTGTGCTGGCGCCCTGTCCAATGGTGGTGACCATCATGGACATGAGTTTCGCCATCTTCCCTCAGTTCCTCCCTCGCTCGCGCAGACTCTACCTGTCGCTAGCAACCCGACTGGCGGCGCGCTCGGCCACCGCTGTCATCGCTCTCTCGGAGAACACGAAACGGGATGCCTGCCGGATACTGGGCATTCCGGCACAGAAGGTGCACGTAGTGCCTTGTGGCGTGAGCGAGCGCTTTCGTCCGCTTAGTGCAGCTGAGCGAGCGGCGTTCCGCGAGCGGCACGGGCTCGGGCCGTACATCTACTACCAGGGCACGCTCGAGCCGCGCAAGAACCTGGTCCGGCTCATTCAGGCTTTTGCTCGCCTCAGGCGTCAGGGCCTCACCAGCCACAAGCTTGTGATCGGCGGTGCGCCGGGGTGGGGCTTCGAAGAGGTGTATACTGAGGTCGAATGGCAGGGCCTTGAGGACTCGGTACTCTTCCTGGGCTTCGTGCCGGACGATGAGGCGCCATATTGGTACGCCGCGGCTGACGTCTCTGTATACCCATCGCTGTACGAAGGTTTCGGTTTGCCGCTTCTGGAAGCCATGGCCTGCGGCACACCTGTAGTAGCCGCCGACAACTCCTCTTTGCCGGAGGTAGTCGGCGACGCAGGCCTGCTTTTCCCGGCCGAAGATGTCGAGGCTCTGGCAGAGTCCCTCGGCAGTCTGCTTGAGGATGAGGGACGCCGGGTAGCTTTGGCAGAGGCGGGTCTGCAGCGCTCAAGGAGTTACAGCTGGTGGAAGGTAGCCGAGTTGACGGCGGCAGTGTACTCGCAGTGCCTCGGCTAAGGAATGGCCAGGCCAGGTCGCTGCGTTGGCTCACGCCGGTGATGGTGGTCACCGACGTGCTGGGCGTGAACCTGGCCTTCTACCTTTCCTACTACCTGCGCTATCAGGTGGAGTGGCCGACGCCGGTCGAGGAAGTATTCTATGCGCCCTATCGCTACTACTTCCCGATTGGCCTGATCCTGTCGGCGGTGCTGCTCGTCACTTTCCGCATGGAAGGGCTCTACAGCAGTAAGCCTGGCGAGACCTGGCTGGACGAGTTCTACCATGTCGTGAATGCCACCACGACCGGGATAGTGGCCGCGCTGGTGTTCTACTTCGTCTACCGTCCCAACATCTACTCTCGTCTGGTCTTCATCTATGCCACGGTGCTGATCGTCATCTTCCTGAGTTTCAACCGCTGGGTGAAGGGCCTTGTTCTTGGTTACTTGCGGCGGCGTGGCATCGGCATCTCCCGGGTTGTACTAGTCGGCGCGGGCGAAGTCGGCCGTGCCGTCATGCGCAACATCGTCGCTCATCCGGAGCTTGGCTATCAGATCGTCGGCTTTGTGGACGATGACCCGGAGGTTGGCAACAGCAGCCTGGGGCGCATCCCTGGCCTGGGGCCGGTATCTGGCCTCAGCAAGATAGTCTCAAGCGGGAATGTAGACGAAGTGGTCGTCGCCCTTCCCTGGTCCCAACACCGGGAGGCTATGGCCGTGATAGACGAATGCCAGCGGAACGGCCTGAGAGCTCTGGTCGTCCCTGACCTGTTTCAGATGAGCCTGAGCCGCGTCCAGGTGCAGGATTTGGACGGCATCCCGCTACTGGGCCTGAGCGAGCGCAGTATGTCGGGCGTGGACCGAGTCATCAAGCGACTGGTTGATATCATTGGTGCCACCTTCGGGCTGCTGGTCCTGGCGCTGCTCTATGTGCCCATCGCTATTGCGATCAAACTGGATTCGCCAGGGCCGGTGCTTTACACCCAGGAGCGCGTTGGCAGGGGGGGCAAGCGGTTCGGCATCTACAAGTTCAGGTCAATGCGGCAGGATGCTGACGCTATGCTGCCGGAGCTGCAGGCGCAGAACGAGTACGATGGGCCGCTATTCAAGATGCGGGACGACCCCCGCTGTACGCGTGTGGGCAGGATACTGCGCCGGTTCAGCCTCGACGAGTGGCCTCAGTTCATCAATGTGATGAAAGGCGACCTCAGCCTGGTAGGGCCGCGCCCCAACCGCCCTTCGGAGGTGGCCAACTACAAGCCCTGGCATCGCCGCCGCCTCGATGTCTCTCCCGGGATGAGCGGCCTTTGGCAGGTGAGTGGGCGCAGCGACGTGCCCTTCGACGAAATGGTTCTGCTCGACATCTACTACATTGAGAACTGGTCTCTCCTGCTGGACCTGAAGATCGTCATGCGCACCATACCGCTCCTCCTCTTCGGGAGGGGGGCGTACTGAGCGCGGCCGGTTGCTGGAGTCCAGGGAGAAGCTGATGGTTGGCGCTTCCGGTCGGAAATAGCCTCGATCTGCGAAGCTGTCATCCGGGCGCTCCGGGCACTGGATTGGCGGAACCCGGCCTGAGGCGGTACTTGCGCCCGTGCGGTGCAGGCACAAGTGCTATTAGGTGGTGGGTACAAAGCCATGAACCCCAGAATGCGAGTCCATCGGGCAGTCTTACTGCCTGTCAGGGCACCGAGCACTGGCGCCGGTGAAGCGGCACCGTTAGAATGGCAGTGCATTGTGAGCCCCTACGACGGAGACAACAGGGTTGGCTGAGAGCACACTTTGGCGCCGGGCCTGGCGAACCATCCTGATGCATGCCATCACGCGGCCGGAGAGCGCCATAACGATCGCCCTGGCGATCATCACTATCGGCCTCTTCCCGCGCCCCTTTGTCTTCTGGCGTTGGTGGTTTTGGCTGATCCTGTTTCTGGTGGCCGAACTCCTTATCGTCTACACCAGCATCCGTGACGAGCGGACGGCGGAGCAGGTAGTGGGTGAGATGCTGCGCGAGCGCTACAACCCGGTAACCATCACCCGCCCCACTCTGCGCGCTCAGGTGGAACGTGCTTTGCAGTATCGCCAGTCCATTCAGCATCAGGTGGATTCCACCCGCCGTGGCGTTTTGCGCGACCACTTGGCCCAGACGGCCGATTCGGTAGATGAGTGGCTGGGGCAGGTGTACGCCCTTGCCCAGCGGCTCGATCGGCTTTCCGCGGACCCGATTATCCAGAAGGACCTGCAGGCCGCCCCGGGTGAGATCGCACGCTACCGCACCCGCCTCGAGCAGGCCGATGACGACGGCGTGAAGCAGCAGTTGCAGCAAGTGATCACCAGCAAGGAGACCCAGCTCAGCAACCTGGAACAGCTGGCGCGAACCATGGAGCGTGGACAGCTGCAACTGGAGAACACGGTGAGCGCCCTGGGGACCATCTACTCCCAGTTCCTGCTCCTCGAGGCGCAAGACGTTGAAAGCGGACGCATGTCTCGCCTCAACCAGGACATCGCGGAACAGGTGAAATCGCTCAACGATGTGGTATCAACCCTCGACGAACTATACCATCGGTCAGCGGAGGGCTGATGGCGCTATCTGTGCCAGTCGAGCGTGTGGAATGGGCATGAACAGCCGAGTCAGCCGTCGCTTCTGTCTACGCCTGCCCCTTCTGGCGGGAATGGCGGCGCTGTCCGGGGCCTGTGGCGCTCCCAGGCTCAGCGGCGAGGTCAATGTCTACGTGGCCGTACCGCTCTCGGGGTCGCAGGCTAACGGCGGCCAGACTGTGCTTGGCGGCGCCCACTTGCGAGCGGAGCAGATCAATACCGCCGGAGGGCTGCTGGGGCGGCGCGTCGTCGTCACCGGTCTGGACGACCAGGCCGACAGCGATGTGGCGGTGGAGGTCGCCAAACAGGTGGCCGCCGACATGTCGGCAGGCAAGCCAGTGCTCGGTGTCGTCGGCCATTACAATAGTGGCCAGACGTTGGCAGCAATGGAGATCTACAAGGATCTGGACCTCACCGTGGTGACGCCGACCGCCAGCAACGTGACCCTCACGCAGAAGGGCTACCGTAACTTCTTCCGCGTCAATGCCACGGACGCGGCCCAGGGCAAGGCCGATGCCGCCTTCCTGGTGCAGTCGCTCAAGGCCAGACGCGTGGCTCTGGTCCACCTCGATGACGATTACGGCAACGGCCTGCGGGACACTGTGACTGCCAACCTTAAGACGCTGGGCGCCGAGGTTGTCGCCGACATCATCATCCAGGAAGCAGCCGACAGGCACGACGCGGCGGTGGCCAGGATCAAGGCGGTGAACCCGGACGTGATCTTCCTCGCTGCCTATGAGACTGAGGGCTACGTTCTCCTGCCGCAGCTGCGGGAAGAACAGGTGTCCACGCCATTCATGGCTGGCGACGCCTGCTTTCTCTCAGCTCTCATTGACGAGTCGGGCAAGGCGGCTGAAGGTGCTTACGTCAGCGGCTTCACCCCCAGCCCTGCCAGCGTGGCCGACGCCAAGTGGACGCGCCAGTACCAGGCTGTCGAGCAACGCAATCCCGATACGTACAGCATCGTAGGCTATATGGCCATGGATGTGCTGGCGCGGGGGGCCCAGGCCGCCCGTAGCTTCTCTGGCGCCA
>DAOTVV010000026.1:0-2779 GCA_034436255.1 Anaerolineae bacterium
TCTTGGCCATTGTGGAACTGAGAATGGCCAGGCCGCCCATCAAGCAGAGCACGAGGAACGGGGACAGCCCCAGCAGACCACGACGATCAGAGGAAGGTTGCGCTCTACTCAAGATGACACCCCAGAAAGCTTGAGGCTCGCACCTGAAGCACCGATGGCGCCGATTGTGCCGGCTGGGACGCTTATAGATGCTTGCGGGCCGGCCCTGTCGGTGCAGGAGGCTGAAGTGGCGGGACGCTTCACGGCACACCGAGACACGACGACCATCATCGCGCTGGCGTGCGCCAGCGCGGCGATCCTGCCTCAGGCTGACAGCGTCCTACGGCGTGAGCGTCGCCCGTTGCCTGGCAAGTTGGCGCCTGTAGTCCTCCATGAGCCTGGCCGAACAATCCGGGCAGAGACCATGGCTTACGCCGCTCACACCTTGCCCGGGCCGGACGCCCATGTCTCGTCCGCACCAAGCACAGCGAACGACAATGGTCTGACTATCCTCACTATCGGTCAAGGCCCGTGCTAAAACCAGCACGTCGGAATCGGTGAAAGCATGTCCGCGATGCCTGCGGCACTCGGGGCTGAGCTTGGCCCTGCATTCGGCCACGCGTTCACCAAGAGTCGCGGGCAGGACTCCCAACAACTCGCTGACTTGCTCAAGGGTGTACAAATGTGCGCCTCCGCCCGGCTCGGCTCTTGGCACCGCCACGATGGGACATGCTCATGCCGGCGCCGGCAAACCGGTACGCTCGTCTGCCGGAACGTAGCTGCAATCTTCATGCCGAACGACGGATTGCGCAAACCTCGGACCGGAACTCACGCGGCTTCCCCGGCTGGCCTGCGAGGCGGGCCGGTGCTAGATTGGCTCCTTGTCGGTGGACGGGGTTGCACAGGGCGCGCTCCGAAACGCGGCGGGATCTCGTTCCGATCGGAGGTGAACTCGATGGACACGGGCTACCTGGCATCTCTATACGGGCTGGAGAACAGGGTCGCTGCCGTGACCGGCGGTGCCGGCGTGCTCTGCAGTGCCATGTGTCAGGCGCTGGCCCGCGCCGGCGCGCGGGTGGCGGTGCTTGATATCGCGCCACAAGCGGCGGAGCAGGTCGCTGCCTCCATCAAGGCTGCTGGTGGCCAGGCGATGGCTGTCAGTTGCAACGTCCTCGAGAGAAGCACCGTTGAGGCAGCGGCGGAGGCAGTTACAGCCGCCTGGGGCCAGATAGATATCCTTATCAATGGTGCTGGCGGCAACCGTGCCCAGGCGACTACCAGCGGCAGCCAGCCCTTCTTCGACCTGCCTCCGGATGCCGTTCAGTGGGTGTTCAATCTCAACTTCCTCGGGACCCTGCTTGCTAGCCAGGTATTCGGCAAGCTAATGGTCAAGAGAGGCGAGGGGGCGATCCTCAATATCTCGAGTATGAACGCGTTTCGACCACTAACCCGCATCCCGGCATACTCCGCTGCCAAGGCTGCTGTCAGCAATTTCACGCAATGGCTAGCCGTGCATATGGCCCAGGAATACTCGCCGCGCATCCGCGTGAACGCCATCGCGCCCGGCTTCTTCCTGACTGAGCAGAACCGCTTTCTTATGACTACGGAGAGCGGCAATCTCACCGAGCGGGGCCGGGCGGTCATCGCTCATACGCCAGCCGGCCGTTTTGGCGCACCAGACGACTTGCTCGGGGTCATGCTCTGGCTCCTCTCTCCCAGCGCATCGTTTGTCACCGGCATCGTCGTTCCCGTTGACGGCGGGTTCAGTGCTTTCAGCGGCGTCTGACAAGTCGTGGGAAGGGACGGCTGCGCTTCAGACTGTAGCGCTCACGCTAGACTTTACCTTCATTCGCCGCACTGTCTGACAGGAGAAGCTACATGGGCCGGGTGCGCCTGCGAGGTCTGGGCATAACCATTGGCGAGTTGCCTACAGGGAGAAACAACGCCATTACTGACGTGCCAGGTGTTTGCGTGGGCTTCAGCACGCTCGTCTACGACGAGCCTGGAGCGGACGCGAGTCAGGCGGGATCAGAGCCCTATTCAGTGCGCACGGGCGTCACCGCCATCCTGCCACGCGGCCATAGTCACGCAGATGATTTCCCTACCGCTGGCTATCACAGTCTGAACGGTTGTGGTGAGATAACCGGTGCGGCCTGGGTACAGGAATCAGGCGTTCTCATGTCACCCGTGATGCTGACCAATACGGCTCAGGTAGGCCTGGTGCGCGACGCCACCTCCAGCTATGGCGCAATGCACCTCGAGCATGGCGGTTACTGGCTGCCCGTCGTGGCAGAGACATATGACGGCCGGCTGAACGATCTTCGCGTGCGGCCTATTCAGCCGGAACATGTCTACCAGGCGATTGATAGCGCCAGGGACGGACCCGTGGCCGAGGGCAATGTCGGCGGTGGAACAGGCATGATCTGCCACGGCTACAAGGGCGGCACAGGCACCGCTTCCCGCCTGGTCGAGACCAGGGTTGGTCGCTTCACGGTCGGAGCACTGGTGCAGGCCAACTACGGCGAAAAGCGATCTTTGCGCGTTGACGGCGTGCCCGTGGGACGGGAGTTGGTGGAGCGCGGAAGCCAGGTCTTGGGAGACAAGGACTCCCTTGACGTGGCCGGCAGTTCGATTGTGGCCGTGTTGGCCACTGATGCGCCTTTGCTACCCAACCAGTGCCGCGCTCTGGCGCAGCGAGCCACCATTGGCGTAGCTCGCTGTGGGGGCATAGGCGATATCTACAGTGGCGACCTCTTCCTGGCCTTTTCGACCGGTAACCACTTCTCGCGCCAGGCGGCCC
>DAOTVV010000027.1:0-3809 GCA_034436255.1 Anaerolineae bacterium
AGCCTGTCATAGACACGCTGCACGTCGTTCAGCAGACGGTCCATGTTGATTGGCTTCTCAGGGACGTAGATGAGGTGCGGGGCGGCATCTTCGTGGTCGCGTGCCAGAGCTGACGCCGCCGTCACCCAGCCGGCGTTCCGGCCCATGATCTCGATCACTTTGACCTTGTCCACGACGCCGATAGCTTCCGTGTCCAACCCGGCATCGCGCACCGAACTGGCCACCCAACGAGCGACGCTGCCGAACCCGGGGCAGTGATCGGTAAAAGCAAGGTCGTTATCTATGGTCTTGGGCACACCCACCGAGCGCAGTTCGTAGCCCGAGCGCTCCGCCAGCACGCTGACACGGTAGGCCGTGTCCATTGAGTCGTTGCCGCCGATGTAGAAGAAGTAGCGGATATTGTGCGCCTTGAAGACGTCCAGGATGCGATCGTAATCGGCCTCGGTGAGCTTGTGGCGGCAGGAGAGCAGAGCCGCGGCCGGTGTCTCGATCAGGCCATGGATGGTGGTGCGGTCCTCCTTCCCAAGGTCAATCAGGTTCTCGTAGAGAATGCCCTCGATACCGTGGAGGGAGCCATAGACGCCCGTTATCACGTCTTCGTTCTTGAAGGCCTCCTCAGCCACGCCCGCCACGCTCGCATTGATGACCGCCGTCGGCCCGCCCGATTGGGCGACGACCAGGTTGCCTTTGAGCCGATCCATCTTTGTTCTACCCTCCTCAAGCATGCAGATGGAGCCACCGGCCATAGCGTAAGGCTCGGCCCGGTGGCTCCAAGTTAGTCTCGGTTACCAATCCCCGATCGCGGCGCTAGCCCTGGCCCGGCAGGCCACGAGCTGCGCCGCCGGTGGCTGCCTTACTTGCAGTCGCAGGGGACATACTTGCTGATCGCGTCCATGTTCTGGCCGCGCACTTCCATCAGGTACTCGACCGCCTCCTCGGCTGAGAGACCGTCGTGCACGATACGCTGCGCAGCCATGGCGACAGCCATCGGGTCGTCGTCGCCGGGGAAGAGGATGTTGCGCCCCACCAGTGCGCCACGCACGTTGCCACCGGCCTTCATGCCCTCGGCAAACTCCCGCAGGACAGGGGTTGGCTCGCCAAGCGCCTCACCGCCCAGCATCAGGATGGGCAGAGTCGTGCTAGCAGCGACGATCTCGTAGTTGGCGGCGTAGGGCAGCTTCAGCCAGATATTCATCGAGGAGTCGCCGAGAGCGCTGGCGACGCCAGCGATACGTGCGAGTTCGTTGGCGTCCTTGAGTGTCTTGTACTTGCCGTCCGCGTACTTCTGCGGCAATGGCTCGATGAAGGTCGGCAGGCCGTAGGCATTCATCTCACTCACGGCTTTGGCGCAGGCTTCGATCGTGGCAAGCGAGTCAGCGTTGTCTGGCTCCAGGCGGAACATGATCTTGGCGCCGTCGAGCCCCAGCCGGGCGATGCTCTCCGCCGTGAAGGAGGTGAAGCGATCGTCCATCTCCCACACGGTGCCGGCCAGCCCGCCGCGGTTCATGCAGCCGAGGATGACCTTGTCGTCCAGGAAGGAAGGGCCACCGCCCTGGCGCACCAGGTAGTTCACGATGAAGAGGTCCTCGATCATGTCGGTGGTGCCCATAACGCCGTCGAAGCTGCTCGCTGCCATCACGCGCAGGACGCGGCCCAGGTACTGCAACCGGTTGGCCATCTTGAAAGTGTCGCTGCCAACGCTTGTGACGCGGCGGGCCGGATGGTCGCAGGCCAGAATCGCCAGCTTGCCGTCTTTGGTGATGCTGGTGCGCTTCTTGCGCGCCAATGCCTCGGCCTGGACGATCGTCGGCCGGTTGACACGGATGTCCGTGATCTTGTCCTTGACGCACTCACAGAAGAAAGCGGTAGAGTCGTAGCTGAATCCCTTCAGATCGTAAGCCATTTGGGCTTCCTCCAGATATGATCTATGGCCTGCGGCTGCTGAACCGGAGCACCGGGCTTCACACTTCCAGTTTCGCCCAGGCCTCCAGCCAGGCCCGCTTGAGATTGGCGATCACGATTTCCGGCGTCTCGAAGGAGAGCGGCTTGCACTCGAAGGTCACCACCGGCATCGGCGTTGGTACTTTCTTAGAGAAATAACCGATGGCGAAGAGCGCCTTGAGATAGGCCACCAGGTCGGGGACGTCGTTCTCGCTGCCGGGCACGCCGAAGCCCGGGTGCTGATCCCCATAGCCCTCGCGCCCCTTCTCCATGATGGCATTGCCCACATGGATATGGATCAGGTTCGACGCCGCCGCGGACAGTGCCTGCATCGGCGTTTCGTGCAGGAGAGGCAGGTGGCTGAGGTCAACTGTCAGGCCGATGTTCTCGTGGCTCTGCTTGACACGGGCAACAACCTCGGCAGCCTCGGCCGTCGGCCCGAGGAGAGAGTTCTTCTCGATGTCGCGATCGAAATTCTCGACCGATATCCAGAGCGTGTAGTCAGTAGCCTTTTCCTGGGCGTACTGGCACAGTTCGCCCAAGGACTTCACGATCTGGTCTTTGGCAGCGCTGGCCTTTTCCGGACCCGGGTAGGAGTTCGGGCCGTCGAGCAAGGCCAGGATGCGCGCGCCCACCAGGTAGGCCTGGTCAATGCTGTTCTTGACGTTAGCCACGGCCTTGCGGCGGCCATCCTCGTTCAGGTCGGCCAGGTTGAGCTTGTTGATGAGCAGGCCCGGCTGCGCGCCGAAGCCGATGTCCATGTGCGCTGAGGCGGCCAGTTGCTTGAGCTCCGCGAGGACGGCCGTGTCCTTCACTGGAGCGATCTCGAGGACGGAGAAGAACGGATCCTCGGCGATCTTGCGCGCGGTCTCAACAATTGGCCCCTCGCCGCGCATGACCTGTGGATAGATCATGAAGTGCACAATTCCCAGCTTACAAAAAGCCTGCCAGGGCTGGTTCATCCGCTAACCTCCGATGGGGTACAGTGTATTGGGCGCAACCGCCCACCCGGCCACAATCACCTCGGTAGCCAGGTAGCCAGCATTATAACACTCAGTGGGCTATTTGCCAGCGCCGCGGTCATGGCTGGTCGAGCCACTCCACCGCCACCTCGCCCTCGATGTCCCTGAATTCTGGGTCGCCGGTCACCACGAGCGCAGCGAGTTGCTGAGCCAGGGCGGCGGCGAAAGCGTCGGCGTAGGAGATACGGTGCCATGCCTCAAGACACGGCCCTGCCCTGAGCTTGCCCTCTACGCAGACAGCCAGGCAGCCGCTATCTGTGCCCACGATCATCCCTGCTCAGGCTCCTCCAGTGGCCGCTGAGCCACGCCTTTCCCGCGGCCATAAAGGTAATCGCTATGCGTACGCTGATTTGGCGATTACCACTCGGCTGCTCGCCTTGGCAGTGCTGGCAGTGACACAGGACCGTGGCGGGAACGCACCCACGCCATAGACAACCCTGAGACGCCCCTGCTCGGGGCGTCTTTCCCAGCCGGCGCTCAAGCGCGCACTCTGAAAGACTAGTCCACCTAATGCCCTGGGTTAGCCGGGGTTGTATACATCACTACACGTGGCAGACACATTCCCAGCGCGGTCCCTGAAACGCACATACACAGTTGTGCTACCGGCCGGAGACACCCACCACGGTAGTGACTGGGCGTAGCTCTGCCACTGGGCGCCCGCAAACGTCGGTTCATTAGCCACCGCGACGCTGTCCACCCCGCTGATGTCGTCGCTGGCACTCAGGCGCAGCTCGACTGTCTTCATCCCAGGATGAGCCGCCCGGGCAGTCACTGGCAGCCAGACTAAATAGCCCAAACCCTGTGCGTACGCAGCACTCGGCCGCAACACAGCTGCCGAGCTGCCAA
>DAOTVV010000028.1:0-5854 GCA_034436255.1 Anaerolineae bacterium
GCGAACCTGCGTGGCTCTGCGTTCATCGCTGATCCCTTAACGCTCCTGGCGACCGTTCTTCGCCATCGGCGGTGGGGCGCCTCAGTAGGCGTTGGGGTCACGGAAGACGCGCATGATGGCCCGGATGATGATCTTGATGTCCAGCAACAAGGACCAGTTCTCGACATACCAGAGGTCGTACTTCGTGCGTTCCTCGATCGAGGTATCGCCCCGCAGGCCATTCACCTGGGCCCAACCGGCCATGCCTGCCTTCTCGCGATGCCGATCCATGTAACGCGGGATGCTCTGGCGGAATTGCTCGACAAAGATCGGTCGCTCGGGCCGGGGGCCGACCAGGCTCATCTCGCCCAGCACCACGTTGATCAGCTGTGGCAATTCGTCCAGCGAATGCCGCCTCAGGAACGCCCCCAGCCGGGTGCGCCGGGGATCGTCGGCTTTCGCCCACACCGGGCCCGTTTCCCCTTCCGCGTCCACGCGCATCGTCCGGAACTTGACCATCGGGAAAGGCTTCCCATCCAGCCCGACTCGCTCCTGCACGAACAGGGCCGGACCGGGCGACTCGAGCTTGACGAGCGCCGCTATCAGCAAGAGCAGCGGCGACGATAGCACGAGCAGGATGCTGCCCAACACCAGGTCGAAAGCGCGCTTCACCGTCAGGCGCCAGCCGCGCAGGGCCACGTCCCGCACGGTGAGCATGGGCAGGCCGTTCAGGTCGCCGATGCTCACCTCGGAAGCGATCAACTGGAAGACATCGGGCAGGACCTTGATCTCAACCTTGCCACGCTCGCACTGCGAGATGGCGTCCATCACCTGCTCGCGAGGCGCCTCGGGCAGGCCAATGAGCACCGTGTCTATGTCGTGTTCGTCAATGACCTGGCCGATGGTCTCGAACGACCCCAGCACTGGCAGCCCCTCAACTTCCTCCAAACCGGCCTGGTTATCAATGAAACCGACCAGTTGGTAGCCCAGGTGGGGCGCGTTCCTCACCTTCTGCAGCAGCATGCGCCCCGCCTCGCCCGTGCCGACGATCAGTGCCCGGTCCGCACCAACGCCTCGGGCCCGCAGGCGTGAGACAAGGGAACCGTGCAGCAGGCGTCCGATCATCACCAGGACAATGGTGAGCACCCAGGCGTAGATGACCATCAGACGCGGGTAGTCCAGGTTGCCCTTGTAAACGAAAGCTGTGACCGAAGTAGAGAGCAGCGTGCCGACAGAAGCGGCGCCGAACACGGCGTAGAACTCATCTATGCGGGAACCGGCCCGCTTGACATGGTACAGCTTGGCGAAGAAGAACACGATCGCCATGCTCAGTACCTGGATGAGTGCCATCCCCAGGTAAACACGGAAGGGCGGGATGCTCGTCAGCGGCCGGTACTCGGTGACGAGGCGCAACTCATAGGCAAGGTAGAAGGCAATGGCGGTCATCGCCATGTCGGTGAGGACAAGCAGCAACCCGAAGACAGCCCGCAGACGTCTGTTGCCGGCCATCAAGGCCTCCGGCCGTTGCCGCGCAGGCGCGCCAAGGCCTCGATGCCCGCGTGCACCATCACCGCCTCGCCCGGCAGAGCCTGCCTGGCCTGATGCTTGTCGTAGAAGAGGCGCATGGCGCGGAAGAACTCTCTACCAGCCCTCTCACTCTTGGACGAGGCAGCTCGCTTGTAGTGCAGCACCGTGATCTCGGGCCAGTACACCACCCGCCAACCCAGCCTGGTGAGGCGCAAGCATAGGTCGAGGTCCTCGCCGTACATGAAGAAGACCTCGTCCAGGCCACCCACCTCGGCCAGAGCGCTCGCGCGCAGGAGCATGAAAGCGCCAACGAGCGACTCCACGTCAGCCGTTTCGTCGGGATCCAGATAGGTGAGGTTGTAGGCAGCGAAGCGGCGACTATTGGGAAACAGGCGCGCCAGGCCACTGAAGTGAGCCAGCGAGTTTGCGGGGGTAGGGTAACTGCGGCGGCAGGCCAAATCCAGGCTGCCATCGGCGAGCACCAGGCGCGGGCCCAACGCACCAATGCCCGGGTTGGCGTCCATATAGTCCAGGGCCTGGGCGAGAGCGCTCGGTGGCAAGAGCGTATCCGGGTTTAGCAGGAGATGGTAGCGCCCATCCGCCAGGCGCAGACCGCTGTTATTGCCGTGTGCAAAGCCGAGGTTAGGCCCGCGCACCAGATTGTACTGAGGAAACTCGGCGCAGACCATGTCGGCGCTGCCGTCGGGCGAGGCGTTGTCAACGACGGTGACGGCCAGCGATCGCCCTGGCAGGCGGCTTTCAGCCAGCGAAGCCAGGCACTCCCGCAGCAACGCCCGCGTGTTGTAACTGACGATTATGACGTGCAGGTCAGCCATTGGCGCCAGGTTGCTGCCAGCTTCGTGCCAAGCTTGGTCAGCCCTTGTTGTGGCAGCGGATTCTAGCATCGTCCCCCAAGGCCGGCAAGGGCCCCATCGCGAAGTGCCCGCAGGCCAACCGCTCTCAACTCAGCGTACCGGTGGGCCCGAGCAGGCTCGCCAGCAGTTCCCTCATCGCTCTGGCCGCGCTGCCACGATGACTGATGGCGTTCTTCTCCTCCGGCAGCAGTTCTGCCATCGTCTGGCCTCGCTCTGGCAATAAGAAAATGCTGTCATAGCCGAAGCCAAAGCTCCCTCGCTCCTCAAACGCGATCTGCCCCTCGACAAGTCCCTGGGTGGTGTAGAGCTGGCCGTTCCAGCACAGGACGAGGACGCAGACGAAGCGCGCCCCACGTGCCGAAGCGGGCACCGACGCCATCTCGCTCAACAGCTTCTGCCTGCGCTGGGCATCGCTGGCCCTCAGCCCGGCATAGCGCGCCGAGTGCACTCCCGGCCGGCCGCCCAGGGCATCCACTTCCAGGCCGGAATCATCGGCCAGGGCCGGCATGCCCGAGGCTTCCGCGTAGGCACGCGCCTTCAGGGCGGCATTCTCCCAGAACGTCGCGCCCGTCTCAGCCACAGAAAGGCGCAACCCCACATCGGCCGGGCTGACTATGTCGAGCGGCAAGCCGCTCATGACCTGCCGGAACTCGCGCAGCTTGCCGCTATTCTCGCTGGCGATGAGAAGGCTGGTCGGCATAACTAGGCCACGATTGAACGCAGGGCCAGAATCAGCAGCACCTGCACAAGGCCGGCCCCACCCCAGAGGAAGTAGGAGAGCAGGCGTTCGCGGTGATAGAAGACGATGGCGAGCACGGCATTGAGCATCACGACGATGCTCCCTATCAGCGGTAGATAGAACAACTCCTCCGGCGGGGCCAGCCGATCCGGTCGGCCGAGGGTATCGAAGTGCATCGGCACGGCGCTGGGCAGATGCGGGAACATCCAGAAGACCATGGCCAAGAGAACCATGCCCAAGATGATGGCGGCACTCGAGAGCCCCACGCCCAGGTAGTCCCGCCAGGCCAGTGTCAGCAGCGCGGGCGAGACTCGCACGCTCTCTTGCCACTGCGCAACTGCCCCCAAGGCGCTCTCAGAAGCATAGGCACGCAGGAACTCCTGCCGGTCGTCCGGCGAAATGGCGTAGATCCGCCGCGCCGTGGCCACGTAGAGGCAATCCTCGGGCCTGGCCGTGGCCAGATACAGGATGAAACGGTCCCCCGGCGTCGTCTGAAAGCCGACATTGTGGCCACGGAAGCGCAGCCCGCGAAACGGGAAGGGGTTGAAGTCCACCGGCATCCCATACACAGCCTCGATGGCCGACATGGGAACCAAGAGGTTGAACAGCCCGGCGGAGATCACAAGGCCGTTGCGGTTTAGCCTGTAGCTAAGCATCCAGAGGCTGGCGCTGTAGAGCAGACAGATAACAGCAAGGGTCGCCAGCAGCAGAGCCAGAATGAGCAAGACAAGCGCGCCCGGCCCAATGGCAGCGCGCAAAGCGGCGTGCATCAGCAGCATGGCCAGCACGGCGACGCCGATAGTGGCGGCTGAGGCAATCAGGGGGCCGAAATCCCATCTGGGCGCGAATCTCATGGCGCCTTTGTCGCCTCCTCGAGGATGGCCTCCAGCGGCTGCAAACTGGGCAGAATGGCATACGCCGTCATGTCCATATGCAGCGGCGTCAGCGACACATGGCCGTGCGCAACGGCCCAGATGTCGGTGCCTTCAACTGCCTCATCGGCCGCCGGTACGTCGCCGCCGATCCAGTAGTACGGACGCCCTCGCGGATCCCGCCGCCGAACGAGGACGTCGCGGTAGACGCGCCGTCCGAGGCGCGTGAGGCGCACGCCATTCATCATGCTCAGCGGCCGGTTGGGCACGTTCACATTGAGGAAGGTGCCCTCAGGCAGGCGCATGCGCGTCACAGCCGCCGCAACACGCGCGGCCACCTCGGCCGCGGGCGCGAACTCAGCCCCGGGCTCGTAGCAGTCCAGCGATACGGCGAGTGCCGGCAGGCCGCCGATCACAGCCTCCATGGCCGCTGCTACCGTGCCCGAATAGGTGATGTCCTCGCCCAGGTTAGCGCCCTGGTTCACGCCAGCGACAACCAGGTCAACCGGTTCGTCCAGCGCCCCCAGCATCGCCAGCGCGACACAATCCGAAGGTGCACCGTTGCTGGCCAGTGCCTCGGTGCCATCCGCAAGCGTCACCCTGTCAATGCGCAGCGGCTTGTGCATCGTCTTATTGTGGCCACCAGCACTCCAGTTATGCTCCGGCGCCAGGATGGTGACCTTACCCAGCCCTGCTAGCGCTCTGGCGAGAGCCAGCACGCCCATCGAACGCACGCCGTCGTCGTTAGTGACCAGGATGTGCACCTGCCCCCCTTCGGATCTCGGCAGCATGATAGCACAGAGCCAAAGCAGCGCGCGAAGGTCTTGGCGCCTGGTTGCGAATGCGCCGCGGCGCCGACATAATGTGCCGGCAAATGCCCCTGCACGACGCAGGCGGCACCGGAGTGTGACAGCAATGAGTTCTACTCGCCTCACGCGCGAAGATGCTTGGAAACTGGTAACCCAGTCCACCAGCAACATCGGCCTGATCCGCCACATGTTGGCAGTGGAAGCGGCCATGCGCGCCTACGCCCGCAAGTACGGCGAGGATGAGGACTACTGGGCCGCCATCGGCCTTGTGCACGACTTCGACTACGAGCAGCACCCCTCTATGGGCGGTGATCTGCCTCAGGACGAGTGGCATTGCTTCGCCGGAGCACGCCGCCTGCGCGAACTTGGCTACCCCGAAGAGACAGCCCTTGACCTGCTCTCCCACGCCGATTACAGCGGCGTCCCGCGCGACACCCTGCTGCGCAAGGCGCTGTTCGCAGTTGATGAACTGACCGGGCTGATCAGCGCCGTCGCTTTGGTGCGCCCCTCGAAGTCTATCCTCGACGTCACGGTCAAATCCGTGCGCAACAAGTGGAAGGACAAGGCCTTCGCCGCCGGTGTCAACCGGCAAGACATCGAGCGCGGGGCAGCCGAACTCGGTGTGGACCTGAACGAGCACATCGGGCTCGTCCTGGAAGCGATGCAAGCCAATGCCGAAGCGCTGGGTCTATTGGGCCAGCCGGCCCAATAGAGGGTGTAGGGCCCGCCAAGTGCCCGCTCGCCTCGTGGCGCACGTGAGCGAGCAGCGGCAGGTGGTCTCCCGCGCTCGTCGGCTGCCCACCTGGCGCAAGTGATGCGCGCCAAAGCCGGACTGGCTGCTGCCTTGGTGCTGTGCGTCTTTGCACTGGCGCCCTTAGGCTATCCCGGCTACTTCCAGCCTCAAAGCGGCTTCACGCCCATCTACAACCTGTACGCCTGGGAGCGTGCCGGCCTTCGCCTCGGGCCAGGCTCGCCATCCGGCCCGGGCCTCTTGCCCTACGCCCTGGCCGAGGTAGCCAGGTTTGCTGGCATGGACGGGGCGGGGGCGGCGAA
>DAOTVV010000029.1:0-29305 GCA_034436255.1 Anaerolineae bacterium
TCCGAGCGCATCTGCTCCTCGGTGAAGAGCAAGAGGTTGTTGGTGGGATGAACGTGCTTCTCGATCACGAAATCGCGCCCGATCTGAGGCGCCAGCGCCCGAAAGTCCGACCAGGGTGAGACGTGGAAGCGACGCAGGTGCGGCGTGCGGCGAATGACGCGGAACTTGGCCGTCAGGTCCTCGCAGCCATGATAGTAGACCCGGCCCGGGCTGTACAGTGAGGCTATGCGCTCGTGGTAGGGCTGGAGGAACTCCTCGAACATGGCAGGGGAGAGGCCAGCGGCGCTCTGCGCCGATATGTAGGCCCAGGTTGTCTCGATGCCGCTGCTCGCCTGCAGTACCTCGGGCCCGACCTCCTCGTAGTGGACACGACAACCGTGCCAGGTCGCCGGCGTGTCGAAGCGCTTGAGCCGGTCCACCTCGCGGTGGCAGCGGATGATAGCCTGGGTGACGAAGTCCATCAGGCGATGGACAAAGGCCGGGCGGTCAAGCACGTCGTACAGCAGGTTATCCATGCCGCGCAGGTCAACGGCATTCTCGATTGGGGACTCACCCAACCGGTTGGCGCTCACGATGATGGGCAGCCTGCCTTCGACCGGGTCCTGCATCTGTTCAACTTGCCTGGCCGTCGCTGCCTCGTCAATGTCCACCTGAGGCAGGGATAGCGCCTCGATTTCGGCCTCCCCCGGGTCGGGCGCGTTGATCGGCGGCACGGGCTTGTAGGCGCCGCCGTCGTAGACTCCCTGCTGCGCCTCGCGGCGCTCCAGCTTCAGGCCCCAGATCCTATCCGCGGCAGTGCGAAACACGGCGCCCGCGAACAGCACGGGCAAGATGACGTCATCATCGGGAATGTTGTCGTGCTTGTACAGCCTCTGGCGGAGCTGCAGCTCGACATTCCGGGCGACGCCCTCCTTGTGAACGAGCTGCTCTTCCGGGATCAGTTCCTGCCAAACGGGCGAGTAGTCGCCGCTGAGGAACAGGTGCACATGCACAGGCACTTTCGCCACCTTCTGCAGGTGTTGGTGTGCCGTCCACATCGCCTTGCGCCGCTCGTAGCGCGGGTCGGCGCAGGCCTCAAGGAGCCGGCCAACCAGCCGGCACATCTCGTCTCGCTTCGCCAGTTCTAGCACAGGACCTCCTGGGCAAGGCCTCTATGCATGGGAGCCACGCTTCGAAGCGTGGCTCCCATGGGATTCTGCCTGGGTCGGACTCGTGGTAGGTTTGGCCCTACGCGCCACCGTACAGGGGCCTCTGCCGCCGGCACCCCTTGGCGAATGCCAGCCACCTTGCTGGATCAAGCACTGTAGAGAGAACTCTGCCGCCGGCACCCGCGTCGGGCCAACGTCATAGTCCGGGCTTATGCACTGTAGAGAGAACTCTGCCGCCGGCATTCCTCGAGCACGGCAATGACGCGGTGCACGCTCTCAGGCGTGATCGCAAGGGGGGCACCATGGCGCATCGTCTCATACAGGCTGAGATAGACGCCCACATAGCTGGCCATGGGCAGCTTTGGCGCCGTCCAGCTCTCTTCCTGCCAGGGCAGGTCCTCATGGTTGTAGCTGCGATCGGGCGTCGGCTTCGGGTCGGCTGTGCGCTCCACCACCTTGGTGGGGTCGAAGTAGCGCCACTGCAGCTGGTCGTGGCCGCCGCTCAGCCCACCATAAGTGCCAGAGATCTGGAAGTGCGGCTCGCGCATGGCGACGGAGTTGCTCACCTCGATGTCCACGGTGGGCACGCCCGGGGCAGTGAGCACGATCTTGACATGGTCCTCGGCATCGCCAGCGCAGAGAGGCGTGCGGCGCAGGTCGCAGGTGACCTTGGGCATGATGTCGCCCATGAACTGGAGCGCCTCATCCACGGAGTGCGAGGCGTTGTTGTTCATCTCGCCACCACCAAACTGCTTCAGCGTTTGCCAATCCCAGCGTCGCCGGAAGCTGTGCGAGTTGAGATGAATGAGGATCACCTCGCCCAGGACGCCTGAGGCGATGATCTCGCGCACCTTCTGGAAAGCGGGCTCGAAGCGCCCACAGTGGTCGAAGGTGAGGATGCGTCCCGTCTGCTTCGCCGTCGCCAGCATGGCATCGGCATCTGCCAGGCTGGTAGCCATCGGCTTTTCGCAGAGGACATCCTTGCCCGCCTTGAGGGCTGCGATGCTATGGGCGGCGTGCTGGTCGTTGAGCGAGGCCACTACCACCAGCTCGACCTCTTTGTCGGCAAGCAGGGCCTCCACGCTGCCGTAGGTGCGGCAGCCAAAGGTGGCCTGCGCTTCTTCCATCCGCTGCGTGATCGGATCGGTGACGGCAACGACCTTGTACTTGGGTGCCACCACCGGCTGCTGCATGGTGACGGCGTGCAACCCCCAACCCGCCCGTCCCAGGCCAATGATCCCGACTTTGATGGGTGATTCTTGTGGCATGTTTGCCTCCAGGTCAGTTGTTCCCTCGATAATGGCAGAGACAGCCAGGACCCGCAATCGGCGGGCCTGGCTGTCTCATGGTCTACAATCGGCCTCCGACCTAGACCTCTTGCAGCAGCGGCTCAATCTGCGTCTTCAACGTCGCCGCCAATTGCGGGATGTTGGCGTTCGGGTCTTGGGCGACGGGGTCGAGCATGCCCGCAGTGACAATGTCCGCCAACTTGCTGGCGTTAGCCTGCTTGGCGTTCCAGTCCGGGGAAGCATAGTCGTAGGCGTTCTGGTACACCTCCCAGGCGACGCCAGGGTACTGGCCCTTGGCATATTCCAGCCACTTGGCCTGGCCCGCAAGCCGAGCCGGCAGACGACCGGTGCCATACCAGGACCAATCCGGGTAGTTGGTGTCGTCGAAGTACATCCAGAGCATCAGGTTCCAGACGGCATCAACATTCGTCTTGGAAGCGATGGCGCAGCAGTTGCAGAAGGAGGCGTTAAGACGCGATGCCTTGACGCCCAACTCCTGGGCGTAGGGGATGGCGGCCAGGGTCCACTCGAAGTCCTTGATCGTGGTGTAGGTGACGATGGACCAGGGACCGTCAACCTGCATGGCCACCTTGCCGGTGAGGAAGCCGCCCTCGAGTGCCTGGGACTGCGCTGGCGTCGGTGCCGTCTTGGACTTGTAGATCGAATCGTGGTCGAACTGGAAGCACTTGTAGGACTTGGGGTCATCAATCAGGCACTTGTTGCCTTCGTACCACTTGCCGCCGAACATGTAGGGGCCGCAGTACTCCAGGTGCCCGTCGAGGGGGAAGGAACCCCACTGGGTCACGTTGTCACCGCTGCGCACTGTGAGTTTGTCAGCTGCGGCGGAATAGGCATCCCAGGTCCAGCTGGCGTCGGCCCAATCGGTGGGCGGAACGGTAGCGCCGGCCTTCCCAAACAGGGTCTTGTTGACGACAAGGAAGTGTGTGCTCAACTGGCTGGGCAGGCCCCAAACGAAGCTGCCTTGCTTGATCGTGTAGATCTGCACGGCGAGTGGATGGAACTCATCCAGGCTCTTGCCCGACTTCTCCAAGAGCGGCCTGACATCGAGGTAGACACCGCGAGCAGCCATGGTGACAGTGGCGCCAGAATAGACGATGTCGGGCGGTGTGCCACCAGCGACCATGGTCTCGAGCTTCTGATCTGACGTCACACCACTCGGAGTGACGATTTGCTCGATCTTGACGTTCGGGTTGGCCTCAGTGTACTTGGCGAAGAACTTGTCCATGTAGGCAACGTCCGCCGGCTTGCCACCTGTCTCATAGAAGTATTGCAAGGTGACAGGGCCCTTCGATGCGGGAGCCGCTGTTGGGGCCACCGTTGGTGCCACTGTTGGCGTCTCCGCCTGGGTGGCAGCCGTAGGGGCCGCAGACGTCGCTGCTTCGGTGGCCGCTGGAGCCGCGCTCGTGGGAGCTGCGGTGGCCGCTGGCGCTGCGCTCGTCGGCGCAGTCGTTGCCGCAGGGGCTGGCGTAGCCGTGGCGCCGCAAGCTGCCAGGGCCACACCGGCCATGCTAGCGCCGGACAACACTAGCAAACGTCGCCTCGATAACCTCTTGTTGCTGATCACTCTCACACCTCCATATATCTTGCTGGACGCCCACTCACGTGCTGGGCGTCTCTCATAGGGCTGGTCAGCCCTTGAGTCCTGTGACGACAATGCCCTGGATGAAAATCCGCTGGGCGAGCAAGAAGACTAGCAATGTCGGCATCATGGTAGCGATAGAGGCCGCCATGAGTTGGTGCCATGGCGTCTCCGTGGAGAATTGTTGGCGAAAGGTGGCCAGGCCCAGAGCGATGGTGTACAGCCGCTGGCTGTTCAGGTAGATCAGCGGTCCCATCAGGTCGGTCCAGCCATCCATGAAAGCGAAAATGGCGACAGTAGCCAACGCTGGCTTGGCCATGGGTAGCATGATGCGCCAGTAGACGCCGAAGGTGGAGCAACCATCAATGATGGCCGCTTCATCCATTTCGAGGGGCACGGTCATCATGAACTGGCGCAGGAGGAAGATGAAGAAAGCGCTCCCGAAGAAACTGGGCACGATGAGCGGCTTGAGGGTATTGACCCAACCCAGCATGCGGAACACGATGAAGGTCGGGATCATGGTCACCTGGTAGGGCAGCATCATGGTCGCCAGCACCAGGCTGAAAAGAAAGCCGCTGCCAGCGCCACGGATGCGCGCAAACCCATAGGCCACGAGCGACGAAGATATGAGCGTTCCGAGCATGCTCAGGCCGGTGACGATAATGGTATTGATGGTGTAACGGCCGAACGGCTGGATCGTCAGCGCGTCCGGGTAGTTGTGCCACTGCGGTGAAGAAGGGATCCACTTGGGCGGGAAAATGAAGATCTCGCCCGGCGTCTTCAACGAACTGGAGAGCATCCAGAGAAACGGCAGGATAAAGGCCACGCTGCCGAGAACGAGCAAGATGTAGATGATGAGACGCGGCAGCACCTTGCGCCGAAGGATCGCCATGGCGTTGCGCTTCCGCCGCGTCACAACTAGGGGTTGGGCCACAAGCTCATGCTCCGCCGCCATCAGATGATCCCCCTCGCGGCGCCTTCGTAATAAACCCAGCGGTCAGACGTAGCGAAGATGATGAGCGTACAGACACCGATGATGGCAAACAGCACCCAGGCCAGGCAGGCAGCGTAACCCATTTCGAAGTACTGGAAAGCATTCCGGAACAGGTACAGCACATAGAACAGACTGGCGTTCATCGGCCCGCCCTGGGTCATGACAAAGGCAGAAGAGAACACCTGGAAAGTGCTGATCACGCTCATGACCAGGTTGAAGAAGACGATAGGCGTCATCATGGGAATGGTCACGTGAAGCAGCTTGGCCCAACCATTGGCTCCGTCAATCTCAGCCGCTTCGTAGAGCTGCGTAGGGATGCCTTGCAGGCCGGCCAGGTAGATTATCATCGTGCCGCCCACGCCCCACAGGCTCATGATGATGAAGGCCGGCAGGACCCAGCGGACATCGAACAGCCAGGCCGGACCGTGTATGCCTATCAGCGAGAGAAAGTAGTTAAGCAAGCCGAAGTCCGGGTTGAAGATCCAAAGCCAGAGCATAGCGATTGCGACGCCGGAGGTGACCGAGGGCAGGTAGTAGATAGTGCGGAAGACCGTCACGCCGCGCACGTTCTGATTCATGAGCAGCGCAAGCAGGAAACCGAAGACGATGCCAAGCGGGACGACGCTGAAAGTGTAGAGAAAGGTGACTTTCAGGGATTGCCAGAACAGAGGATCGTGCGGCATGGCCTTCCAGTTGGCCAGGCCAACGAACACAGGCGGCGTCACTATCTCCCACTTGACGAAGCTGAGCCAGATAGCCGCGAGCAGGGCCCCGCCGCGAAAAATGATGAACCCGACTATCCAGGGGGAAATGAATAGATAGAAGTAGAGATTACGTCTACGTCTGAGCGCCGACTTGCGCTTCTGAAGGGCGGGCGTCTTGTTGGCCGCTGATGGCATACGCCGCTTTCCTTATGAACTCTAAAGATAGTCTATGCTACCCGAGCACCGTTGTCAGCGGCTTTAGTGCCAAGGTAGTGCCGAATAGTGCCACATTCCCCATCATCGTCCCCTGCCGTCATACGCCAGCCGCTGGCTCTGGCCTCGCGGTCCGAAGGGGCTAGCACCCGAGGGCCATAACCGGTTGCCCGGGCGGCGAAGGGGCCTCTATACTGGGCGATGAGCTGGCTGTGTCCAGTCCGGCTTACCTGGTGCCGGTTGGGTGTCGGAGCAAGGTGGCTGAAGCAAGACCGCCCGTTGAGTTCGTCAGGCAGGTGCGCGATGCGCTCACGCACCTGTTTGATGCCGCTCACCTTCAGCACCACCCGCTGCTTCAGTATCTGGTCCCCTCGGCCGTGGCTGACCCCAGGGCCCGTGCTCAGGCCCTGCGCGAACTATTGCTGCAGGCCATTAACGACCTCAGGCCACCGGCAGGCGTGTCTCCACTAGACCCAGCCTATCGCCCCTATGCCATCCTCCAACACAAGTATGCGGAGGGATTCCCAAGCGAGGAGATCCAGCGCAAGCTGGCGATCAGCCGCCGCCAGTTCTACCGCGAGCAGTACCGGGCTTGCGACGCCGTCGCGGGTATACTCTGGGAGCGACGGTTGCCCAAGGCCGAACCAGTGCCGGCCGCCGAGCGGGCCCTGGACGAAGAGCTCGACGAGATGAGCCTGCGCAGCCAGCCTTTCTCGCTACGAGAGACGGTGCAGCAGGCGATTGCCGCGGTCCTGCCTCTTGCAGCTTCTCACGGCATCGAGCTGGAGCTTCAGCCTGGCCCATCGGCCACAGCCTATGCCGACGAGGCCGTATCGCGGCAGCTTGCCATCAGCATCCTCAGCACCCTGGTGAAACAGGGCCTGGCGAAACGGCTGTGGCTGAGCGTTGATGAGGCGCCTGCTCTTGGCAGCGAGCGCTGGGCGAGCTTCACTGTCGGAGGGGTGAGCAGCCAGGCGGGCTATGCTGACTTGCGCCAGCGGCTTGAAGCGCTCAGCGGTATGGCCAGGCGCATCGGTGGCCAACTCGACCTGGCACACCTGGAGAGCCAGGGGAAGATCGGCCTGCGGCTGCCGTCAAGCCGAGAGCAGGTGGTGGCTATCGTTGACGACAACGCCAAGACGCTGCGCCTCTTCCAGCGCTACCTGGAACCGTACCGTTACCGGCTGCTGCTGATCCAGGATGGTGGTGCGGCGCTGAGCCAGATTGCGGCATCCCGGCCCGATGCTGTCGTCCTGGATGTGATGATGCACGGCACCGATGGCTGGCAGATCCTGCAATCTCTCAAGGCCGACCCGGCGACAGCGAGCATTCCGGTGATCGTCTGCTCGGTGCTCAACGAACAGGAGCTCGCCTCAGCGATTGGGGCCGATAGCTACCTGCGCAAGCCCGTCAGCCAGCTGGCGCTTGTACAGGCGCTGGCGACGCTTCTGCGTCAGCGCTGAAGTGCCGGGCGGGCAGCAAACGCATCAGCGCCTGAAGGCATTGTGTCACCTCCGTGGCGCTGTAGTAGCGGCCACGCCGGAGGCTGACCTTGCCCTGCCCCAGGGCAGCGATGTCCTGCTCGAAGCCATAGGCCGTGATCGCGACCACGGGTATGGTTCCCCGCTTTGAACCCTGGCCTTGCTGGCTTTCAGCTGCTTGGCGCTGCCTATTCTGCACCGCTCGCAATACCTCGAGGCCGTTGGCACGTGGCAACAGCAGGTCCAGAAGCAAAATGTCCGGCTGCCGTTCCAGAGAGGCGATCGCCGCCACCCCATCGTAAGCCGTGAGCACCTCCAGGCCTGGCAGATGAGCCGTGAGCGAGCGCTCGATAAGGCGGACGACGCCGGGGTCGTCATCCACCACCAGGATGCGCCTGGCTTCAGGCGCCACCTGCTTCACTGTCGCAACGAGTTGCTCGGCCGTGAATGGCTTCATCAGGCAGTGCGTGAACCCCTCGGCCAGAGCAAGGTGCCGCTCCAAAGGCAGGGAACAGGTGATCACCGGCAGAAGCAGGTCAGCCGTGGCTCGTGCAATCTCTGCTGCCTCCGCTTCCTGCTCGTCCAGAAGGATAACCGCATCTGCCTGGATGGTGCGGGCAAGCTGGGCTGCCTTCTGCGCGTCCTCTGCCTCCCTTATATCCACGTCGGTCAGGTAGCGCCGCAACATCCGCGGAAACTCGGCCGGCTGTGCCAGAGTGACCAGCCGCTGGCCTTCGGGCGCAGGAGCAAGGTAGTGCCACCCCGAGGGCAGCTGGCTGGGCTGCGCTCGCACCACTTGCTTGCTCGGTAACGGCAGCGTGAAATGGAAGGCGCTGCCCTTCCCCACTTCGCTCTCGACCCAGATGCGGCCGTCGTGAAGGGAGACGAACTGCTTGCAGATGCTCAGGCCCAGGCCTGTGCCACCGTATCGGCGGCGCAAGGAGCCATCAACCTGGTGAAACTCCGTGAAAATGTCCTGCAGCTGGTCGGGCGGGATGCCTATGCCCGTGTCCTCAACTACGACCTCGACCTCCTCGTCTTGCAGCCGGGCGTGCACAGTGATGCCGCCGCGCTCAGTGAAGCGAGCGGCGTTGTTCAGCAGGTTGAGCAGAACCTGGCGGATGCGGGTTGGGTCGGCGTAGAGGGCGGGGAGATTCTCGGGGACGTCAACACGGAGGTAGAGACCACGGCCGCGGAAAAGGCTGCGCGCCGTGGCTACTGCCTCATGGATCAGCGGCACCAGATCCAGGCGCTCTTTGTTCACCGGCAGACGCGCCGCCTCTACCTGGGAGAGGTCCAGGACATCATCTATCAGGTGCAACAGATGCTGAGCGCTGTCGTAGATCTCCTTGAGATCGGCACGCAGTTCCGGCGTCCAGCGCACGCCTCTGTAGCTCTCCGGCGATGTGTACATCATCTGCGAGAAGCCAACGATCAGGTGCAGCGGTGTGCGGAGCTCGTGGCTGATGTTCGCCGCGAACTGGCTTTTCAGCTGGCGGGCGCGTTCCGCCTCTTCCCGTGCCTCGGCCAGGTCGTGGGTGGTGCGCTTCAGCAACTGGTTGGCGTCGGCCAATGCCTTGAGCGTTGCGTTGAGTTTCCCTCGCTGTGCCTGCAACTGGCGCAAGGTGCGCCAGTTACTCTCATAGCTACGCAAGGCCCATGTGAGCACGGTGCGCAGGTCGCGTGAGCTGAGCCAGGCAAAGAGCGCCGAAGCCCAGTAGAATGCGGCAGCAGCTAGCAGGAGGCTGCCCTGCCACTGTTCCGGCAGCGTCAGCCGGGCTGCCAGCAGAAGGCCCGTACTGAGGCTCGCCGCCAGGAAGGTCAGCCCGGGATCACCGACGATCGTGGTTGCGATGACCACGAGAATGCCGACGAAAGGCGCATAAAGCGAACGCTGCACAAAGAGGGCCGTAGCGTCTACGCCCAGTGCACCCCCCACGAGGAGCAGGTCGCGCAGGAACGGCGGGCGGTGGACGAAAAGGAGGAGCAACCCCAGGGCAAGGATACTGACGGGCAGCGTCAGAGCAGACCAGACGGTGTTGGGCTGCATCGCAATGGCCTGGCCCAGAGCCCAAGCGTAACCGGCAGCGACGAAGACCAGGCCGACCCGCCGCAGGGATGCTCGCCTCAGGCCGTCAACTTCGCCGCTCCAATCCGCGGCCACATCTCCAGAGGTGGGAAGCGACGATCCGCGCTCTAACTGTTGTTCCAGGTGAACCATAAGCTGACCTCGTGTCGCCCACCGGCAACTGGCTCTCCTTTCAGGGTGAGTGACGGCCTCAGTATAGCAGTTTGTGTGGCAGTCTCCATTCATGGATGGACGCACTCTGGCACGTGTTCTGGAGGTGCCTCAGGGCCGGTGACGCGGCCGATCCCGTTCTGCGCTTCCCCCTCTGACCCGAACCTGCCTTCCAGTCAGGATAAGGGAACACGGATGAACACCGGGAGGCGCAGATTCACACTGACATGAGAGAAACTGGGCGGCTCTGACACGCGTTCGTCCACGTCTATCGGCTTTCTCCGAAGACCCACTGCCAGGGGGCGCTTGGGGAATGACAGAGGCTGGGCGCGGGTGCGTTACCCGGGCCCAGCCTGCCAATGAGGGGTCCGGCGGCCTAAAGCAGCTGCCTGTACTGCGCCGTCACCTTCCGGAAGGCGGCGATGACGCCGTCGGAGTAACCCGGCTCTTCCTGTGTGAACACGGGCATGCCCAGGATGCGCCCATGGGCCTCCTCGCTGATGGGCAGGCTCCCCGCTGGGTAGCCAGGGTAGTCACCCACAAGCGGCCCCACCCCCTTGCCGTAGATGTCGTAGCCCTCGGCAAAGAGCTTGAGGCGGTGGGTCAGTTCGTAGCCACGATGGTGCATGTCCACGCCCTCGGCCTGCATCGCTTCGATGAAGCGCTGCACCGGCAGGCCCCCCAACTCCTCCGGGTGGTACATCATATGCATGCCGCCGTAGAAGCCGGCCGGTTTGGCCTTGGGGTAGCTCTTGAGGGCGCGCACTCCCGGCAGGTCACTGAGCCCGTCGTAGATTTTCTGCCGGTAGGCACTTCGCCAGGCGTTACGTTGGTCCAGGCTTTCCATGAGGATAAGCCCAATCGCCATAGCGAAGGGATGGGCGCGGAACTTGAGCCCCAGGTTAGTGGGGGCGAAAGCGCGATACTCCGGGTTGGTGAGCTCCTGCAAGAGTCCGACGCGGTTGAGCTGAGAGAAAAGCAGCATGCGTTCGAAATAGTCGCGGTTGTTCGTCACCGCGATGCCGGCCTCACCCCCGGGCACCGGCTTGCCACCAATCGGCCCGCCCTGCATCGAGAAGCAACCGATGTCGCCGATGGTGCCCAACTTCTTCCCGTCCCACTCAGCGCCATGGCAGTGGCTGCAGTCCTCGATGACGGCGATATCGTGCTTCCTGGCGATGGCCATGATGGCATCCATGTCGCAGACGTTGCCATACAGGTGGACAATGCTCACCGCCTTGGTCCTGGGCGTGATGCGCCGCTCCATATCCGCCGGGTCAATCACCAGGCGCTCCGGATCAATCTCGCAGAAGACCGGCCGGGCCCCCATATGCACGGCCGGGGCGATAGAACAGATCCACGTATAGCAAGGGTGCAGCACCTCGTCGCCTGGCCCCACGCCCACCGCGTAGTAGGCAGCCCAGAGGGCGGAGGTGCCATGATCCAGGGCGAAGCAATACTGGGACCCAATGTATTCGCGGAAGGCATCCTCGAACTGCTTGGGGATGTAGGCCCCGGCAACCGAGTAGGCTCCCTGGTCAACCATCTGGCCGATCAACTCCTTGATGCGGCCATTGGGCGGCTGCCAGTTCTCCCTGGCCGGCACTGTAACGGCCCTGGGACCGCCAAGAATCGCCAACTGCTCGCTCTCGATGTCGTTGCTCACAATCTACCCTCCCTCGGCACAGTCAAATGCAACCAGCAGTCATTGCGCAAAGCAGCATATCCAGAGGCAGAGCCCGCGATGGGCAAGACTTTCAAAAGCCTGCATCCAGTTCCTCATCGCAGACGCGGCCGGGGGTTAGCAGCAGAAGCTTGCCAGGAGAGACTCGAGGGCGTCGCATCTCCCGTGGCACCATGAGCGCATACTCGGGGTGGGTTCTCTCCAACTGTCCCTCTCGACCGCGTGCGCGCTGGCACAGACAACAGCCCAGGCAACCTGCCAATCGTACCATCGCATGGTTATGGGCTGAGGTCGAAATTGACGTCAGCCCATAACCTCTTCGTCCCTATCCAACTTCGGCCCTCAGGCCTTGTCTCAGGCCATTGCCGCTTTGCCTTCCTGCAAGACCTTGTCCATCTGCGGCTTTATGGCTGTCATAGCCTCCTGGGCCGTCTTGGATCCGAGTAGGACTTCTTCCAAAGCTGGTTCCATAACGCTGGACCAGGCCTCGAAAAAGTTCAGGTTCTTGAGCCAGAAGTAGTTACTGGAAGCGATGCTCACACCCTCGGGACCAAGGCTCAGGTTCTTGCCAGTTGGGATCCGCTTCCCAAAGTAGGGCTCGACGCTCTTGTAGATCGGGATCTCCCATGCCAACTCGGTTGGCACTCTGACACCTTCAGGGCCGACTAGCCAGTGGAAGAAGGTCCATGTGGCATCCTTCACCTTACTGTGGGGGTTGAACACCCAGACGCAGGGCTCCGGGAACAAGCCGGGGTTGCCGTCGCCCCAGTGGGGCAACGGAGCAATGTCCCAATCGAACCGGTCTCCGACATTCTTCTCGCCATAGCACAGCCAGGTCGCAAACTGCCAGTCGAGGGCAAGCCGACCGGCGCTGTAATCGAAAGCGCCTCCCTTCGACTGCTCCGGCGTGGGAGCAGCCTTGTGCACAAGACGTATGTCTGCGTACCACTGGATGGCTTCGGTAACAGCGGGGTCGGCTCCCAAGAATTGAGACCCGTCATCACTCATCCAGAAACGGCCTGTCTTGGACGTAATGATGTCATGCAGGTAGTAGTAGTCAGGATACACCGTTGTCCCAAACTGCTGCGGTGTGCCATCCGCGGCAAACTTTGTCAGCGCCTTGACCGTGTCCAAGTACTTCTCGTAGGTCCAGACGCTCTTGTAGTCAGCCGACTTGTAGCTCATGGGAGGCAGCGGAAGGCCTGCTTGTTCAAACAGGGTCTTGTTGATGCAGAAAGCTTGAACATCCAGTGCCATGGGATAGAACCACAGCTTGTCTTTGATCCGGTGGGCGTCAACGATGGTCTTGTTGACGTCGTCGGTCCAGAACCAGGAGTCCTTCTGCTTCTCAAACCACGGGTCCAGTTGTTCGCACTGGCCATCCTTGTAGAAGGCAAGCTCGCTGTCGGTACAAAGGCGGTACACGTCCGGTCCGGCGCCAGCTGCGAGAGTGGTAAGCAGGCGCTCACGATAGCTACTGCCGGCGACGTTGCGGATCTGCACCACAATGTCAGGATACTTTTGCCGGAATTGAGCCGCCTGCTCCTCTACGCGGAACATGCCGAAGGTGTCAGTAGCCCAGCTCGTCCACACCACCTCAGGTGGTCGCGAGACCTGCGTTACAACCACTGTCTCCTCGACGACCTGGGGCGTGGCGGGAACAATGACCGTCTCCTTGACCACTTGTGGCGTACCGGCAACGATCTTGGTGACCTCCTTTTCCACCACCGAGGTCACAACCTTCTCGATCACCTGCGGTGTCGGAGTGGCACCGCAGGCCGCGATGACAGACGCTCCTACAGCTCCTGCGGCCGACAGACTCAAGAAATGCCTACGCGTCAGCTTCCGAACGTTCATGTTTGCCTCCTCATGTGGGTGTGTCTCACCCCAGATGCCACTTCCCCAGCGATCACCGATTAGCAGCCCGCCACGCACACGGCGGGCTTCTACCGACCGGCCAAACCAGTGGTGACGATACCGCGCATGAACTGGCGCTGGGCCAGGAAGAACAGAACGATCATCGGAATCGTGAAGACGGTAGAGATAGCCATAAGCAGGTTCCAGTCTGTCTGGTACACCCCTTTCATCACGCTCAAGCCAAGAGCCATTGTCTGCTTGTCCGTGTCGTACAAGTAGACCAGGGGCCGGGTGAAGTCGTTCCAGTTGGACTGAAAGGAGAAAATCGCCATGGAGGCAATGACAGCTTTGGAAAGAGGTATCATAATGGACCACCAGATGCGGTAGGAAGAGGCTCCATCCATGCGAGCCGCATCTTCAAGCTCCATCGGGATGGTGGTAAAGAACTGACGACCCAGGAAAATAAAGAAGGCGCTGCCACCGAACCAATTGGGAACGATCAAAGGCAGGAAAGTGTTCACCCAGTTTAGCTGCTTGAACATAATGAACTGAGGGACCAGAGTCACCACATCCGGCAGCATCAGCGTGCTCAGGCAGACCGAGAAGAGCAGACTGCGGTAAGGGAAGCGCAACCGGGAGAAGCCATAGGCCGCCATAAGGGAGGTGCCTATGCCGCCGATCATGTTGGCAATGGTTATGATGAGGGTATTGCGGAAGAAGATGAAGAACGGCAAAAGGGTTAATGCCGTGGGGTAGTTGGCCAGAACCACTGGATTCGGGATCCACTGTGGCGGCCAAAGAAACTCAGTCCCCCGTGGTTTGAACGAGGTGGAGATCATCCAGAAGAACGGGATCAATTGCACCACGCCTACGGCACCAAGAATGACATAAGCCGCGGTTTTCCAGGTGAGCTCCCGGATTCGCTTTCGTGGCGCCTTCGGCTTTGCCGCCGCCACCTGCCGCAGCGCCCTCTCCCGGACTGTTGGAATACTGGCCACTCCTCTCCCCTTGCCTCCCACCTGCACCCCCCAAGCGGGAGCTCAGATTACCTCCTGCTCGTAGTAGACCCAGCGACGTGCCAACCTGAACTGGATCAGAGTCACGAGCAGGATGATGGCAAATAGCACCCAAGCGATAAGCGAGGCATAACCCATACGGAAGAACTCGAAGCCGTTGCGGTACAGATACAGAACCAGGAATAGGGTCGAGTTGGCAGGACCGCCCTTGCCATCGCTGACAATGAACGCTGTGGTGAAGATCTGAAAGGAACCGATGATTCCCATGCACAGATTGAAAAAGACTACGGGCGTGATCATTGGGATGGTTACGTGCCAGAGGAGCTGCAGCGAGTTGGCACCATCCAGCTGCCCTACCTCGTACAACTCCTGTGGCACCCCTTGCAGGGCCGCAAGGAAGATAATCATACCGGTGCCAAAGCCCCACAGGGTCATGAAGATCATCGCGTTCTTTGACCAGCGCGGATCCCAGAACCACCCTAGCTTGGGCAGGCCCAGTCTGGTGAGCAGCGCGTTGGCCAGGCCAAACTCCGGGTTGAAGATCCACATCCAGAGCATGACATTGGCAACCTGCGGGATGATCGTAGGCATGTAGTAGACCGTACGGAAGATGTTGATGCCGGCTAGCTTCAAGTTGAGCGCCAATGCCACGATCAGGTTGGTTACGAGAGTCAGAGGCACAGCCACAAAGGTGTAGTAGGCCGTATTCCCGAGAGCTATGTAGAAAAGGCGATCTTGGGCCAGCCTGCTGAAGTTGGCTAGCCCGGCAAAACTGGGCTTGGTGAGCACGCTCCAGTTGGTGAAAACGAGACCCAGAGAGAATAGCATGGGCCAGGCCGTCCAGAGGATGAAACCCAGGAGCCAGGGCGTGATGAACACGAAGCCATCAATCGCTTCCTGCCTGAGCAAACGCCCGCGCCTAACGGGCGCGGTACTCCTCTTCCCACTGAGGCTTCTGAGTGCGAGCATGTTCGTGTTATCCATACTCGTACTATGATAGCTCATACTATAGCTGACTGCTTGCCATCTTTTTGACAATTCTGCGACAATGGCTCTTGTCAGAACCCGGTCGGAAAGGGTAGCGACATGGAGCAGGATGGCACTGGGGCTACCGGAGAGCAGGTGCGTGAGGCCCTCCTCAATCTCTACAGGCCGGCAGCGCTGGCCAGGTGCGCCTTGGGCCGCTTCCTGGACGACAGGCAGCGCGCTGCACCGGCAGCCGAGAGAGCGGAGGCACTGCGCAACCTGCTGCTGGACCTGATCGAGGAGCTGCGGCCCAAGGCCGGGGGCGTCCTGCCGGCGTCCGCCTCGCGCGCTCACGAGTGCATGAGATTGCGATATGTCTCCGGTTTGCCGGTGGATGAGGTGGCAGAGGAGCTGTCGCTCGGCCCGCGCCAGGTATACCGCGACCTGCACTGGGCAGAGGAACGGCTCGCCGAGCTGATTACCATCCGCTACCGACAGGCCAGGGCCGGCACCCAGCCGGACGTGGTGGAGCGCGAGGCGCTGGAGCTGGCGGTGCAGCCGGAGGAGGTGTCGCTCGCCCAGATTGTTCAGTGGGCTGTCACCACCATTTCCCCCCTGGCCGCGAGGCAGCAATGCTCGCTCCGCTACGCAGGGCCAACTGCCGGCATCATCATCAGAGCCACGCCCGGGGTAGTGCGGGAAGTCATCGTCCAGGTAGTCAGCGCTCTCATCCAGAACTCGCCTGGTGGACAGATAGAGGTAGAGGCTTTCTCAGCTGGCAAAGCGGCCACGGTTCAGTTGTCGGCCGGCCCGCCGCAGCAATTCTGCCGCCGCGACCTGCTTGATTCGGCCCTGCGCATCGCCCAAACATACGGGATGAGCTACGAAGCGGAGCAGAATGCCACAGCGTACTCGCTCAGGTTGCGCTGGCCGCTAGCCCGGTACTACCACTTGCTCGTCGTCGAGGATAACCGCGGCGCGACAACTCTGTACGAGCGCTACCTGGCCGACACCGAGTGGGAAATGCACGTGGCCGCCGATCCGCGCCTGGCGGTTGACCTGGCGCGGTCCAAACACGCCGATGCTGTACTGCTCGACGTGATGATGCCCCAGACCGACGGCTGGACGGTCCTGCAGGCGCTCAAGCTGGACCCGGACACAGCCTCGATCCCCGTCGTCGTCTGCTCTGTGGTTGACGACCCCGAACTGGGATTAGCTCTGGGGGCAGCGGCATATCTCACAAAGCCGGTGACGCGGCCGGGCCTTCTTGAAGCTCTGCAGAGGGCGCTTGGGAAGCATAGGCCGGCTTCAGCTGCGCCAGGCAGCTCCTGATGAGCGCCAGGGTGTCGTCCTCATGTAGCCCGCTATAGAGGCTGACGGCAAAGGTGCGCGCCGGCCTGGGGGCGCTCCTTGCCCCCGGTTGCTCCGCAGTCACCGCCACAATGGCGATTTCGCGCTCCCGCGCCTTCTCTTTGATGACCCTGGCCAGGGAGTAGCCGTCCTGGTCGGGAAGAGCGAGATCGAGCAGAACTATGTCTACAGGCCGCTCAGATAGCCGGGCCAGAGCCTCCTCGGCGTTGTAGGCCCAGAGCACTTGATAGCGCTCCCCCTGCGCCTCCAATATCCGCCTCAGCAGGCGCACAAACGAATGGTCGTCGTCCACGACAAGCACGCACTTCACCGCTCCCCGCCGCGAGATGGCGCTCATAAGCGTGGCACTGTCTACCGGCTTCACCAGCCAGCCATCGAACAGCTGCTCCTCTGCCAGCCCGTGACCGACAGGGAAGCAGCACTGGAGCACGGGCACAGGCTCGGGGATGATGGGTGGCGCAGCACCGTGAGTGGCATCGGGCATATCGGGCGGGGCGTTGATCAGGATAGAGGCGGGATGATAGGTGCGCGCTAGCCGGCGCGCCTCCGCCAGGTCTGCCGCCGCGATCACCTGGTAGCCCTCCAAGTGCCGCGCCAGGTATCTTCGGGTCGCATCGTCGCCCACGACCACGACCGGCGCTTCCTCGCGGGATGCGGGCATCCCTTGGAGCGGCGGCGGAGCCAGCTTCACGACCTGTTTGCTCGCCAGGGGCAGGGTGAAATAGAAGCGTGACCCCTTTCCCGGCTCGCTCTCCGCCCAGATGCGGCCGCCATGCATCTGGACAAACCGCCTGGCAATGGCAAGCCCCAGCCCCTTGCCCGCAACGCTTTCCTCCCCCGATTGGGTCGTGGATGCCTGGCGGAACTCCTCAAAGATCACCTCGAGCTGTTCCTTGGGGATGCCCGGGCCGGTGTCACAGACCGAGACGATTACCTCATCATCCTTCTGCACTGCCTCTACGGTGATGGCTCCGGCCTGAGTATAGCGACAGGCATTCGACATCAGGTTGAGCAGGATCTGGCGGACGCGAGTGCGGTCAATGTAGAGAGGCGGGATGGAGTCGCTGATAATCAGGTTCAGGCTGACACCAGCCTTCTCGCGCAAGAGCCTGGCTGCCAGGTCGGCTGCCTCCCGGATGAGCGCTGCCAGGTCGGTGTGTTCGCGATGGATCGGCATCTTCAGGGCCTGCAGGCGTGCCAGGTCGAGGATGTCATCAACCAGGTCGGAGAGGTGCCTGGCGCTCTGCTGCATCTCACTTATGTCGCGTCGCAGCGCCGGCGTCCAGTTCACCTGGCCGTAGACGTTGGGGTAGCGCTGCATGATGTCGAGGAAACCGAGGATTATGTTGAGCGGCGTCCTCAGTTCGTGGCTGACGGTGGTGGCGAATTGTTCTTTCAGGTGGCGTGCTTCCTCGGCTTCGCGCTGAGCCAGGCTCAGTTCCCTCAAGCTGCGCTTCAGCAGCCCGTTGGCCACCTGGAGTGCCTTGTTCAGCCGGTTCACCTCGCCCTGGTGCACACGCACCTCGTTCACCAGGCGCCCCACGTCCTCGGCATCTTTCCAGGCCTTGAGCAACGACGCCCGTGTGACATGCGCTTCCAGCGTGCCGACAGCCATGATGAAGACGCTGATGGCCACGAGGGGCCAGAGAGGCTGATCACCGGCTGGAGCCTCGAACAGGAACAGGGGCACCGTGGCCACAAGGGTCGCTGGCGGTCCCCAGGGAGGGAGGAGGAACACGGCAAGGAAGACAGGCAAGGGGGCAAACTGCACCGCAGCCTCATATCCGAAGGCGAAAGCGCCGGCGTAAAGGGCGGCGACAGCTAGCGCGATCACACTCACCGCCTTCACGGCCTGGCCGAGCTTCGGGATCATCGCCACGAGAGAGACCACAATCGCCCCCGACATGGCCAGTATCACCAGCCATATGTCAGGCTGGGTTCGTGCCAGCTCGCGGAAGAACACGAGCCACCCTGCCACGGCCAGGGAGGCCGCGGCCCAGGCGGTCAGTTCGCCCTGGAGGCGCTCCCATTGGTCACTCTGACATCGCGTCAGGTGTCTGATCACGCCGTCCTCCCTTCGCTAACGCGGCAACTCAGATTCTCCCTCGGCCTGCCCGCCGTCGTGCAGCCTCATGCCGCCGACAGGCGACGCTGGCATCCTGGTCTCCAGGCAGAGTGTATCACGCTCTGGCTATCGAGCCGCTCCGGGCCTTGTGGGCATGGGCGTTGGCTTTCTCCGCCACCTGTTGCGCGAGCAGAAGGGCAGAAACCTCAATGGGCGCAATCTTGGCAAAGCGGAAGCGGTCCGGCCGGCGCGGTCGCTCGCCTGGCAGTTCGTCTCGCGGCTAGCGCAGCGCTGCTTCGCCCGGCCCGCCCACGCAGCTTTCCTGGCTCGAACAGATAACGCTAGCGATACTTCTGCAGCCTGGCCAGAGTGGCCCTGCCCGTCTCCTGAATGGCGGCGGTGTCGGCAGCGCAGGTGACGTAGAGGAAGCCGCGCTCCAGCCAGCGCTCCCCCTGGATCCCGCCAGCGATGCCCGGTATCTTGCCCGTCCTGCGGCAGGCAGCGAGGACACTCATTATCGCCTCCTCGTGCTGGCGCTCGCCTTCAGGCGTGCTGAGATCCCCCCCCAGCGAGGCCGCCAGGTCGGCCGGGCCGATCCAGCAGCCGTCTATGCCGTCCACCGACATGATCGCCTCAGCCTGAGCCACCGCTTGCTTGCTCTCGATCTGGATAGCCAGAAACACCTGCTCGTTGGCCCACTGCTCGTAACTTGTGGCCTGGTAGAAGCCGGTGCCGAAGCCACCCTGGGAGCGCCCACCTCGGGGCGGGAAACGAGCTGCATAGGCTGCCGCCTGGGCATCGGCCACAGAGTTCACCATCGGAACGACAATGCCCATGGCTCCCCGGTCGAGGAGACTGCCGATAGCGAAGAAGTCGTTCTTCTGCACGCGGGCCATGGGGATGGCAGGCCCAAGCGCGATGGAGCGGAAAGCAGCGGCCATAGTGTCGAGCGACCAGTTGCCGTGCTGGCCATCCACCAGGACGAAATCCCAGCCCTGGAAGGTGTACAGTTCCCCAGCGAGGGGAGAGCCGAGCACGATGGCGGCACCGAGCGCCGGCTTGCCGGCGAGCATCTTCTCCTTGGCCGTGTTAGTCCTCACTTTCTGCCTCCTTGTGGCATCGCGTCGAGCCCTGGCCAGCCTGACAGGGCCCCGGCGACGGCGATGACTCACAGGGCAGCTTAGCAGCGCCAAGGCTCAGTGCAAGCGCGCCGGAGGCCAGCACTCGGCGGGAACAAATGCGGGCCAGCCTCCGTCATCGTTGAAGAGCGAAGGAGGCAACTAACTATGACCAAGCAGCGTCTAGCCAAGCTTACCACCATAGCCGCCGCCCTTCTAGTGGCACTCCTCTTCACAGCCTGCGGAAGCGGCACGAAGGAGATCCGCCTATCCGCAAGTGATGCATCGCGACACATCGTTCTGAGGCAAGGGCAGGTCCTGGTGATCACGCTTGAGGCCAACCCCAGCACCGGGTACAGCTGGGAAGAGGCCCCGTCCCAGGCTACCATTCTGCGGCGGGTCGGTGAGCCGGTGTTCGCGGCGTCGAGCAAGAGCACGGGCCAGCTTGGCGCCGCTGGTACTGAGACCCTGCGCTATGAAGCCACGGGCCAGGGGCGCATGGCGCTCAAGCTCGTCTACCACCGGCCATGGGAGAAGGACGTGGAACCACTGCAGACCTTCAGCGTTGATGTAGAGGTACAATGAGATTCTCCGCCTGGCGCGTGGGCGAGTTCCGGACTCCAGGATGGCTCGCCCGCCGTCCGGACTGGAGGCAGGCGCCCCGCAGGTGTGTGCACCCGTGGCTTAGCTTCCTCGCGCCGGCGGTTCTGGCCCTGGCGCTAGGAGCCTGCGCCGAGGCAGCCAAATCGCCGGCACCTCCAACCCTGTCCACAGCGAGTGTTACGCCGCCTGTCACTGCAGTCGTGTCCGCTCTGCCCGGCGATACGCCAAGCCCCACACCCACCGAGCCGGCAGCGGGTCTGGCGCCAACAGCAGCGGTGCCCAGCGACACGCCTGTCACAGCAACACCGACGCCTGGCGCGACTGCAGCACCAGAGGCGGGCGGGCAGCTCAGCTACGAGGGCTGGCAGACATACAGCGATGCGACCTATGGCTTTGCCCTGCGCTATCCGCCCGGATGGCTGCTCAGTGCGGACAATGACCCCACCTCGACTACCGCCGGGCACCGGCTGCAGTTCTGGGCGCGGGAGCAGCCGGACATTGTCCTTACAATCGGATTCAAGCGCACGGCCGAGGAGCAGTTCATCGGGCGAACGGGGGTCGGATCGGGAGAGTGCGTGCAGAAGGGGATGGTCAACATCCTCGGCCAGCCGGAAGTGAGGAGGGTGCTCGTCTGCCAGGGGAAAGACATGACCGTCATCTACGGCCTGCAGCCGGAGATCAGGCGCGCGGGATTGAGCTTCACCATCTACCTGGACTACCGGGGCAGCTGCAACGACGCCACGGCCCTAAGCGCGGAAGCTGAGGCCACGGCTGACGCCATCGCCGCCTCGCTCAACCTGACCGAATGAGCCAGCATCCCTGACGAACGGCATGTTCAATCTCCCAATCTGCCTCATGAAGCGCTTGGACCGGCTGTTCAGGGTGTAGCCGGGCCACGCGGTTGCTGCGGGAGGAGGCGGACCTGGGTCCGCCGAAAGTGGTGGCGATCAACCGGTGGGAGTCGAAACGACTCAGGTCTTCTGCTAATATGCTTCAGGTGACAAACAGGCGAGACCAGCAAGCGATTGCTCTCGCCACGAGCGTGGCCAATAATCCAGGATCGTGGGGGAACTGATCCCTTTGAGCGGCTCAACCAGCGCCAGTGGCTCTTGTCGGCAACACCATTGAGAGACCATGGCCGTCCCCGTGCCGATTCCGGGTCTTTTCCATCGAGAGCATAGCGACGAGGGAAGCAGAGTCTCTCTAAATGGGGCAGATGCGGCCGCCGAACGGGTAATGCCGACCAAGGAAGGGAGCCGGTGGCTCGGCATACGAACTGGAGCACGGCGTGGAGCGAGGCAGTGCAGCGCGACTTGGCCAAGCTAGAGAGGCAGGTTGGCGCTCGTAGACTGATGACAGCGCTGCCCTTCGCCGAGGTAGGCCCCGGGGGTTTGGGGCAACCGCGGCTGCCAATTGCCGGGCATCGTCTGCGTCCCTACGGCTGGCATTTGGCCGTGAGACTGGACGAGAGCGAACCTATCATCTGAGTAATCAGCACCCGCCAGGGCCGCGAGGCCCACGGGGGGTAGGCCAAACCAACCGGGCCTGCCACCGGACCCTGCCACCCAGGCAGGACCAGCCGAGGCATCCGCCCGCTGCCCGTGGTGCACACGCGGACAGATGAAGCTGCCACAAGAGGGATAAGCATGGGCCTCTACGATACCATCGTCCTCGAGCCTCCGGTCCGCTGCCCAAGATGCGGCGCCGACATCCGTGACGTGCAGACAAAGGCCTTCGACTGCGCATTGGGTACCTACCGCGTCGGTGACTGCATAGCGCATGCCGAGGAAAGCCACTTGATCCGCGAGGAACTATTCTGCGAACAGTGCCGGGCGTTCACTGGCGCGTGTTCCTACATCGCCGTCTACCGGGGCATCCTCGTGGGCTGCACACCCGACCACGAAACGGCCGAAGCCCTGCTGCGTGGCTTAGACTTGGAGCAGCTGATCCTCCTCTACCACGACCTCTATCGCCGCTACGCGCAGACCGACTCCGAGAACCTCAGGGCCAAATGCTTTATGAGGGATGTTTGCGAGTGGTTTGAAGCGGGCTACGACAAGATGCCCACCGGGGGAAAGGGGACGCTGCGGTTCCTGCTCAACTCCCGCCTGCTTGAGGCCAGTGCCAGCCCACTTGAGGCGCTGCGCCGTTTCCTGGCGCCTGATTCCGACCAGGAGGCCTGAGAGGAGCCGGCGGCGGTGTCGGTTGTCGTGCCATTGCCGAGCCGGGATGGGGTTGTCTCCAAGACTATGTGCCATGATCCTGCCGCGGCAGCATCCTTTCGGCAGCGCCGGCACAACCGTTGAAGCCGCGCCAGCCTCTGCCGGCCCGTCACCCGCCAGGGGCGCCCCTCGCTCCGCCGCCGGGCACACAACGCTCACCTGAGGCCGAAGCGGGGTCCGCATCCTGACTTCGCGCGCATGTCGAGCCGCCTTCGCCCCCTGCCACCGCTCGTTGGCACACAACGTGCAACAACAAGCCAGCTAACCAGGCAGTTAACTGGCCAGTTAGCCACAGCCAGGTTAGGATAGGCTGGCGCTGGTGCCAGCTACACGGCTTGCGCAGGAGGGGCAAGTGCCGACCAAGATACTGGCGGTATCGAACCAGAAAGGCGGCGTCGGCAAGACGACTACCGCCGTGCACCTTGCCGCCGGCCTGGCCAGCCGTGGCTACCAGGTGCTCCTGATCGACGCCGATACCCAGGGCCAATCTGCCGTCTGGCTCACCGGCGATCGCACCGGCCTGGGCCTGGCCGAGTTCCTGGCCGGCCGAGCCCTGCGCGACTGCGTGCGCAAGGGGATCAGGCCGCACCTCTCACTTATGTCGCCGGGCAACCTCTACTCGGCATTTGACATAATGAGCAACCAGACTGTCATCGCTAGCGCCCAGGAGCGCCTGCGCGACAGTCCCTATCAGTGGGCGATCATTGACTCCGGCCCCGGCTGGTTTCCGCTACATACGGGCATCGTCGTCCTGGCCGATGAGATCCTGTGTCCCGTGACGCCAGACTACGCCAGCCTTGCCGGCCTGTTCGACGCCTTGGGTCGCGTCGCTCGCGTCCAGGGCAGGCGCGCGGCCATACGTTACATAACACCAACAATGGTGGACCGCCGTGCCAAGCGGCTTCTCGCGCCGATGAACAATCTGCTTACGAGCAACAGTTTCAGCGAGCTACTGACCCCTGAGATACCGGTGTGCACGTCGGTCGCCGTCGCGTTCGGCCTCAGCAAGACCATCTACGAGTACGCCCCGAAGAGTTCGGCCTCGCTCGCCTACGGTATGCTCGTAGAGCACATTATCGGGAAGGAGACGACATGACCGAGATCCAACTCGAACCCGAAGCGCAGGCAGCGCTTGTCAAAGCTACAGCCAAACGGCAGGCGCGTCACGGGCGGCGCGAAGAGGAACAATCGGCCGCCCTGGCCAAGGTGATGCGCCTGGCGGGCCAGGACACGACCCGCAACGACACCGCCGCCTCTTCGGACCCGCCCCAGCCTGCGCAGCGCGAGCGAGAGGGCGGGCCGCGCCTGCAGAACGGCAAGGTCCTGGTAGGCGTTCGCATCACGCCGGAAGCACGGCGCACTCTGGCCGGCCTCGCTCGCGAGTGGTACGCCCAACAGAGCGAGGTCGTCGAGGCGGCCATCATGCTCCTGCAGGAACTCAAAGAAAAAGGGGCGCTCAGGCCCGAATGGAAGACCCAGCCGGTGCGCCAGTCGCTGCACCGGATCAAAGTCTCATCCGGGGCGGCCAAAGTTGACTCGACGCATGACGGTTAACCGGGCAGTTAACCATCCAGCTAACCATTGGTTAACCGGGCATTTACCGCAGATACGTGTCGGTTAACCGCTACGTTAACCGCCCGGTTAACCGGCCGCTTGTACGAAGGCCGCTGCGCCCCCAGGCAATCCCTGGACGTATGAATGGACTTCGAGGCGAGGAAAGGCGGCAAATCTTGAGTTCCTGGGGCAGCAGGCGTGCCTAGCCCACTGTCCGCACGGGCCTGACCGGAATAGACGCCCACGGGGCAACTCGCTACCGGTGCGCCTCCCTACTTGAGCGCAGCCCCGGCTTGCATAGCGGGCAGGAATGCGAGACAATATGCGCGAAATGAGCATTAGGCATATACTGATGATAACCGCTACAGTTAGCCAGCTAGTTTCGGAGGGGGCAACTTGGAGAATGTAGCCATCGAGCAGACGCTGCGTGTCAGCGGCAGCGACCTCGCCAGGCGTTCTGGCGAACTCATTGACGAGGCCCTGCGTCGCAAGGTGGTGATCGTCCAGAACCGTGGCCGGGACACGGTCGCTATTGTGGACGTGGACTACTACCGGCACCTCTTGCAGCAGCTGCAGAAGCTATCTGCTTAGCAGTGGCGCCGAGATAGACAATGCCCACCATCGCAATCGCTAACCAGAAAGGCGGCGTCGGCAAGACCACGACAGCCATCAACCTCAGCGCCGCACTGGGCGAGCTAGGCCGGCGCGTCCTGCTGGTGGACATTGATCCCCAGGCCAACGCCACGCTGCACGTGGGCCTGGTGCCCGAGCAGCAGGAGCGCACCATCTGGACGGCCATGCAGATGGTGGCCGGCCCCCAGGATAGCGGCGAACTACAGCAGCAGGACCTGCGTCGCCTGCTCGATAGTCTGTGGGAAGAGCGCCCCTTCCCGAAGGATGGCGTGCCGATCACGAAGCGGCCCAACGGCAACCCGTTCGACCTCCTGCCGAGCAATCTTGAACTCAGCGAAGCTGACCTCGCCCTCGCTGCTGCCGTCAGCCGCGAGCGGCGCTTGGCCACGGTCCTGTCGGCAATCACGGACTACGACTACATCATCATTGACTGCCCGCCCCATCTCGGGGTGCTCACGCTCAACGCTCTCACGGCGGCCGATGCCGTCATTCTGCCTCTGGAGTCGGCCTTTTTCGCCTCCAAAGGGATGAACCAGCTCTTTCGCACGGTGCTCCAGGTGAAGCAGGCACTGAACCCCAAGCTCAGCATCATGGGCATCCTCATCACCCGGGTGGATCAACGCACCACGCACAGCCGCCAGATCGCCACGGAGGCGCGCACCGCGCTCGAGAAACGCGTCAGGGTCTTCGAGACGGAGATCCCGGTCAATGTGGACCTGGCCGATGCCTCCGCCGCCGGCATGAGCGTGCTCTTGTACAGCCCGGCCAGCAAGGGCGCCGCCTGCTACCGCCGCCTAGCCCGTGAAGTCGAGGCAGTGTATGCCACGCAAGCGCATTGAGGGCACGCAGCAGCTGTTCGAGGAGAGCCAGCTCCTCTCGGCCGCCATAAGCGACGGCGAGCAGGCAGAGCGGCGCGATGTCGCCGTTGACCTGCTCCTGCCCAATCGCTTCAACCCGCGGCATGAATACCCGGCCGAGGCCCTGGAGGAACTGGTAGCCTCCATGCGCGAGCACGGCTTCATCGGCGCCCTCGATGGGCGCGAACTGCCCGGCGGCAAGGTCGAGCTGGCCTATGGCTCCCGCCGGCTCCTGGCGGCCAGGCAGGCAGGCATCCGCACGGTCCCGGTCATACTGCGCAATTGGGACGACAACCGTTTTCGCTTCATCGCTCTGGTGGAGAATCTGGTTCGCGAGGACCTATCGCCACTGGAACAGGCTCAGGCCGTCGGCGAATTGCACGACGCGCTCGGCATGAGCATACGCGATATCGCCGCCAGGCTGAGCAAGTCCAAATCCTGGGTAGAGGACAGGCTGGCGATCTACGCCGCCCCACTTGATGTGCGCCAGATGGTGTCGGTCAAGCCGGATAGTGTGCGCGCCGCCCGCTTCATTGCGCGCCTTGAGGATCCCGCCTTGCGCCAACGCCTGGAAGAGGGGCTCACTGCAGAGGAACTCAACCACCGTCAGGTGGTGGCGGCGGTGCAGCGGCTCGAAGCAGGGGCTGCAATCGAGGAAGCGCTGCCGCCGCAACTGTCTTCGCGCGAAGACAGCTCGGTTCCGCCAGCGGCAGAGGCGGCCTCTGCCGCGGCGCCGGCCAGTGCTGGATCCCCGCTAGAGGACACACCGGCCCGAGAGCCAGTGTCTTCGCGCGAAGACAGTCAGAGCCCTGAGAGCGCGGCTGAGACGGGCGAAGCCAAGGGACGGGCGTCGGAACAGGGACAGACGCTAGCCACGGCTGTTTCGAGAGCGAGCCGATCCCTGGATAGGCTCAACGTGGACGAACTGGACGGCAGCGAGTTAGCCCAGGTACTGGCGGAGCTTGATGCCCTGCTTGCCAAGATAGCCCGCCTGCGCGAGATGATCTCCGAGCGCCTGGGCCAGCGAGAAAGCACTCCCGAAGCGCCTGCAACGCCGGCGGCAGCGGGGTGATGTCGTGATCAGCATTTTGGGGTTGGCCAGCAACAATTGCACATTCAAAACGGCCACAAACCCGTGTTATAATTGCTTGTAGAGAAAGCCAAAGCCCGCTGTGGCAAGCAGCGGGCGGCGGCACTGCTGAGGTGGCGCATCACCAACAGCAGCTAGCTATATGCTAACTGCGGGCGCTCGCCTTGGCAAGTCCATGGCGGGCGCTTTTCATAACTTAGTTAAGGCGGAAACTGGCAAGAGGACAACGAGTCACTAGAAAAGAAGAATCGCAGAACCTCGGAGGCCCGATAGTCTGCAAGGGCCAGAAACCTTGCAGACGGTTCTGCGATCCCACCCTCAATCTCTTGCGGGTAGGATAGCAGACCTCCGCGGTTCTGTCAAGCGCTGGAGGTCGCGCATGTCCGAAGAAGGCCGATTCCCCGGCTTCCGCAAGCCGAATTACACCATGGTTCCCGACGAGCTCTTTGACGAGCTCCTGCCGACCCTCAACGGCGGGGAACTCAAGGTGTTGCTGTATATAATTCGTCGCACCTTTGGCTTCAAGAAGGACAGCGACAACATCTCCCTCAACCAGATGCTCGAAGGCATCCGCACCCGCGACGGCCGCGTGCTCGATCGCGGTACTGGTCTTGCCCGTTCCACCCTCGCCAAAGCTCTCAAGGAACTGGAAGAGAAGAACATCATCGTCGCCGAGAAACGCTTCAGCCGGGAGCAGGGCTTCGAAGCCACGAGCTACCGCCTCAACATCCTCGGCGCCGCCGGCCAGGAAGCAGTGACTGCCCAACCCCCCGAGGCCGCGCCGGCAGCCGCCCCTTCGAGTGCTGTCCTTTCGGGCGCCGCACCCTCGAGCCAGGTGCCCCCTAGTACGAAAATCGAACTAGGGATGTCCGAAAATCGAACGAGGCCTAGTACGAAAATCGAACTAGCCAAATCCGAAAACCGAACTACCCCTAGTACGATTTTCGAACTAGGTCTAGTCCGGAAATCGAACCCACAAGAAACAGTTAAACAACAGACAGCTGAACAAGAAACAGACAACAACACTGTTGTTGTTGCCACTCAGCCTGACGAAGCCAGCACCACCTATTCCGAGCCACTTTCCTCACGCCGAAGCGTTGACACGGCGCGAGAGTCAGCCGCGGAGCAGCCGGCAACATCCGAAACAGATACGTCGGCAGTTGATGGCGCGATGGTAGAAGAACTGGTGCAGCGAGGGGTCACACGCGAGAGCGCGAGGACTCTCGCCAGCCGTTACCCTGCCGAGCGCATCCAGGAGAAGATTGGGCTGGTTGACCGCCTGGTACAGTCGAAGAGCCCGCTAGTGCAGCGAAACCCTGCCGGCTACCTGCGCCGGGCGATCGAGGAGGACTATGAGGTGCCTCAAGCTTTGAGGGCCAAAGCTCAGGCTGAGGACAGGGTTGCCGTGGCTCAGGGCAGTTATGAGCGCGTCGTCTACAGCAGCTATGCACCGCCGCCGCAGGATATCCCGGGGAACGGCGCCAACCGCGAGATCGACGGTTACGGCGACTGTGGCAAGCTCTGGGCGGAAGTCTTGCAGCGGCTGGAGCTACAGATGGCGCATTCAACCTTCGACACCTGGCTGCGCAACACCGAGGCGATCGGTTACGAGAAGCGCAGCGACTCGGAAGAAGTGCTGCTGGTGCGGATCGGCACCGCCCTGCAGGCGGACTGGGTGGCGAACCGGCTCATCGTGCCGGTGCAGCGGGCGCTCAAGAACGCCCTTGGCCGGGTGCCGGCGCTCGAGTTTGTGATCAGCAAGGAGTGAGTGGGAGCGCCGGTTGCGCTCCGGCGACCAGCGGCTGGCTGTGCCTGCCTCCCTTCGGCAATCCCCTGGGAACAACTGCCGCAGCCAATTCTGGCACATAGTCCAGTGGCAACCCTTGCAACGGCGGACCAGCCCCCGGTCGCACACAGAACAACAAGTTCCCGCGCCGGGCTCAGGTGGGGTGGTTAACGCTCCAGGGCCACTGCCGCCAGCGTGGCTGCCGTGGCTGCGCGGGGTCCCAGGTCTTCACGTAGTGGTAGCCGGCGCGGATGTTCTCGGCTGGCACCTCGACCCCTGTGACGTTGCTCGTCATAAGATACAGGCCCTTGCCGCCGTCGGTGAAATCGAGGAAGTAGTCAACCTCGTCGCGGACGTCGGCCGGGGTGCCAAGGGGCAAGGTGCGCGAGACGCTCAGCCCGGCGAAGAAGAGCATTTCCTCGCCCAGGGCGCTGCGGCGTCGGCGCAGTTCGTAAGGATCAACCCCTAACTCGTACTGGAAGCCCTGGAAGCCGCTGAAGCCGATGGCGATGAAGTCGTCTATGAGGGGACGCACATCGCCATCGCAGTGATGGATGAGGCGCACGCCCGCATCCACCAGTGGCTCGATGATCATCCTCACCGTGGGGAAGTAGTACCGGCGCAAGAAGGCCGGCGAGACCATCGGGCCCTGGTTGTTGGCCAGGTCCTCGCCGCAGAACATGAGTGGGACCAGGTCGTATTCTCTGTACAGCCTGACCAGGATCCTGGCCTGCTCCCGGGAGCGAACGCTCTTGACCCACCAGATCTTGCCCACAGCCTCGGGGTAGAGGGCACAGGCCGAGAGAAAGGCCGTA
>DAOTVV010000030.1:0-18073 GCA_034436255.1 Anaerolineae bacterium
GCGGCCGGGCCGCCGGCCCTTGCTACCACAGTGCCAGCAAACAAAAGGAGCGCGGGCGAATAGCCCGCGCTCACGTGTAGCTAGGAGGGCAACGGCTAGTGCACGCGCAGGTAACCCTGCTGTTCCACCAGGTCCTGGCCTTCCTTGCTCAACGTGTAGTCTATGAAGGCCTTGGCCAACGGCTTCGGCTCGCCCTTGGTGAGGTAAAGGAGCGGCCGGACGATGGGGTAGGTGCCGTTGCTCGCCGTCTCGAGGCTGGGCAGGACCCCATTTATGCTCAGCGGTTGGACGCTCTTGTCCAGGTAGCCCAGCGAAAGGAAGGCGATGCTGTTCGGCGTGCTGGCCACGGTGGTGCGCACAGCACCGTTGGAGTTCTGCAGGATGGCGGTGTTCACGATCGCAGCATCCTTCCCCATCACCATCTCTTCGAAGGTGGCACGGGTGCCGGAGCCCTCTTCACGTGCCACGACCACGATGGCCGCGTCGTCGCCGCCCACCTGCTTCCAGTTCGTGATCTTGCCGGAGAAGATGTCCCTCACCTGGTCCTTGGTGAGGTTCACTGGCTTGACGTCCGGGTTGGCGACGATGGCGATGGCGTCCCGGGCGATGGTGAATGCCTGCAGGTCCGGGTAAGTGCTCTTCTCATCCGCCGTCAGCTCGCGAGAGGCGGTGCCGATGTCAACGGTGCCGTTGCCGGCGGACTTGACGCCCACGGAGCTGCCTCCTCCCTGGACGGCGATGCGCAGGCCGGGGTTCGCCTTCATCAGAGCGGCGGCAAGTGCTTCGGCCAGCGGCTCTACCGTGGTTGAGCCGGCCAGTGTCAGGTCGCCGCTGAGATTGGCGCTGGTAGGAGCGACGGCGACCACACTAGTGCCGCTGGACGCAGCCGGAGCCGCTGTGGCCGTGGCTGCGGCAGTGTTGGTCGGGGCGGTGGTGGCCGGAGCCGACGCGCCGCCGCAGCCGGCAAGCAGGATGGATGCAACCAGCGCGAGCGAGACGAATATCAGTGGCTTACGCATTCAGGATCCTCCCGAGCATGTGATGTATTGGAAATCCGAACCGAGTGTACCGCATCCAGGTTAGGCCGTTTTCATGGCCATGTAATGGTTTGGTAAGCGCAAGGTGAGCATTTCGCTGGGATGGGGACGGACGGGGCACTGACAGGGGCAGGTGGTTACGGGTCAGGATCGGAGGAGTGCCTGCAGGAAGGGCGTGGCGCCGGCTTGTCGTATCTGCGACAAGCTGTGCCCACTTATCACCGCTTCGTTTTATCCGAACCGGCCGGTTATGTAGTCCTCGGTGCGCCGGTCGTGTGGCTTGGTGAAGACTTCTTTGGTGCGGCCGAACTCGACCAGCCTGCCGGTGCGGTCGTCGCCGCTGAGGAAGAAGGCCGTGTAATCGGACACGCGCGCTGCCTGCTGCATGTTGTGGGTGACGACCACGATGGTGTAGTCGTGAGCCAGGTCGCGCATCAGTTCCTCGATCTTGAGGGTGGCGACGGGGTCCAGGGCCGAGGCCGGCTCATCCATGAGCAGGACCTCCGGTTGCACGGCCAGGGCGCGGGCGATGCATAGGCGCTGCTGTTGGCCGCCGGATAGAGCCATGGCTGGGCGATCGAGCAGGTCCTTCACCTCATCCCAGAGGGCGGCCTGGCGGAGCGAGCGCTCCACGATCTCGTCCAGCCGAGCCCGGTTGTGCTCCCCCAGTTTCCTCGGCCCGTAGCTGACGTTCTCACGGATAGTCATCGGGAAGGGGTTGGGCCGCTGAAACACCATGCCTACCCGCCGGCGCAGGGCAACGACGTCCGTTCCCGGCAGGAGGATATCCTGGCCATCGAGGAGGATGCTGCCCTCGGTGCGCACGCCCTTGATGAGGTCGTTCATCCGGTTGAGGCTGCGCAGAAAACTCGTCTTGCCGCAGCCGGATGGCCCGATGATGGCCGTGATCTGGCGTGCCGGTATGTCCAGGCTTATCCGCTCCAGAGCCAGGAAGTCGCCGTAGTAAAGCGAGTAGTCCTGTGCCGAGAAGGTCGCGGCCGGAAGGGACTGCCGGGCAGCCGTGGCGACTGCGAGTGGCACCGCCTGTGGCCGCGGCGAGGTCTGGAGTTGGGCCAGTGGCAGGCGCAGCGCCTGCGCAAGCGTCTTGGTTGTCATAGAGTCTTAGCCTTCCATTTTCTGCCGAGCCAGTTAGTGGAGAAATTGATCAGCAAGATCAGCGCGATGAGCACGACGCCAGTGGCCATCTGCTTGCTGACAGGAGCGTTGGTCTCGGTCGCCAGGTAGAAGAGGTGCAGGGCAAGGGTGCGGCCGCCATCCATGATGTTTCGCGGCAGCAGGCTACTGCCACCCAGGGTGACGTAGAGCACGGCCGTTTCGCTCACGATGCGGCCGGCGCTGAGGATGACGCCGGTGAGCATGCCCGGCAGCGCCGACGGCAGAACGACACCCCAGATCGTCTGCCACTTGGTCGTGCCCAGGGCCAGGCTCGCCTCGCGCAAATCGCGCGGCACGGCTTGCAGGGACTCCTCCGCTGTGCGGATGACGACGGGCAGGACCAGGGCGGCAGTGGCCAGGCTGGCGGAGAGCAGGGAGAAACCGAAGTGCATGCGGGTGACGAAAAGGGCGTAGCCGAACAGCCCGAAGACGATCGAGGGGACGCCGGCCAGCATCTCGATGCCGAAGCGCACGATCTGCAGCCCCAGGCTATCGCCGGCGTACTCGCTCATGTAGAGAGCGGCGCCGCTGCCAAGGGGCGTGGCAATGGCCAGGGTGAGCAGCACCAGGTAGGCAGTGGTGACAATCGTGGTTGAGATGCCACCGCCGCCGGACAGGCCACCCTCTGGTGCCGTCACCAGGAAGCGCCAACTCAGCCCGGGCAAGCCGCGCACGAAGATGTAGCCGATGACGATGGCCAGCAGGCCAACAGTCAGCCCGGCCGCAGCCCAAAGCAGGGCGAAACCCGCCCCCTGGACGAAGCGGCGCCGGCCATAGCCGCTCGCCAGCATGGGCTGGCCAGCTGCGGAGAGGCGCTGCCGGCTCGAGAGCGGCAGGTTGACAGTTGTCTCCATTGCCAGGCTCCTATGCTGAGGCCGAAGCGCGCTTGCCGAGGAGCAAGCGGGCCGTGCCATTGATGAGCAGGATCAGAAGGAAGAGCACTACGCCGGTGGCGAAGAGGGCGCTTTCCTGGAGCCCCGAGGCGTAGGCGATCTCGACAGCGATGTTGCCAGTGAGCGTGCGCGCCTGCGAGAGCAGGATCGTCAGGGGGTTGCTGGAGAGCGGCACGGGGATGATGGGCGAGTTGCCGATGACCATGATCATGGCCATCGTCTCGCCCAGGGCGCGGCCAACGGCGAGGATGACCGCCGCCACGATGCCCGAGCGCGCTGCCGGCACGATCACGCCCCAAATGGTCTGCCAGTGAGTGACGCCCAGGGCCAGGCTGCCCTCTTTGTAGCTTTGGGGCACGGCGCGCAAGGCATCGGCGGAGATGGTGATCAGGGTGGGCAGGACCATGACAGCAAGCACGATGCCGGCGGCCAGGATGCCAAAGCCGCTGTTGCGCGGCACAGGCAGGCGGCGCAGCAGCGGGACGAGCATGAGCATGCCGAACAGGCCATAGACCACTGAAGGGATGCCGGCCAGGAGCTCGACCGCTGGCTTCACCACCCCAGCCAGGCGCCCCGGCGCCACCTCGACCAGGAACACCGCCGTGCCCAGGCCGATCGGCAAGGCGATCACCACGGACACCGCCGTCACCCAGAGCGAGCCAGCGATCATGGGCAGGATGCCGTACTGCCCCTGGCCGGGCCGCCAGGATGTGCCGGTGAGAAGCCGCAATGGGCCCACCCGAACCAAGGCTGGCCAGGCCTCCTGCAAGGTGAAAAGCCCGATGAGCAGGAGCACCAGCAGCGCCGAAAAGGCGCTGGCCAGCAGCAGGTACTTCACCAGCCGATCCCAGAGATAGCGACGGCGCATTTTGCGATTCCTCGGTGGCGAGCCATCTTGGCGCCACCATCGCTATGCTAGCAGGCGATGATTAGCGATACGGCAGGGGAATGTTAGCGTTTTGTAAGGGGATGGTAAGGATTTGCTGAGTGAGGTGGCAGGACCGGCGGAATGGCGCCGGTGGCCAGGCGTCAATCCGGGGAAGGCAGTCGCCGCGGTTCGCGGGCTTCCAGGGTCTAGGTGTCGAGGCGGGCCCTCAGGCTGCCGCTTTTTCCTCTGCGCTCTTGGCTCGCGACATCGCTGCCAGGTCAGCCACGACTTCTGCCAGGCTGGCCCTTTCCGTCGGGAGCACCTCCACGCCCTTGCTTGCGAAGACGTACTCCGGCCCTTTGCCCTCCAGGGTGCCTTTGAGCGCCAGGCCGTCAATGCCCTGGCCGACAAGGAACTCGGCTACGCGTATGCCTCGTTGCTTCTCCACGCCCAAGTAAGGGTTGGCGAGCGTCTCCTGCACCTCCGCCTGCCCTGTGCTGCGCCGCAGCTCTACCAAAGCGAACAAGGGCGACTGGGACAGGTGGGCCGATACCTCCCCCTTCTCATTGGCCAGCGGTACGGCCCAGCGCCAGATATCTTTCTGCTCGGGCTCGTAGTGGATGAGCACCCTATCCACGTGGGGCACCTGGGCGCGAATTGCCGCCTCCAACTCCTGGCTCGCTTTGTGCGCGGTCTCGAGGTCGTGCAGGCGCAAGGTAACTTCGGCCTCGAGGAAGCGGTAGCGGCCAGAGTTCCGCCCTGTGAGTGAGCGGATGCTGGCCACTCGCGGGTCAGCCGCGATCACGTCGCGCACTGTGGCGAGCGTCTCCTGATCCAGCGAGGCGTCCAGAAGGACGCGCATACCGTCCACCAGCAGGCCCCAGCCGGCGTGCACGATGAATACCACGATCACGGCAGCACCGAGCCGGTCCAGTGGCAGGCGGAGCAGGTCGCCCAGGACGGCAATGAGGACGACTGCGGAGGTGAGCATGTCGGCCTGGAAGTGCTTGCTATCAGCCAGGAGGGTTGGTGAGCCGGTCTCGCGGCCCAGCCGGCGCTCATACAGGCTGAAGAGGTAGCCGATCAGACCCGCCAGGGCGATGCCCAGCGCCGCGACCGGCACGTTCCTGAGTGCCCCTGTGCTCCCGAACAGGGCCTGATGGGCGATCTCATAGCCGGCGATGAAGATGAGGAGAGCGATGATCACGGAGGCGAGGTTCTCGACTTTGTAGAGGCCATAGGGAAAGGAGCGGGAGCGACGCTTCGAAATCAGCAGCCCTGCCAGGACGGCGAGCGAAGCGAACACGTCCACGAGCGAATGGGTGGCGTCGGCCCTGAGGGCGAGGCTGCCGGTGTAGACGGACAGGGCGAACTTGAGGCCTGCCAGCAGCAGGTTGACGGAAAGGGAGAAGAGGCCGGCGCGCTCCGTCTTGCCCGTACCGGCCTCCTTTAGCTGTCGCTCCCGAGATGCGGCATCAGCCCCACCCCGCGACCCTCGATCTGCTCGAGCACCAGGATCAGGCGCGCCTCGGCCTGAGACGAGTTGCACCAGCAATGCGGGAGGGAGGCGTCGAACAGCAGCGCATCGCCCGGGCCAAGGTTGTATAAGCGCCCGTTCACCGTATAGGTGATCTGGCCATCCAGGCCGAAGGCCAGCTCCTGGCCCCTGTGGGCGATCGGCTCGGCGCCGCTGCCGGAGCCGGGCTGCAAAGTGATGACGAAAGGCTCGATGCGCTGCCCGATCAGGCCTGCGCCCAGGCTCTCGAACAGTGTGTCCTGCGTGCGCGTCTGCCGCCGCGCTCCCGCCGGTACGTAGACGACGCTCTCTTCGTCCTCAGAGGCGAAGAAGTCGGCGATACGCACCTCCAGGGCGGCGGCCAGACGATGCAACGTGGCCACGGTCGGCGAGGTCTGGCCGCGTTCGATCAGGCTCACGGCGTTCACCGAGAGGCCGCTCCTCTGCGCCAGCATCCTCAGGGTCAGCCCCCGCTGCTCGCGCAGGAGCCGCAGCCGGCGGCCAACGTCCGGCGGTGCACCTTGTTCCATCTCTGACTGCCTCTCATTTTCCACGCTGGCTATTCTAGCACCAGTAGCCAGGTTAAGTCGCCCCACCTCATGCCCAAGAAGGCTTGGGGAGCAAGACGTTTCGCGCCATCGCCTTCCTGGCGATCGTGCGCAGGCGATGGCGGCGGCGCAAAGCATCTCGGCAGCGACCGATTGCGGACCCCGCTCGGCGCGAACAGCGCCTGCCACATTGGCGCTGCACAACCATAAGACTTGACACGCACATACTATGATAGTACAGTCAAGGCACAACAAGCAATGCGGTCATAGCGAGCACTGGAGGTGCTGATGTGAAAGTGGCAGTGACAGCCCAGGGCGCGGATCTGGAAGCGATGGCCAGCCCGGTATTCGGGCGTTGCCCGGCGTTCGTGCTGGTGGACACCGAGAGCATGCAGGTAGAGGCGATCGCCAACCCGAGTATCAGCGCCGGCGGTGGCGCCGGCATCCAGGCAGCGCAGGCGATAATTGACAAGGGCGCGCAGGCGGTGCTCAGCCAGAACGTCGGCCCTAATGCCTTCGCCGTGCTCGATGCGGCCGGCGTTGCCGTCTATCGCTTCGACGGCGGCACGGTACGTCAGGCCGTCGAGGCTTTCATCGCTGGCAAGTTGCCTCAGATCGGCTACGCCAACGCTTCCCCTCACAGCGGAATGGGGAGGTCTTTCTAGGTTGTAGGTAAGGAAACACGGATGGACGCGGATAGACGCGGATGAACGCTGATCGGCAAGGTATATTCCTTCTAACTAATCTGCGTTCATCAGTGTTGATCTGTGTCGCCTGTGTTCCCTGGCTCGGCTGTAGGTAAGGGAACGCGGATGAACGGGGATAGACGCGGATAGACGCGGATAGACGCGGATAGACGCGGATGAACGCTGATCGGCAAGGCATATTCCTTCTAATCTGCGTTCATCAGTGTTGATCTGTGTCCTCTCCGTTCCCTGATCTTGACAGGAGGTAGTGCTATGTTCGGTGGTATCGGTCGTGGTAGAGGCGGCGGAGGCCGGGGCGGCCAGGGCGGTCCCAAGGCTGCCGGGCCGGGTGGCAACTGTGTTTGCCCGCGTTGTGGCTACAAGGAACCGCACACGGCTGGGCAGGCCTGCTATCAGAAGACGTGCCCCAAGTGTGGCACGCGCATGACCAGAGAATGAGGGCGGTGCGGACTTGATCATCGCCATCGCTAGCGGTAAGGGGGGCACGGGCAAGACGCTCCTGGCCACCGGTCTGGCACGGGTAGCGAGCGAGGAGATGGCGGTGCAACTGCTCGACTGTGATGTCGAGGAGCCCAACGACCACCTCTTCCTCGCGCCCGAGTTCACCTGGGCCGAGGAGGTCACCTTGCCGGTGCCCCAGATCTTGTCCGAGGCTTGCACCCTCTGCGGCCGCTGTGTCCAGGTGTGCCAGTTCCATGCTCTGGCATTAGTGCGCGGCAAGGTGTTGCTTTTCCCACAGCTATGCCATGGCTGTGGGCTCTGCGCGCGCCAGTGCCCGGCCAACGCCATAAGCGAGCAACTGCGGCGGCTCGGTACGGTGGAAGGGGGCGAAGCGATGGGCGGCATCAGTTTCGCTCGCGGCCTGCTCGAAGTGGGCCAGGCACTGGCCACGCCCGTCATCCGCGAACTCAAGGCGCAGGCAGGCAAACGCCGCCGGCCGGGCAGCCTGGTCATCCTGGATGCGCCACCTGGCAACGCCTGCCCGGTCATCGAGACGATGCATGGCAGCGACTACGTCCTCCTCGTTACCGAGCCGACGCCTTTCGGCTTGCATGACCTCCGGCTTGCCGTGCAGACGGCCCGCGATCAGCTTGGCCTGCCCGTGGGCGTGGTCATCAACCGCGCTGGCCGCGGCGAGGACGAAGTCACCGCCTATTGCCAGGCCGAAGGCCTGCCCATCCTGTTGCGCCTGCCGCTGGATAGGCGGATCGCTTCTGCCTACGCCGAAGGCATCCTTTGGGTTGATGGGCTGCCGGAGTACCGAGAGGCGCTGCGTGGCCTGTACAGCCAGATCGCGGCGTCGGTCGAGGTGAGGCCATGAGACAATGGGTGGTCCTCAGCGGCAAAGGCGGCACCGGCAAGACGACGGTGACGGCGTCGCTGGCGCAGTTGGCAGCAGCGCAAGGGTGGCGCCTTGTCCTGGCCGATGCCGATGTTGATGCTTCCAACCTGGAACTGTTGCTCTCGCCGCAACTGGTGGAAGAGCACGAATTCATCGGGGACAAGGTTGCGCAGGTGGACCCCGGGCTCTGCTATGGCTGCGGCCTCTGTGAGGCCGCCTGCCGCTTCCAGGCTGTCCTGCTGAGCGATGGCAAAGCCAGCATTGACAAGATCGCCTGCGAGGGCTGCGCTGCTTGCTACTACGAGTGCCCGACGGGCGCCATCTCGATGCCGGATCGCATCTCCGGCAAGTGGTACCGGTCGAACACGGCGGCCGGCCCGCTTTTCCATGCCCAGTTGTACGCTGGCCAGGAGAATTCGGGCAAACTCGTCACCCAGGTAAGGATGAGTGCGGCCGCGCTCGCCGCGAGCAGCGCTGCCGATCTGCTGCTGGTTGACGGGCCGCCGGGGATCGGTTGCCCGGCCATTGCCGCCGTGAGTGGCGCCAATCTGGCCCTGCTGGTGACGGAGCCGAGCGTATCCGGTGTGCATGACCTGCGCCGCGCCCTCGGCATGGTGCGCCATTTCGGCGTTCAGGCAGTGGCCTGCATCAACAAGGCCGACATCAGCCAGAACCGCGCCGATGAGATCGCCGCCCTCTGCCAGGCCGAGGGCGTGCCGCTGCTCGGGGCAATCCCCTTCGACGAGGCCGTGATCGAGGCGACGTTGCGTCGGCTGCCGCTCACGGCCTACAGCGATGGGCCAGCAGCGCGAGCCTTGCGGGAGCTATGGGGCAAGCTACAGGCGGTAGAGGCCTGAGTCTGCAGTTCAGGAGAGTGGGCCATGGCTGAAGTGATCCTTGAGAGATGCAAAGGCTGCGGCGCCTGCGTCGAGGCCTGCCCCACAGGCGCCATCACTCTGATCGGCGGGCGGGCGAGCATTGACCAGAACCGGTGCGACAACTGCGGCGAATGCGAACGTGTCTGCCCCACAGCCGCCATCCGCATTGAGCGCTACCCCGTCGTCATCCAACCGTCCCCCGTCCGGCCGGCCACGCCAGCAGCACCACCGGCGACGGTAGTGTCGCCGCCATCGTCGCTGCAATCGTGGCGGCAGCGGCTGCTGCCAGCGCTGGCCGGGGCCGTCGCCTTCGCCGGGCGGGAGTTGCTCCCCGTGGTGGTGGATGCTTTGGTGGCGCGGGCGAAGCGGGGCCAGCAGCCGGGCGCAGTCGTTGGCAGCGCCGGCGTCCAGTCACCATCCGGCGGGTGGCTCGGGAGGCACCGCTACCGCGGCGGCGGGCGCCGTGGTGGTCCAGCATAAGTTGACACAATCACAATTAGAGGAGAGAATACGCTATGCGAATTGCTGTATCAGCAGCAGAGGACCGTGGCCTGGATAGTGCTGTTCACGCCCATTTCGGCCGCTGCCCCTACTTCGTCCTGGCGGACCTGGAAGGGCAGGCGATCACGAGCGTCAAGGTAGTAGCCAACCCCTTCTACGGCAATCACCAGCCGGGTGAGGTGCCCGCCTTCATCGCGAGGCAGGGTGCCAAGGTGATGATCACCGGTGGGATGGGGATGCGTGCTGTTGAGATCTTCCAGGAGAGTGGCATCGAGCCGGTCACGGGCGCTTCCGGCTCAGCCCGCCAGGCCATCGAGGCCTATCTGAACGGCAGCCTGCAAGGCGCCGGCCCTTGCGGCGAGAGTATCGAGCACAGGGGCGGGTCGTAGCAGGCCGGATCAGCGAACGCAGACAGACGCGGACTGCGACGAAGAATGAGGACCAGGGGCGGAAGCTGCCTGGCTCTATCGGCGTTGATCTGTGTCCCTGCGTTCCTGTATCATGACTAGAGGGCATTTCCGGCTTAGGAGACAGTGATGGCAGTGACGGAACAGCAAGCACGACGGGCGCTTGCCGGTGTCATGGACCCCGAGTTGCAGCGTAGCATTGTGGACCTGGGCATGGTTCGGGACGTGAAGGTCAGCGACGGCCGGGTGACCGTCACCCTGGCCCTCACCACCATGGGTTGCCCGCTCAAAGACCAACTGCAGAAGGACACCAGGGCGGCTCTGCTCAAAGTGCCGGGCGTCCAGTCGGTTGACGTCCGCATGGAGGAGATGACCGCCGAGGAAAAGGCGCGATTGTATGGGGACCAGAAGCAGGAGCAGGGCGGCCTGGCCGAGAAGTTCAACCATGTCGAGCACGTCGTCGCCGTCATGAGCGGCAAGGGCGGAGTGGGCAAGTCGCTGGTGGCGGCGCTCCTGGCGACGGGCCTGCGGCGCAAGGGGTTGCGTGTGGGCGTGCTCGATGCCGACATCACCGGCCCGAGCATCCCCAAGATGTTCTTCCCCAATGGCGCCCAGCCTGGCTCCAGCCCCATTGCCATCCTGCCTGCTGAGACCAGCACTGGCATCAAGGTGATGTCCATCAACCTCCTGTTGGAGCGCGAGGACCAGGCGGTGATCTGGCGTGGCCCGCTGATCAGCGGCGCCATCCGCCAGTTCTGGACGGATGTGCTCTGGGGCAACCTGGATTACCTGGTGGTTGACCTGCCGCCCGGCACCTCCGACGCCTCGCTGACGGTGTTGCAGTCCCTGCCCATGAGCGGCGTGCTCCTGGTTAGCTCACCCCAGGGGCTGGCTGGCATGGTCGTGCGCAAGGCGGCGCAGATGGTGCGCCAGGTCGGTGTGCCTTTGCTCGGGCTGGTGGAGAACATGAGTTACTTCATCGCGCCGGACACGGGCAAGCAGTACGACATCTTCGGTCCCAGCCATCCCGAGATCATGGCTGCCCAACTGCAGGTGCCGTTCCTGGGTCGCCTGCCCATAGACCCCGAGCTTACGTCGCTGTGCGACTATGGCCAGATCGAGAGCTACAAAGGCGATGCCTTCCAGCCGATCGTCGAGCGGCTGTCCCAGATGACCCCAGAGGCCAAACCGCCTGCTATGCCCGCCCCCGCTCAGGGGCGCTAGGGTCTGGCCAGGGCCGTGCGCTCTGGCCGTCGGGAGAAGCGAAGTGTCATCAGGACGCTGCTGCGGCCAGAAGCGATGTGCCTGGCGCCCGTCTTGCTGTTTCTGCATCTCGGGGCGCGGCGCTGGAATCAAGCGACCTCCTCCAGGGTAGGCCTGCGCTTGCCGGTTCTATTGCTTGCGCGGCGAATCCATTGACCGGCCGATCTGAAATGAGAAACGGCCGGTTAGCTGGGAGTGATTGACTCCGCAGCGCTGGCTTGGGCTCTTGCCGTTTCGGGGCTCCCGTCTACATCACTATGGGGACGTCTCTGGCCACCATGATCCCGCTCGCCGTTGTCGGCGGTGCTATCAAGTTGGCCCAGGGCTTCGTGGACCTGACGACGGGCTTGCTGCTGGCGGCTGGCACAATCGCCGGCGCTCAGGTGGGCGCGGCGATCATCAAGCGCTTCAAGCCGGCAACCTTGAAGCTGATCTTCGGCCTGTATTTCTTGTATGTAGCCGTCAAGTTCGTGACTGCCTTTTTCGGCATCGCCATCTGGTAGATGCGGGCGGGGCGGCCCGGGCCGCCCCACCCTATTTCCTGCTGGCGGGCGGCCAACCTGCAACAGGGGATGTTGCCATGGACATGTCGTACCCACTGACCTTCGGCCCCGTACCATCCAGGCGCCTGGGGCGCAGCCTGGGCATCAACAACATACCGCCCAAGATCTGCACCTATGCCTGCGCCTACTGCCAGGTAGGGCGGACGCTCGACATGCGCGTGAGCCGCACCGCTTTCCATGCCCCTCAGGCTGTGCGTCGCGCCGTGGAAGCCAGCCTCGCCGCCGCCAAAGCCGCCGGTCAGGCAGTGGACTTCCTGACCTTCGTCTCCGACGGCGAGCCGACTCTGGACGCCGGGCTGGGGCAGGAGATAGACTCGATCCGGCCGCTCGGCGTGCCGATAGCCGTCATCAGCAATGCCTCGCTCATCTGGCGCGAGGACGTCCGCCGCGAGCTTGCGCGGGCCGATTGGGTGTCCCTCAAGGTGGATGCGGTGCGTGAACGCACCTGGAGGCGCCTGGATCGCCCACATCGCTCCCTGGTTCTCTCCGCCATCCTCGAGGGCATCCTGGCCTTTGCCGGCAGCTTTCGCGGCCAGTTGGTGACGGAAACGATGCTGGTTGACGGCATCAATACCGGGGACGAGGACTTGCAGCGCCTGTCGGAGTTCCTGGCGCGCGTGCGCCCGAGCAAGGCTTACCTTTCCGTGCCCACCAGGCCACCGGCCGAGGCCTGGGCCGTTCCCCCAGTAGAGGAGACAGTCGTCCGCGCCCACGAACTGCTCAGCGAACGGGGCCTGGCCGTGGAATGCCTCACCGGCTACGAAGGTGACGATTTCGCTGCCACGGGCGACCTCGTGAGCGGCCTCCTGGCCATAGTTTCAGTGCACCCGATGCGCGAGGACGCTGTGCGCCGCTACCTGGCCCGGCTCGGCGGTTCGTGGGAGGTGGTGGCCGCGCTACTGGCGGAAGGCCGCCTCAAACAGGTGAGTTACGCTGGCCACAGTTTCTATGTCCGGCCACAACTCAAGAAGGCGGAGTAACGAGCAATCGCATACTCGCCCGCGCCGTCCGCTGGATCACCTCAGCGGCCCAGGGGCGTGGATAGCCCTCGCCACCTCGCTGGCCTTGCCTGGCGGCGGCTGGCAGCTTAGCGGAGAGGCGGCTCCGGAGAGGCGCCTGAGGAAGGCGCTAACTGCTGGGGCTCTGGGTCTGCTCCTTGGGGTGCGGCTTGAGTGTGTGGCGCAGGGCGATGTACAGGAGCGAGACGGCGACGGCTGCCAGGCTGATGATCTGCGCCGTCGGCCAGCCGCCCACGCGCCAGGCGTCGGGCCGCAAGGACTCGGTGAAGGTTCGGATGGCGCCGTAGCTGGCGAAATAGAGAGCGAGCATGTCCCCCCTGAGCAGCCAGGTACGCAGCCAGCGCCGCTGGGCCAAGGTGAGGAGCACGAAGGCGAGCAAGCAAGCCAGGGACTCGTAAAGGAACAGGGGGTGATAGTGGCTGTACTGCTCCAGCCCCGGCAAGCGGTGGCTGGGATCAATGTATATCCCCCAGGGCAGGTTCGTAGGGTAGCCGTAAGCCTCCTGGTTGAAGAAGTTGCCCCAGCGGCCGAAGGCCTGGGCCAGGAGGACATTGGGGGCGATGATGTCCAGCCACTCCACCAGGTCCAGATGATGCCGCCAGGCATAAGTGGCCACGCCGAAGATGCCCCCCGCCAGGGCGCCGTAGATGCCCAGCCCGCCGCGCCAGATCATCAGCGCTTCCAGCGGGTGCTGGCGGTAGTATGACCAGCCAAGGTTGCCGCCAACTGGCGATGAGACCACGTGGTACAGGCGTGCGCCCACGATGCCCCAGAATAGCACCCAGATGAGCATGTCCCAGGCGATCTCCGGGTCGTGCCCGCGCCTGGCCGCCTCGCGGCTGGAGAAATAGGCGGCGGCAAGTGCGCCGCTCACGATCAGCACGCCGTACCAACGGATGGCTAGCGGCCCAAGCCGCACCAAGATAGGACTAGGCACACCACCCCCTTACCAGTTGAGGCCCAGGCGCGTCACCGCCAGGCGCTTGGCGAAGTCGTTGACCACCAGCGAGAAAATGAAGGAGTACACCATCACAAAAGCGACTACCCCCGCCGGCAGCGCCACCAGGCCCGGAATACCCACTAAGGCTAGCACAGTGCTTATCACCAAGTCCAGCCCGATGGCGATCAGCAATGTCTTGCTTGGCATGGATTCCCAGAAGTGCCGCCGCACCCGAACCGTGAAGATGGAGAACAGGGCGAAGTAGAGGAGCGTGATGTAGGAGAACGTGCTCAGGGCCTGATCGTCCCCGCCCAGGTGGAACCAGTGGAACCCGAGATAGAGCAGGCCCAGCGACTCCACAGTCATCAGCAGCCCGAGGAGCACGCCGATCTTCGTCAGGCCCAGCACGTCCCAGTTGTTGGGCGTGCGCGAGCCGCGCATGTTGTCCGTCGAGAGCGAGATCTTGACGAAATCGGTCATGAACATCATGAGCAGCATGGCGAAAGCGGAGACGACAAACCTGCCTGTGATCAGGAAGGCGATCACGACGAAGGCTGACTTCTGGATGGTACGGCTCATCTTGTTGATGACCCAGGTGGCGATGCGCTGGTAGATCATGCGCCCGTTGCGCACGAGGTCAACGATTCCGCCCAGCCCCTCCTCGGTGAGCACGACGCTGGCGGCGCCCTTGGCCACGTCAGTGGCATTGCTCATAGCGATGCCAACCTCAGCCTGGCGCAGGGCTGGCGCATCGTTGACGCCGTCGCCCGTCATACCGACAACGTGCCCGCGAGCCTGCAATTCCTTGACGACAGTGTACTTGCCCTCTGGGTAGATCTCGGCAAAGCCGTCGCTGGCCTCGGCTGCCTGCGCCGCAGCTTGCGCGTCCACCGCCGCCTGCTTCTCCAGGTCCGCCAGGCGTTCCACGTTGCCGCCCAGGCCCACGGCCCGGGCCACCTCGCGGGCGATGGGCAAAGCATCGCCGGTGAGCATCTTCACTGAGACGCCTAGCTCTTTCAGTTCCCTGATCAGCTTCGGTGCGTCCGGCCTGGGTGTGTCGCTCAGAGCGACCAGCCCAGCCAGGCGCAACGGCCCCCCGGCATCGCCCACGGCGACGGCCAACAAGCGCGCGCCGGACTTCGTCAAGGGGGCGGAACGTTCCTCGAGATCCCGGCAGGCGTGCTCGTCCAGCTGGCAGGCCTGGGTAATCACGCTCACGGCGCCCTTGGCTACCCGCCACTCCCCCTCGCCCCGGCTCACGATCGCCTCTGTCCGGCGCGTGCTCGGGTCGAAAGGCGAGAAGCTGCGTTGCACCCAGTCCTCATCCAGCAGTTCCCGCCGGCGTGCCTCTGAGATGAAGGCCATGTCAATCGGGTCGTGGTTGGCTTCCTGCGAGGCCAGGGAGCCCCAGAGGAGCACCTGGTCCTCGCTCTGGCCATCGAGGGGCAGGATGGAGACAACATTGAGGCGGTTCGCCGTGATCGTGCCCGTCTTGTCAACGCAAAGCACGTCCATGCTGGCAGCATCGTCGGAGGCGCTCAGGCGGGTGACGAGGACGCCCTGCTTCGCCAGTTGGAGCGACCCCAGGGCCATGCTCACGGTGAACATCACCGGCAGAGCCACCGGTACTGCCCCCAGCAACAGCACCAGCATCAAGGGCAGGATGTCGAGGAAGGGCAGGCCGCGGATGACGACGAACACCATGGTGATCGCCAGCATGACGCCGACAATGACGAACAGCCACTTGACGACGCGGCTGATCACTTCCTCCATGTGCAGCTTAGGCCGCGCCAGCTGCACCAACTCGGTCGTGCGGCCGAAGTAGGTGTGCGCCCCCGTGAGCGTGACCACGCCGGTTGCCTCACCCCGCCTAACGACGGAGCCGGAGTAGAGCACGGCCGCTTTCTCCTTATCTACCTCCAGGCTCTCGCCCGTCAGGGCCGACTGGTCAACCTGCAGGTGGCCCTCGACGAGGGACATATCGGCTGGCACGAAATCCCCAGCCCGCACCCGAACCACATCTCCCGGCACCAGTTCACGGGCAGGGACGACGGACCACTTGCCTTCGCGCAGCACGCGTGCTCCCACCTGCAACCGGCGCCGCAGCGTCTCCACCGCGGCCGAGGCGCGCTGCTCCTGGGCGAAGCTGAGCACAGCGTTGACGACGAGGAGCGCCGTGACGATGTACAGGTCCGAGTACTTGTGTAGAATGAACGAAAGCACCATGATCAGTTCGATCATCCAGGCCGAAAGGCCCCAGAACTTCTTGGCAAACATCAGCCAGAGGTTGGGCTTGCGCTCCGGCACCTCGTTGAAGCCATACTTGGCCTGGCGAGCGCGGACTTCGGCATCGCTCAGGCCCCGGCTCAGGTCCGTGTTCACATCTGGCACGGAGGGCTGAGCCTGGGGACGTTCCTGCACAGCGGTTGGCGTGGTGAGCATCTGAGCCTCACTGGAGATTCATCTGCCTGGAGCTCTGGCCACTGGAGCGGGGCCAGGCAGCTGCGACCAGGCTAGCACTATCATAAGGACTACTGATATGGCTGGCAAACATTATAAAGGGGCGCTATATTAGAGACTATGGAACTAAGGCAATTGCGCACCTTCGAGCTCTTGGCGCGGACCGGTAGCTTCACCGGGGTCGCCAGGGAGCTATCCATCTCCCAGCCGGCGGTGAGCGCCCAGATTCAGGCTTTGGAGCAGGAGTTGGGCCTGCGCTTACTGGATCGCCTGCCGCGCGGGGTGCGCCTCACCGCGGCGGGGGAAGTGCTGCTCGGCTACGCCAGGCGGATGCTCAACCTGGAGGCAGAGGCGGCAGCGGCCATGCTCGAACAGCGTGGGGCGCAGGCCACCTATCTGCGCCTGGCGGCCAGCCCCACTATTGGCGCCTACCTGCTGCCGCAGCTTCTGGGTCAGTTCAAGCGCCTGCACCCGGAGATGCGCAGCATCGCCGACATCGAGCCCAGCAGCCGCGTGGTGGAGGCGCTGCAATCCTACGCCGTCGAGATCGGCCTGGTTGAGGCATCCGTGGAGGAAACCGACCTGGTGGTGGCCGAGTTCCTCAGCGACGAACTCGTGCTGGTGGTGCCGGCCGGGCATCCGTTGGCCGGGCATGGGCCGATCTCGGTGAGCGAGCTCCAGGCCTGGCCCATGGTGAGCCGCGAGCCCGAGTCCGGCACACGGGCGCTGGTGGAGGAGGCGCTTTCGGCCCTGGGCGTCCGCCTGGCGCCCGCCTACGAGCTGGGTGGGGTGGAGGCGATCAAGAACGCCGTGCTCATGGGGCTGGGCGTCGCTTTCATGTCCCGCCAGGCTATCGGGCTGGAAGAGAGAGCCGGGCTGCTCGTGCCGGTGGCGGTCGAGGGGCTCAGCCTGCGCCGGCCGCTCTACTACCTGCATCAGCGGCACCATCACCTCTCTGCCCTGGCCCGCTCGTTCATCCGCCTGCTGGATAGCCTGGCTGGTGCCGAAGCCGGCGGCGCGCGCAAGCCCACTGCCTGAGCACCGTTTCATCTGTTCTTCATCCAAACCCCTTATTCTGGCTGTATGCTAGTAGGGGTGCGCCATGCATGTGCTGATCGTAGAAGATGAGCGGACGCTGGCCAGCTATATCAAGCGCGGGCTGGAAGAGAACGGGTACGCCGTGGACGTGGCCTTCACCGGCCGCGAGGCACTGGACTGGGTGGCAGCTTGCCAGTTCGATATCATCATCCTGGACCTGTTACTGCCGGAGCTGGACGGCCTGAGCGTCAGCCGAGAGTTGCGCCGGCAAGGTATCAGAACGCCGATCCTGATGCTCACCGCCCGCGACTCGGTTGACGATCGGGTCGCCGGGCTCGATGCTGGCGGCGACGACTACCTGGTGAAGCCATTTGCCCTCAAGGAACTGCTGGCGCGCCTGCGCGCCATCGCCCGCCGCTCCGGCGAGGTGAACAAGTCCACTGTCTTGCAGGTCGCTGACCTTACGCTAGACCTGTTGACGCGCCGGGTAAAGCGCGGCGGCAAGTTGATCGAGCTCACGGCAAAGGAGTATGCCGTGCTGGAGTGCCTGATGCGCGAGCCAGGGCACGTGCTCAGCCGCACCGCCATCGCCGACCACGTGTGGAACTACGACTCATTCAATGAGTCCAACGTCGTAGATGTCTACATCCGCAATCTGCGGCGCAAGATAGATGACGGCTCGCCAGTGAAGCTCATCCACACCGTCCGGGGTGCAGGGTACCGCCTGGCAGCAGAAAATGCGACGGCTTAAAACCATCCGCGCCCGTTTTGCCCTTTGGACGGCGTCGCTCCTCTTGCTTGTGCTTGTCGCCTATGGCGCTTTCGTCTACTTCAGCCTGGCTGCGGGCCTCTCGGCCGGAGTGGATGATTCGCTGCAGCTTAGCGCCGCCCAGGCTCTAGCGGCGCTGAACGTGGAG
>DAOTVV010000031.1:0-14937 GCA_034436255.1 Anaerolineae bacterium
GCAACGGCCAGCCCCGGCACCACGAGCCCCAGAACGAGCCTGACCGTGTGGTTGGCGATCTCCTGCACTTGCACGCCGTCGCTGCCGACGCTTATGACGGCCACGGGCGTGACGCGCACGCGCGCTACGGGCACGTCGCCTGCATCGGCGGTGCCAGCACAACTGCCTCCTTGATCAGCGCAGCCTCGTGACTGACCATCAAGTGGCGTGCCGAAGCCACCGATCACTCTGGCCACGGGAATCACCGTTCGCCCACCGACCGTCTGCGGCTCGCCGAACGCGGCACGAACAAGATTCGCCGACTTGAAGCTATCCAGCCACTGGAATAGTTGCTCCATCTCTCCTCCCGCCAAGATCGCCTTCCTAGCAGCGCTGAGAGTTGCGCCGCCGCTTTCTGGCGCTGAATCCCGTGAGGGCAAGAACAAGCAGCACCCCACCAAGCACCCAGAACCGATCGGCGCGCCGGGTGAGAGAGCGCACCCAACGGCGTCCAAGTGGATCAGTGACGCGCACTGCCGACGGCAGAACCGCGGCCCAGGCCTGGACGACCCCCCGAGCCGGCCCTCGCCACGGTAGGCAGTAGCTGCCTTTGGCGAAGCGCAAGACCCAGGCTGATGGTTCGATCTGATAGCCCCATGCAACATAGGGCCGGCTGGATTGCCTTTCCAGCGAAAGCGGGCCCAGGCTGACTCTCATGCCTTTGCTCCCTCAAGCATCTGCTGAAAGCGGCCCTCCGCCAGCCACCGCCGCACCAGGGCCTTTTCGCCCTCCTCATCGAGTGCCTGGCCGTCAAGCTTCGCCCGGCGCAGGTTTTCCAGTATCTCGCGGTAGATGGGGCCTGGCTTGAGGCCAAGAGAACGCAAGAAGGCCCCGCCTATCAGCGGTTTGACGTGGCTCCACTCCCGCTGATAGCTGAGCAGCCGGCTGCGCACGGCCTCTTCCTTGCTGATCGCAAAGGCCGCTAGAAGGCTGGCCGGGCCGTAGTTGTGCAGCCGTTCGTAGGCCTGGCTGGGCAGCAAGCCCGGCGTTGCCAACGCCGACAGTGTGCCCCGCAGCGGCACCAGATCGCGCAAAGGCCCCGCCAGGTCCCTCGGCAAATGCAGGCGCGTCACCAGGTCCGCAAGTTCGTCCTTGTCAGCCCGCCATGCCAGAAGACAGAGATAGACTTGGGGAAGGTCGTGCCGGGGCAACGGCCAGGCGTCCGCTTGAGCGCGGGCCTGGCGCATGGCTTCGGCAATGTCCTCATCGAAGTGCAACCCTGGCCCGAGTTGTTCCAGGGCGCCGAAATCGCGCAAGCGTGCCAACACTTTCTCCGGCGCCTCTTCCTCGAGGATCAGCACGAGTTCGTGAGCCAGCCGCTCGCCAGAGGTGCGCCGGAGCAAGACCACAGCATCCTTGATAAGGTTGGCCGTGCGCGGCTCGATGCGGAAACCGAGCCTGGCCTCCAGGCGGAGGGCCCGCAGAATGCGGGTCGGGTCTTCGACGAACGACAGGTTGTGCAGCACCCGGATCAAGCCGAGGTTGAGGTCCTTCAGGCCGCCGAAGAAGTCGAGTACCTCGCCCAGCCTCTCTGCATTGAGGCAGACGGCCAGGGTATTGATAGTGAAGTCCCGCCGGTGAAGGTCCTGCTTGATCGAGCTACGCTCGACGACCGGCAACGAACTCGGGTGCTCGTAGAACTCGGTGCGAGCGGAGGCGAAGTCAATGTGTTCCGGCAAACCATTGACGGCCGTCAAGCCACGCTGACGCCATACCTCGCTTAGCAGCCACTTGGCAGTGCCGAAGCGCCGGTGGCTGCGCACAGACCCGCCATAGGCTTCGGACAGCGCCTGCGCCAACCTGGCGGCATCGCCCTCAACCACAAGGTCGAGGTCCAGGTTGGGTTGGTGTAGCAGCAGATCGCGTACGAATCCGCCGACCACATAGAGCCCGTAACCGCGCTGGGTGGCAGCAGCGGCGGCCGATTGCAGCAACTGCCAAACCGGCTCTGGCAGAGCCCGCCTTAGCTCCCCGGCGACGTTCAGAGCCGGCGACGGTTCGCGCTCGGCGGCCCATAGCTTGATCAGATCGGTCCGCGTCACGATACCGATAACCTTGCCGTCCTCCACCACCGGCACCTGCCCGATCCCGTGCTCGGTCATCAGCCGCTGCACTTCGTGCACGCCCGCCTCCGGTGAGACGGCGACGCCCTCGGCACGCATGTACACGCGTACAGGGGCACGGAAAAGGCCGTGTTGCATCGCCCTGTCTATCTCGCGCCGGGTGATGATGCCCACCAACTGGCCGCTGTCAACGACAGGGAAACCCTCGTGCCCGTAGCGCTGCATCAACTCGGCGGCCTCCGCCACCTTCGTGTCGGGCGAGAGCACGTGCACGCCAAATGACATGATCTGGGAAACCCGCGTCGCCGGCCGCACAACCTGAGGCAGCAACTCAAGCAGTTGCTGCCTCACTTGCGCCAGACTCAGCCCGCGAACCAGGGCTGCCGCTGCCCGTTGGTGTCCGCCACCCCCGAGCCGAGCCGCGATCTGCCCTACGTCCACGGCACCGTTGCTGCTGCGGGCTACTAGCTGCACATGATCGTCCATCGCCACCAGCATCAGGAGAGCATCAGGCTCGAACAGGTCCATGAGCCGGTGCGCGAGGACGCTCACCTCCTCGATGTAGTGCTCCGCGGCGGCGCTGGCGATGGCAATTGTCTCGCCCTCGATCTGCACCGTCTCCAGGCTCTGCACAAGGTTGTTGTAGAGAGACCGCAGTTCTCCGGTCAATGGGTAGGTCAGGAAGCGATCGGCCGCTTTCAGGCTGGCACCGGCATCCAGCAGGAAGGCGGCGGCTCGCAAGTCCCGCGAAGTGGTCGCTCCGTAAGAAAGGCGACCCGTATCCTCATAGATGCCGAGCAGAAAGAGGGTCGCCTCCACCGGCGTGAGAGGCAGGCCAGCTTCGATCAGCCGCTCTACCAGCATCGTGGTCGCGGCACCAGTCGCGTCCAGTTCGTAGCGCGCGTTCGGCAACGGCCTCTCCACCGGGTGGTGATCGAGCACCAGAAAGGACGTTCCCTCATCAATTCCTGGCATCTGGCCTGGCGACTGCGAGTCCACCAGGATGACGTTGGTGATGGGCTCGTTGGGCAGGTCATCGGCGCTGCGCAGCGGCAACTGCTCCTGGTAGAAGGTCACGAAGGACTGCGCATTGCGGTTCAGTTTGCGGGGCAGGATCGCGATCGCCGCCGGATACAGCCTGGCCGCGGCCACAAGCGAAGCCAGGCCATCGAAGTCCGTGTTCTCGTGCGTGACGATCACCTGCATGGTGGCATTATAGGTGCGGCACCATGAGGCCAGCAATCGCCGTGGCGCACGGGCCGGAACTAGCGTGGAGCCCGGCCTGTCCGTGTGCCCTTTGCGCCACTGCGGCGCACATGCTTATACTGCCCAGGCGGTAAAGGTGGCCCTTTGAGAGATCCATCCACCATCCGGTCCGTTGTGCGAGCCAGGGCATATGTCTTTGCCGGGCTTGTTGGCTCGGCCCTGCTGGGCCTGCTGCTCGTGATCGTGCCTTGGTTCACGGCCGGCAAGCCGCCGGCGCCGGCGCCGGAACGTTCGATCCCCAACACTGACGTTAACCCCTATGGCGCCAACTTCTTCCTCAACAACGAGGTCGAGGACTGGAAGCGCGAGCGCACAGTCAGCATGGCCGCTGAGGCCGGCATCCGCTGGGCCAAGATTGAGTTCTCCTGGGCCGAGATCGAACCCCGAAAGGCGCGTTCCCCTGCCGACTACAACTGGTCCAAGTACGACAGCATCGTGGACCTTTGCGAGCGCTATGGCTTGCGCGTCATTGCCAGGGTGGACCGCGCCCCCGATTGGAGCCGGCAGGACAACACCGTTGCCGGCAGCCCGCCGGACGACTTCAACGACTATGGCGACTTCATCCATGCCTTCGCCGAGCACTACAAGGGCCGGATAGACTATATCCAGATCTGGAACGAGCCAAACCTGTGGCAGGAGTGGGGCAACCGCCCCGTGGACCCGGCCGGCTACGTTGAACTGCTGCGAATCGCCTACACGCGCGCAAAAGAGGCCAACCCCGACGTCTATGTGCTCAGCGCACCGCTAGCGATCACCCTGGGCGAACCGCACCCAGAGCCTGGCAAGTGGCGCGCCATGGACGACCTGCAATACCTGGAGGCGATGTACAAAGCCGGGGTTCAGCCGTATTTTGACATTCTCTCGGCTAACGTGTTTGGGATGCAGTACCCGCCTGAGGATGCGGCCGATCCAGGGAAACTGAATTTCGCCCGCGCGACCCTGCAGCGCCGCATAATGGAGAGCTACGGCGACAGCAACAAGGCCATCTGGTTCAACGAGTTCGGTTGGGACGCGCCACCCAGCGACTGGCCCGAGGACAAGCTGACCTGGGGGCGCGTGAGCGAGACGCAACAGGCCGACTACGCCTTGCGCGCCATTGACATCGCCCGCCGCCAGTGGCCGTGGGCAGGCGTGATCAATTTCTGGTATTTCCGCCAGGTTGGTGACATTCCGCCCGATCGGGCCGACTACTACTTCCGCGTCGTCGATGTGGACTTCACGCCCAGGCGCGTGTACTACGCCATCAAGGATGCCGCCACCGCCCTCACCACGGCTGGCCCAGGCTACCACCAGGAGACGAGCCCCGGCGTCACCTGGGGGAAGGGTTGGCACAACTCTATCCTCAAGCAAGCGAGCGGCGGCGCCGCCGTCGTTGCCGACGAAGCCGATTCGAACCTGACGCTCTCGTTCAAAGGCGACGGCGTCACTCTGGTCGCTCTGCGGGACAGCCGGTCCGGAATTCTCTACGCCAGCCTCGACGGCAGGCGCATACCGGGCCTGCCGACAGACAGTGAGGGACACTCATACATAGACCTGTACGCGCCAGACGTCCAGTGGCAGCAGAACATCCACCTCGTCTCCGGGCTTGGCGACAGCCAGCACGTGCTGCGCCTGACGAGCAGCGGCAGAAAATCGGCAGCATCGCATGGCACCCGCTGTACGGTGGACGCCTTCATCGTCTCCGCCGCGAGCCACGGGCCATTCCCCTGGGCGGAGGCCACATCCTTTCTCGTGGTTGGGCTTGCCAGCGCCTGGGCCCTGATGAGGGAAATAAGGACGGGAGCGAGATAGCCCCGCTCCCGTCCACGACTCGTCACCAACGGCGCCAGAATCTTAGCTGCCACTCTCAGGGGTTCTCGACTTCAGCCCTGCCTCGGCGTGCTTGCTGGCGATCGTGTCCGCCAGCCGGTCAAGGGCTGCGTAGTCCTCGCTCCGTGGCATGCCTTTGACGAGTACGGAATCCAGGACCTGCGGCCGGAGGTTTGTCAGTTGTGCCGCCAGTTGTTCGTCGGCGCGCGTGCCCCAACCATAAGACCCATACACGCCTACGAACTTCGCCTTCGGCCGCAGAGCATTGACCAAGTGAGCGGCGTAGACGGCGCTGGGGTGCGGCCCGGCCAGAACCGTGGGCGTGCCGATAAGAACCGTCGCTGCATCAACCAGAGACATGGCCAACCTGCCGATGTCCACGCCCACGAGGTCGAAGCGCTCCACGCCCACTCCTCTAGCGATCAAGGCCGCGACGAGATGATCCGTGAGCATACGAGTGCTGCCGTGCATCGTTACATAGGCGATGGTGGCCAGGTTCTTGGGCTCCGCCAGCACCCATTCTCTGTACAAAGCAAGGACGTACTCCGGCCGGTCATAGATTGGCCCATGGCTGGGGCAGATCCTGGCAATCTCATAGTTTCCCAACCGTTCCAGGTGCTTGGCAATGTTGCGAGCGAAGGGCATCATGATCTCGGCGTAGTAGCGCTTGATCGCTTCCCCAAGTTGCGGCGACTCGAGCGCGCTGAGCTCCGAAGCCGCTAAGTGCGAGCCGAAGAGATCACAGGGGAAAAGAGTGCTCTCCTCCCGCAGGTAGGTGAGCATCGTCTCTGGCCAGTGCACCCAGGGTGCATGTATGAACTCCAGCGTCAGGTCGCCCAGGGAAAGCGTCTCCCCGTCTTGAACCGTGACCAGACGATCGCTCGGAACGTGCAGTAGCAGCGATAGCAGTTCGGCACAGCGAGGCGTGCAAACGACCTTCGCGGAGGGAAAGCGCGCCATGATATCGGGCAATGACCCCGAGTGATCCTGCTCGGCGTGGTTGCAGATGATGTAGTCCAGCTTGCCCACGTCGAGGCTGGTGAGGTTCTCCTGCAACACGTGGGTCATTGTTGGGTCAACTGTGTCAATGAGAGCCGTCGCTTGCGAGCCGCGGATCACATAGGCGTTGTAGGTGGTGCCGTCCGGGAGAGGCACCAGAGAGTCAAACAGCCGGCGGTCCCAGTCCAGCGCCCCAACCCAGAATACCCGATCACTGATTCTACGAGCGGACATCGTCAAACCTGCCTCCTCTGTTTCCGTCGGGACTTGTTGCCCAATCCCGGCGGCCCAACTCAATTGGCGTCATTCTGCCAGCCGGCACGGTGACCTGTCAAGCACAGAGCCCCGGGGCGGTTCTACCGCTCGGGGCTCTGCCGTACTTACTGTGGTTGCCCTGGAGAGCTACGATGAGAACTGAGGCAAGTAGGCTGCGTGCGCCGCGAGCATTTCGTCCAGGAGAGCCTTGGTCTCCGCCGGAGTAAGCCTGGCCGCCATGGTGGGGTCGGTGAGGTAAGCCTGCAGGGCGATGTCGTAGTCGCCTGTGAGGGCGGCCTCGGCCGTTAGTTCCTGGCAAGTGATGTGGCTGCGCAGGACTGCCGCCCAAGCCTCGGGGATCTCGCCTATGTTCATCGGCGAGATGCCGTAGCCGTTGACAACCGAGGATACCTCGACGACGGCGTCCTCAGGCAGGTTGCTGATGGCACCGCCGTTGATCACGTTCACGACATGGATTGCGTTGCGGTTCTCGATTATGTCCTCGATGATCTCGACCACCTCGATGGCCTCGTCCTCGGGGAGCACGTTGAGGGACAGTTCCTGCTCGCCGCTCGCCAGCTTTGCCGCCAGGTCCGCCCAGTGGGCCGAACGCTCACGCTCGTGGTCCATATCGTGCACGTGCAGGTTGTGCTGCATGCGTAGCCCCTGCGCCCGGCCCTCGTACTTGTCCTCGACGCGCATCAGGCCAGGGATGAATTCCGTCCAGTGGCTCCAGCAATAGGGGAGCACACCGTAGGTTTCCAGGCCCCATTTGGTTACGCTCTCGCTCGCCTTCTCCAGCACCGCGGCCAGGGCATCGCTGCCGTCCTTGAAACGCAAGTCCGTTATGGCAGCGCAGTGATTCAGCCCCGCCGCCGGTGCCGGCACCATCATGTCCTCAGGCTCGGCGCCCGCCATCGCCGCGAGATAGGCAGCGTTACGCGGGATCGAGGAGCAGGTGCAGAGGCCGGCGACGCGGATGTCGCTCACCATGTTCATGCCGATGACGTTGCTGGTGGCCGGGTTGCTGTAGTTGAACACCCAGGCATCCGGCGACACTTCCTCCAGGTCCTCGCAGACGCTGGCCAACACGGGGATGTGCCGGAAGGCGCGCATAATGCCCCCGGGCCCGATGGAATCGGCGATGGGCATGATTATTCCGTGGCGAGCCGGAATCTCAATGTCCTTCTCCCAGGCGTCCATGCCACCTACGGAGATGGAGCCGATGACGAAATCAGCGCCGTCCAGAGAGGCCCGCTGATCGGTGGTGCTCTCGATCTTCAGGCTCGACTTCTGTAGCTTCACAAGCTGGCGGCAGAGCGTGTCCATGACATCCAGCCGCTTCTGGTCCACGTCCATGAGCACGATAGTGCTCCCTTCGAGCACCTTCGAATCGAGGAAGAAGCGCATGAGCTGGGGCACGAAAGTGCTGCTACCGCCACCGATGATGGTGATCTTCTTTGCCATGTGGGCAACCTCCAGGGTGTGATCCGCGACTATCGCACAGCTGCGCCGGTCCTACTGCCGGCGCAGCCAAGCCTGCGCATTGTCGCCGTCAGCGCAGCGAATGTCAAAGGCAGAGCGAACTAGCCCTTGATGCCGGTTACAGTGATGCCTTCGATGAAGGTCCGCTGGGTGAAGAAGAATAGGATCAGGATGGGCGCGATGACGACGGTGCTGGCCGCCATCAGGTACGGCCAGACGAGCTTCTGGTTCGCCGCGTGATACGTGGCCCTGAGTTGCTGCAGCCCGAGAGCGATCGGGTACTTCTTCATGTTGTTCAGGTAGATCAGCGGACCGAGGTAATCGTTCCAGGCGCCCATGAACTGGAACAGGCCGACAACGGCCAGTGCCGCCCGAGAGAGGGGCAGGATGATGCGCCACAGAATCATGAACTCGCCACAGCCATCTATGCGCGCGGCGTCCGACAGCTCCAATGGAATACTCATGAAGAACTGGCGCAGCAAGAAGATGCTGTATGCATTGCCGAAAAATGAAGGGACGACCAGGGGCAGATAAGTGTTCACCCAGCCCAGTTTCTTGAAGGTGATGAACAGTGGGATCATCTGCACCTGGAACGGGATCATCATCGTGGCCAGGCAGATGAAGAAGAGCAGGTCACGCCCTCGCCAGCGGAAGCGAGCGAAGCCGTAGGCGGGAATGGCGCAGGAGAGCACGGTGCCCACGGTCGAAGGAACGGCATACCAGAGCGTATTGATGAAGAAGCGCCCGAAGGGCACCTGCTTCATCGCCTCGGGATAGTTGGACCAGAGCCGCGGGCTGGGGAACCAGATCGGGGGCACGTGGTAGACCTGGGGGTCGTTCTTCAGGGATGTGGAGATCATCCACAGAAAAGGCAGGAAGAACAGCAAGCCCAGGCCCAGGAGCAGAACGTAGATGACGACGCGCCCCAGCCAGTACGAAGCCGGGCGATGGCGCCGCCCGCCCAGGCCACGGCCACGAATCGTTCGCCTCGGTGCTGCTATCTCAGCCACTTATCCTCCCGAAATAGGGCCGGCGCAGTGCTAGAGCTACTTGCTGCCACATCAGTCAACCTGCCCACCGTAGTAGACCCAGCGTGCCGAACTGCGGAATATCAGCAGCGTAAACACCACGATGACCAGGAAGAGTATCCACGCCAAAGCCGAGGCATATCCCATCTTGAAGAAGCGGAAGGCGTTACGGTAGAGGTACAACCCATACAACTCGGTGGCATTGTTCGGACCGCCTTCGGTGAGCAGCCAGGGCAAGGTGAACGACTGGAAGGTGCCGATCAGTTCCGTGATCAGCACGAAAAGGATGCTCGGCGTGCACATGGGTATGGTTATGTGCCAGAAGCGGCGAACGCTGTTAGCGCCGTCAACGTAAGCAGCCTCATAGAGCGTGCGCGGCACGTCTTGCAGAGCAGCCAGGAAGATGACGATCGAACCTCCCTGAGCCCAGCAGGCGATGATGATCAGGGACGGCTTGGCAAGAGCGGGGTCGGACAGGAAGGGGATGATGCGCAGGCCGAGGGAGGCGAGAGTGGAGTTGATCATGCCCCACTGAGTGTTGTAGATCCAGAGCCAGACCATTGCCGTCGCCACAGCTGGAACGATCGAAGGGATGTAGAAAATGGTCCGGAACACGGGCCTTGCCACCACGTCGTTGTTGAGCAGGCTGGCGAGCAGGAAAGCGACAACGAGCGTGGTCGGAACACCGACGATCACCATGTAGAGCGTGTTCTTGACTACGATGCTGAACATCGGGTCGTGGGTGAAAAGCAGGGTGTAGTTCTCCAGCCCCACGAAAAGCGGCGGGCGCAGCACGTCGTAACGGGTGAGGCTGTAGTACAGGGATGCGCCCACCGGGTAAATGGTGAAAAAGACGAACCCCAGCAACCAGGGAGATACGAAGAGAATGCCCTTGAATGTGAGTGCCCACTCGCGCCGTTGCCTGTTAGCGAGCGCGGCCGCTGCCGCCGTCATCAGCTTCTCCTCTCTGAGCAATATGAGAGCGGTGAGGAAAAGGGGGCAGGCCCAGCCCGCCCCCTTACCGCGATACTATCCCGCCATCGCTTTGCTTAGCTCATCCGTCAGGGTCGCCTGCATTTCGCTTGCGGCTTGCTGAGGTGTCTTGTCCCCGTAGTTGACAGCGTCCATCAGCTTGCTGAAGGTGTTCGCCGTCACCTGGGTGATCGGGTCCATGATGACCTCGCTGAGCTCCGTCGCTTCGTCCACTGACTTCACGAACCAGTCGAGGCCCTTGTACTTGGAGATGTTTGCCTTGGCCAGATAGGACTTGCTCGACGGCAGCCACCCAAGCCCGTTGTAGATGATGTCAGCGGCCTTCGTGGACAGCGCGTACTCGCCGAACTTGAACGCCTCCTTGGGGTGAGGAGAGCCGACGGGCAGGAAGACGTAGTGCCCGCCCATGGACTGGATCTTGGTTCCCTTGCGGGGGGTTGGGACCATCGGCCAGCTGTAGGAGATGTTCTCGTTGGGGGCCGCCGTGGCCATCTCACCTGGCGTCCAGTAACCGTTGATCTGGGCCGCCTGCACGTTGGAGCAGAAGCTGGCACCAGGCCCGGTCCAGGTACCGTAGCTCTGGCGGAACGCTGCCATCTTCTTGACGCCTACGAGATCATAGAAACGCTTGACTGTAGCGAAGGCCTCGACCATGCTGGGGTTGTCGAGATCGAACTTCTTGGCCTTTTCATCGTAGTAGGCGAAGCCCCAGCTCCGCGGCAGGAAGAACGGATCGCCGAAGCCGATGGAGCTGCCCATCGCGTCCAGAGGATCGAAGCCCACCTGGGTGACGTTGCCGGCGCTGTCGAACTTCGTGATCTTTTCGTGCCAGGTATAGGCCTCGTCCCAGGTTTCGGGCGGTGTCTTTGGGTCGAGGCCTGCTGCGCTCACCATATCCACGTTGTAGCAGAACCCCCAACGCACGAAGCCCTCGATTCCGGGCAGACCGTAGATCTCACCCTCGTACTTGGCTCCGTTCCAGCTGGCGTCGAAAATGTCCTTCGGATCGAACGCGGTGCTGGCGTTGATCCAATCGCTGAGGGGCATGCAGCGCTTGCGGCTGAACAACTCCGGGTAAGCGCCCAGGGTGGCGGCATCTGGGGGAGTGCCACCGGCGAGGGCGGTGAGGAACTTCTCCTGGTCCACCCCACCCAGCCACTCCACCGTGATGCTCGGGTCCACGGTGGTCATTTCCTTGGCCATATCGCCGAGGACAGTGCTGCTCCAGCCGGTCCACCAGGCGATATTGGTGGCGCCGGCAGAGGCTGCCGCTGGCGTCGCCGCGGCAGCGGTCGGTTGCGCTTGAGTAGCCGCCGGAGCCTGAGTGGCAGCCGGGGCCTGAGTGGCCGCTGGGGCCTGCGTAGCAGCGGGAGCCGCCGTGGGGGTAGCTCCGCAGGCAGCAGCCAGGGTTGCCACCGCGAGGCTGCCTCCAGCCACCAACAAACGGCGACGCGATAGACGAGCCATTTCTCCACCTCCTGAAGTATGTCACAGGGATCGCAGACATAGTACCGGCCGTGCGAAATCGCGTCAAGCCGGAAATGGCATTGCCGGATCTGTCAGCCGGGCACACGCCAGGCATTGTGCGTCTATCGGCGGGAACCGCGTACAATGAGGCCGTGCGGTCGGCGCCGCGGCAGCCGTCCCGTCCCTAGCGCCACCCGCGGAATCCTGGGGGTTGAGGGCTACTGTGCTCGTTACGGAACAATCGGTCTATGACCTGCTGTCTCACCTGCAGGACAAGACCTACCTGCAGGGGCACCCGCTTGCCGCCCTGGCCAGTGCTGAAGGCCCGAGAAGAGGTGGCAATCTGCGCCAGCTTCTCCTCGACCTTATCGAGAGCCTCAGGCCAGCGCCGGACATCCCAACATCCGACCCGGCCTGGCGTCCCTACCTGGCGCTGCATCTTCGTTATGTTGAGTTACGCAGCAGCGTGAAGGTGCAGGAGGCCCTGGGGTTGAGTGAGCGCCAGGTGCGGCGCGAGCAGAGCCGAGGTATCGCCGCGCTTGCCATGCTGTTGGGCGAAGCGCTGAGTGGCTCGGAGGCCGGTGAAGAGAGCCAGACCCTGGCACAGGACGCCCTCCGGCAGGCCACTCAAGCACTGCGGATCACGCCCGAGGCCCTGGACGTTCATGCCCAACTCAACGAAGTTGCCGGCCTTGTGACACCTCGTCTGGCCAGGTGCGGTGCGGCTTTGGAGATCCCCGCGGCTCAGCCAGTCATCCTCTACGCTGACCGCGTCACCTTCCGCCAAGTGCTGGTGCGGCTGGCGAGCGCGCTCGCCGCAACCCAAGGGCCGGGGGCGATACACGTGGATTACCACCAGCGCGGCAAGGAGGTGCAGATCACCCTCAGGCCCACCGGCGCCGGGGTTGAGCCGACACCGATCCCTGAGTCAACCCTGCAGGAGTGCAATTACCTTGCCGAACTGAATCTCGGCCGGGTCTGGCAGGATCGCCCGGGCGGCGCCGTATCCTGCGTTTTCCCGGCCGAACCGCCTCTGCTCATGCTGGTGATAGATGACGAGGAGACGGCGACGCGCATGCTTCGCCGCTACGTCCAGGGCCTGAACGTCCGCGTCATCGGCGTCACCGACCCGGACGATGCCGTGGACCTCGTGGGCGAGCTTCAGCCCGATGCCATCACCCTGGACGTGCTGATGCCTGGCCGAGACGGTTGGGAAGTGCTGCAACGCCTGAAATCAATGCCCGAGACGAGCGAGGTGCCCGTCATCGTCTGCTCGGTATGGAATGAACCGGAGTTGGCGCTGGCCCTTGGCGCGGCCGATTTCATTCGCAAGCCAGTGACGCGCAGCAGGCTGCTGCAGGCGTTGAGCCGTGCCCTGCCGCCCGAAGCCGCCGCTCGCTTCCCGGTGGACTGAGTTCCCCTGGCGAGCGCTCAGCGATCCTCTGGCTCCGGCTCGAGCACCTCGATCTCGTCGCCTGTGGCCACTTCCCCTTCCTGCAGAACCTTGACGAAGATGCCCTCCCGAGGCATCACGCAGTCGCCGGCCAGGCGATAGATGGCACAATGGCTGTGGCACTCCTTGCCGATCTGCGTCACTTCCACGAGGACCGGCCCAAGCCGCATGCGCGTGCCGACCGGCAGGCTGTACAGTTCCAGGCCGCTAGTGGTGATGTTCTCGGCGAAACTGCCTGGGCCCACCTTCAGGCCCTTGGCGAGCATCTTGTCAATGCTCTCCTGCGCCAAAAGGCTCACCTGCCTGTGCCAATTGCCTGCGTGAGCGTCCCCTTCCAGGCCCCACTCGGGCCGCAGGTGAGCTCGCCCGATGTTTCGCTTCGGAGTGCCTTTCTTCTCGCTAGTGCATACCGCGACGACCTTACCCTTGAGGGCCATCATCATGCTCCAGTATGATCTCGCCCGACTTGCCCCCGCTCTTGCGCAGCAGTCGGATACGCTCCAGCCTCATGCCGCGATCTACGGCCTTGCACATGTCATAAATGGTCAGTGCCGCCACGCTGACCGCCGTCAACGCCTCCATCTCCACTCCTGTCACCCCGGTGCACTTGGCGACCGCACGGATGAGCACGGCGCTGCGCTCGGTGTCGAACGCGAAGTCCACACTCACGGATGTGAGCGGCAGGGGATGACAGAGAGGGATCAACTCCGGAGTGCGCTTGGCCGCCATGATCCCAGCCACGCGAGCTACAGCCAGCACATCGCCCTTCGCCGCTCCGCCGGACTGGATGAGCGCGAGCGTCTCCGGGCGCATGAGCACCTCTCCGGCAGCGGTCGCCTGCCGCACAGTGGCAGCCTTCGCCGTTACATCAACCATGCGCGCCTGACCCTTTGCGTCTACATGGCTCAGGCCCACGCTACCCTCCTATGCCAGACATGTGCTTCTCTGCCAGTACCTGTCGCTCCTGGAGGTGGTGCCCGGACGGCTTGGAGCGCACTGCCTGGCGCAGAACCTCTGCCAGTTCCTGATCATCAATGCCCTGACGCAGCGGACCGCGCACATCCAACCCTGTCTCGCTCAGCAAGCAGGGCAGGATGTGGCCATCGGCGGTAAGGCGCAACCGGTTACAGGTGGCGCAGAAATGCTCGCTGATGGGACTGATGAAGCCCAGCCGTCCAGGGGCGCCCGGCAGGCGCCAATAGCGCGCCGGCCCACCCTCCTGAACGCCCTCGCTGGCCAGCGGACCCAGTTCTCGCTCTATTGCCAGGCGCGTCTCGAGGGAGGAGACATATCGCCCCTGCAGCAAAGCAGCGGCCTCGCCCAGCGGCATCACCTCGATGAAACGCACCCACCAGGCGTGCTCCAGGGTCAGGCGAGCGAAGTCTACCGCTTCGTCCTCGTTCCAGCCGCGCACAACGACGACGTTGAGCTTGATAGGCAGCAGCCCGGCTGCCTCGGCCGCCGCGATGCCAGCCATAGCATCGGACAAGTTCCCGACCCGCGAGATGCGATGGAACCGTTCCGGCCGCAGGCTGTCGAGGCTGACGTTCACCCGCTTCAAGCCAGCATCCGCCAGCGATGCGGCATGGCGAGCCAGAAGGGTCCCGTTGGTTGTCATGGCCAGGTCGCCGACGCCCGGAATGGCGGCCAAAGCTTGCACCAGCCTCACCAGTTGGGGCCGAGCAAGTGGCTCCCCGCCAGTAAGGCGCAGCTTGCGCACGCCCAGGCTGACCGCGACACGAGCGATGCGCGTTATCTCTTCGTAGGTCAGGATCTCTTCGCGAGGCAGGAGGGAAACGCCCGCCGCGGGCATGCAGTAGACGCAGCGCAGGTTGCAGCGGTCGGTCACCGAGATGCGCAGGTAATCAATACCACGACCGAGTTGGTCCTGCATTGGGCGCACAGGGGCATCGCCAACCACGACCTTAGTCCACCTCAGGCTGGTTGATCAGAATGGCCGTGACCTCGTCGCCAGCGGCGAAATCCGGACGGCCGGCAGGCAGGCGTAGCAGGGCATTGGCTCCCACAAGCGACTTCAGCCGGCTCGATGCCTGCAGACCCGTGGTTTCGGCCCAGAATA
>DAOTVV010000032.1:0-27452 GCA_034436255.1 Anaerolineae bacterium
CGCGCCCCCTGGACCTTGCCGAGGCAATAGTGGAAGTTGCTGTTGTCCGTCCCAAACAGCACCCGCTCCGCTCCCACACTGCGAACGAGAGTCTCCACCTCGTCCATCTCGGCCAGGCTTCCGCTGACGTCTACGTACAGGTTGGGGCAATCGCGGGCCGCCTTGGCCCCCGTCTCCCACTCGCCGCCGAAGTGCGCCAGGATGAAGCGCGCCTCGGGATGGCGCGCCGCCAGACGAGCGACATGCTCCGGCCGGCTCTCGAACGGCAGGTTGCCCGTCGTCTTGACCCAGGCATGGGCAAGCAAGGGCATCGCCGCCCTTGAAGCCATCTCGACGAAAGGATCCACGCGCCGGTCGTCGGCGAAGACCGAGATCCATAGTTTCACGCCCTTCATGCCAAGTGCAATGCAACGCTCCAGTTCTCGCAGGCTGGCATCGCCCAGACGCGGGTTCACGTAGGCAAAGCCAACAACGCGACCAGGATAGCGTTGCATCCACTCCAGAACGTGATCATTGGCTCGGCGCAGCTCTTCCTCGCTGGGGAAGGCGCCGCCTATGAGCGAGCTCAGGGCTACGACGTCAGCCCAACCGCGCTCCAGCATCCGGCTGATCACGCTGTCGTCCCCCAGGTCCAGATGAGCATGAATGTCAATGATCATCCCTGGCCTCCCAGACCGAAGAGACGCTGGGCGTTCCCGCTCAGTACTAGCTGCCGGTCATCCTCGCTTATCCCGGCCTGCTGGACGACGAGAAGAAGTGACTCGGGGTACTGCAGGGGAGCGGCCGAGCCATACAGCACGTGCTCGGCACCGAACTCGCCGACTGCCTGTTCGATGTAGAATGGCGGCGGCTTATAGGACATCTCCCATCCCCAGTCGGCCACCAACTCGAGCTCCGGCCGCAGGGCGCGCACCTCGGCCCAGGTAATGTTGCTCAGCATGTAGCGCCCCTCGGGATGCTGCCGCAACAGGAAGCGTACCTCGTCCAGCGAGACGGGGTTCACCAGCATGCGCCAGTGATGCGAGCGCTCATCCTGCATCCGGATCGTGATGATCACGGGCAGGTTCCACTCCATCGCCTGCGTCACCAGTTGCTGTGCCTGGTCGTCGAAGAGGGAGTACCCGTGGTAGTTCGAAAGCAAGCGCAGGGCACGACAGCCAAGCTGCTCCACCATCGTTCGCAGGTCGGCACGCCAGCCGGGAAAGGCCGGGTTCACCGGCGCCACCGGCGACATGCACCCGCCATCCCAGCCGGGGTCGTCCAGCATCTCCTCCATGGCACTCAGGCAGTCTCTATAGAAGGCGGCAGCGATCGGGCTGACCAGGGCCCGGTCAGTGCCGGTCCGCTGCATGAGGGCGGAGAGGCCCGCGGCGCCAGCATGGCTGAGGCGGCGAAATGGCCAGTGGCCGCAATAGGCGTTGGCATCTATGATCATGCGACCTCCTCGCTCATCACCTGCACCAGGGCCCTCCGGAAGCCAGCCAGCGTCTCCTCCATCACGCCCATGTCGTGCGAATACGAGATGTACCACAGGGGGTAGTAGGGAAGGACTCCATTCAACAATAGGGCCCTCTGGAGGGGCTCGTAGAGCCTGGCGTCCTCGCCTTCCAGGACGATATTGGGCAGGGCGTCGAAGCCGACTCCGCGCAGGCGCAGGCCCTCCTCTCTGGCAGCGGACTCGCACTGCTGCTTCAGCCAGGCGCCGCGTTTGCTGATCTCGCCTGCTACGTCTCTGCAGCGCAATTCCTCGATGCAGGCAATGCTGGCGGCGATCGAGACGGCCTCGCCAGCGAAGGTGCTGGAGATGGTGGTTCGCGTCCAGGCCTGCATCAGCGGTTTGGCGCCCACAACAGCGGCGATCGGGAAGCCGTTGGCCATGCCTTTGGAGACTACGGTGAGGTCGGGAATGACGCCAGTCAACTGTTGCAGCCCACCAAGAGCCACCCGGAAGCCGGTGACGATCTCGTCGTAGATCAGGGCCGCCCCATACTGGGAGGTCAGTTGCCGCGCTCGACGCAGGAAAAGCGCGATGCTCTCGACTGTCTGGTCGTAGGGGGCTGCGAAGATGAGGGCGGCGATCTTCTCACCATGCTCGCGAAACAAGGCCTCCAGCCGCTCGTAGTCGCCGAACGGCAGGTCGAGCGTGAGTTGACGCAGGCAATCCGGGATGCCTGCCACGCTTGGCTGTTTGGCCATGCTCCAGTCGTGCCAGCCATGGTAGCCGCAGGAGATCACGACCTCGCGTCCAGTGTATGTCCTGGCTACACGAACAGCGGCGGCTGTCGCCTCTGCTCCGCTCTTGAGAAAACGAGCCATCTCGGCACACGGAATGACCTCGATCAGCAACTCCGCCAGCCTCACTTCGCTCGGGTGGGCGCTCGGATAGCAGGAGCCATCGTACATCTGGCGAACCGCTGCTTCAGTCACCACCGGGTAGGCATGGCCGAGAATGATGGGGCCGCAGCCCAGTTTGTGATCTATGTACCGGTTCCCATCCACATCCCATACATAGGGCCCCTGACCACGCTGGATGAATGGCGGGTAGGCACCCTTCATCGCCGGCGGTGGCATCTTGGCGTTGGTCTGGCCGCCTCCGGGAATGATCTCTGTGGCGTGGGCATAGAGCCGTTCGCCCTTGCTCACCCGTCCCTCATCGCTTGTCGCTGGCATCCTATCCTCCGAGGCCTGCCGACAACGGCGCATCTGCCTGGATCGCCAGGCTCACCGATCACACCGTAACAGCGTACCCGCCTTGGCCTGTCCAGGTCAACCGTGGTCGTCACTATTGCCGCCCCTCACCGGGCTTGCCCGGCCGGGCGCCTGTGCAATAATAGGCGAGTCCGACCCGTTGGCGAAAGCGTCCCGCCGCCAGGCCAGGGGTGAGCCTTGCTTACCCCGAAGGTTTGCTCATGCAGGAGCTTTCCCTATCCAGGAGCTGTCAGATGAGCCAAATGACCGATTTGTGCCTCCCAGAAGCCATCGAGGACGAAGAGACACTGGATGACGTCCTTTCTCGGCCGAGCCAGCCTCTGCTCGACAGCATGCGCCGCCTCACCGGCGATATCATGATACTTGGCGTTGGCGGCAAGATGGGCCCGACTCTGGCACGTCTCGCCAAGCGCGCCAGCGACCAGGCCGGCGTCAGCCGCCGGGTCATCGGCGTGTCCCGCTTCTCAGATGGCATCCTCCGCAACAAGCTCGAGGCCTGGGGGATCGAGACCCACGCCTGCGATTTGCTGGACTTGGAAGGCCTGGGCAGGTTGCCCGAGGCGGACAACATCGTGTTCATGGCCGGGCGCAAGTTCGGCTCCACAGGCGCCGAGGCGGCAACATGGGCCATGAACGCTTATGTGCCCGGCCTCGTAATCCGGCGCTTCCCAAAGGCGCGCTGGGCCGTGTTTTCGAGCGGCAATGTCTATCCCTTGCTGCCACTGGCCCATGGTGGTGCCACTGAAGAGGACACACCCGGCCCGCTTGGTGAATACGCGCAGTCGGTATTGGGCCGTGAGCGTCTGTTTGAGCACTTCTCCCGCGTCCAGGGCACGCCAGTCTCCATCATCCGGCTCAACTATGCCATAGACCTGCGCTACGGCGTTCTGTTCGACATTGCTCAGAAAGTCAACACGGGACAGCCCGTTGACGTCACCATGGGCCACGCGAACGTAATCTGGCAAGGGGACGCCAACAGCTACGTCCTGATGTCGCTTGGCCTGGCCTCGGCGCCGCCGACGCTGATCAATGTCACCGGGCCGGAGATCATGTCAGTCCGATGGGCGGCGCAGCGCCTCGCCGGTTACCTCGGCAAAGAGGCCGCCATTACTGGTGAGGAGGCTCCCACTGCCCTCCTGAGCAACGCCGCCAAGTGCTTTGCGCTATTCGGCTACCCGAAGGTGCCGCTCGAGACTATGCTGCGTTGGACTGCTCACTGGCTCCGGGTCGGCGGAACCAGCCTGGGCAAGCCGACGCACTTTGAAACCCGCGACGGTCGCTTCTAGTAGAGATTCCATGCTCTTTTGGGCGCCACAGGGTATGGAAACCCGTCGAGGCTACTGGGCAAGAGAACGCAGATGGCCGCCGATAGACGCCGATGAACGTGGATCAGGAACGACTCTCTCCTGTCGCCACGAACCTGCGTGCATCGGCGTCCACCTCTGTGCCCTCGTGGTCCCTTACGCCTATCCGAGAGCATTTTCAGGTGAGACAAACCTATGAGCGCATTGCCTATGCCGCCTGCCGAGGTCCTTGCCGCGCTTCGCTGCGGCCTTGTCATCCCTGCCCACCCCCTCGCCTTGACTGAGGATCGCCGCCTCGATGAGCGCCATCAGCGGGCCCTCACCCGTTACTATTGCGCGGCCGGCGCCGGCGGCCTGGCAGTGGGCGTGCACACAACCCAGTTCGAGATCCGCGAGCCGCAGTGGAATCTACTGGAGCCGGTGCTCCGCCTGGCCGCGGAGGAAGCCAGGGCTTACATGGCGCAGCGAGCAAAGCAACTGGTCCTAATCGCTGGCATCTGCGGCGACACCGCCCAGGCGGAACGCGAGGCCGAGTTGGCCGCGAGCCTGGGATACCATGCCGGCCTGCTCAGCCTCGCCGCCTTGAGACAGGCGGACGACGACGAATTGGTCGCCCATTGCCGGGCGGTCAGCCGCATCATCCCCCTTTTCGGCTTCTACCTCCAGCCGGCGGTGGGCGGCAGGGTGCTCAGCTACTCCTTCTGGCGCCGCTTCGCCGAGATCGAGAACGTGATCGCAGTGAAGATGGCTCCCTTCAACCGCTACCAGACGATAGATGTCGTGCGTGCCGTGGCCGACAGCGGCAGAGCAGGGCAGATTGCCCTCTACACCGGCAACGACGACCACATCCTGCTGGACCTGCTCACCCCATTCCGCTTTCAATCCAACGGCCAGGAAGTGGAACTGCGCATAGTCGGCGGCCTTTTGGGCCAATGGGCGGTGTGGACGAAGCGGGCGGTGGAGATGCTGGACGAGACAAAGCGCCTGGCTGGCCAGCCGGTGCCACAGGATATGTTGGCCACTGCCGTCCAGCTGACCGACGCCAACGCTGCCATTTTCGATGTCGGGCACGGCTTTGCTGGCTCCATCGCCGGGATCAGCGAAGTGCTGCGCCGTCAGGGCCTGATGGCGACCACCGCCTGCCTGAGCGACAGAGAACGCCTATCGCCCGGACAGGCTGACGAGATCACGCGTGTGACCAAGGCCTACCCATATCTGTCCGACGATGCTTTCGTGGCCGAGCACCTGGACGACTGGCTCTCTTAGCCCGCCAATGGTGGGACGGGAGCAGCTGTCAGCAGGGGCTGATGGCTCTCCCGCGGCTCACCAGTCGGTGACGGCGCCATCGTCGGCATACAGTGCAGGGTTGTGCCAGGAACCATCGTCGGCCTTCTCAGCCAGAGCCGCCTCATCCAGCTCGATGCCGAGGCCCGGCTTGTCGCTCACCGGGAGGTAGCCCCCTTGAGCGCGATACGGATGGCGCAGATAGCCATCGCCGAGAGTCACATGCTCCTGGATCAGGAAGTTCGGCGTGCAGGCGTCCAGTTGTAGACAGGCGGCCAGGGCAACGGGGCCGAGCGGGCAGTGCGGCGCCATGCCGACGAAATACGTCTCCGCCATCGCGGCGATGAAGCGGCATTCCATGATCCCGCCGGCATGGCAGGGGTCAGGCTGCAGCAAAGCGGCCGCCTGTTTCTCCAGCACCTCTCGAAAGCCCCATTTGGTCAGCAGCCGCTCCCCCGTGGCGACCGGGATGCTCGTGGCACGGGCCACCGTGGCCAGGGCATCCACCTGCTCCGGCAGCACCGGCTCCTCGATGAAGAAAGGGTGATAGGGCTCAAGAGCCTTCGCGATGCCGATGGCCATGGCCGGGCTCAGCCGCCCGTGCATGTCAACGCCAATGTCCACGCCCTTGCCCACCGCCTCGCGAGCCGCTGCCATCCGCTCGACCGCACCTTCCACGACTCTCAGGCTATCAATGTGCCTGATCCCGGCCTCAGTCACACTGATCTTGATCGCATCGAAGCCCGCCGCGACCGCTTGTCTGGCGTCGGCGGCCAACTCAGCAGCGGTCGCGCCACCCACGTGCCGGTACAGCCTGATCCGGTCACGCACCCTGCCGCCCAGGAGCATCCATAGGGGCACACCCAGCCATTTGCCGGTGATGTCCCACATTGCCTGCTCCAGGCCGCTGATCGCCGAGCACTGGATCGGGCCGCCCCGGTAGAAAGCGTGGCGGTATAGCCCCTGCCAGATGTGCTCGATCCGACGTGGGTCTTGGCCCATCAATTCAGGTTCCCAATGGCGGATCTCGGCCATGACGGCCGGGATGTGCCCCTCCAGCGTAGCCTCGCCGTAGCCGGTCACGCCCTCATCCGTGCACAGGCGCACGATCAGCCAGCGCGGCTTCACGGGTAGCAGTTCGATCTCAGTGATGCGCACGGGTCTGCCTCCTGGTCACAGCCCCCAGATCATTCCCCTGCCGTTGTACCGCCCACAGGCACATGGTAAGATGCGAGCATCGGCAGCAGACGCAGAAAGGGGGCACTATGGGAGATTTGCTGGGCGCACTGTTCTCCACTCTCGGTTTCTTCATCGTCCTGCTCGTCATTATCCTGGCCTCGGCCGTCAAAGTCGTACAGGAGTATGAGCGCGGCGTCGTCTTCCGCCTGGGACGGCTCGTCGGCCCCAGAGGCCCGGGCTTGTTCCTCATCATCCCCATCGTGGACCGTATGGTCAAGGTGGACCTGCGCGTCGTAACCCTGGACGTTCCCTCCCAAGAGGCGATCACGCGCGACAATATTACGGTCAAGGTGAATGCCGTCGCCTATTTCCGAGTGGTAGATCCATCCAACGCCATCACTAAAGTCGAGGACTACCGCCGTGCTACCTGGCAGATTGCCCAGACCACGCTGCGCAGTGTGTTGGGTCAATCCGAGCTGGACGAGCTGCTTGCGCACCGGGACCGCATCAACCAGAAGCTACAGCAGATCATTGACGAACAGACCGAGCCCTGGGGCATCAAGGTGAGCCTGGTCGAGGTGAAGGACGTTGAGCTGCCCCAGACCATGCAGCGGGCTATGGCCCGCCAGGCCGAGGCAGAGCGGGAGCGCCGTGCCAAAATCATCCACGCTGAAGGTGAGTACGAAGCGTCGAAGCAACTCGCGGCCGCAGCGCATGTCGTCTCCGCTCAGCCTGCGGCACTGCAGCTCCGTTATCTGCAGACGCTGACGGAGATCGCAGTCGAGAAGAACAGCACCATCCTGTTCCCGGTGCCCGTGGACATACTGTCGCTGTTCACGCGCCGGCTGGAGCAGCAGGTCGGCGTCACGCTGGCTTCCATGGACCGGCCTGAAGAGAGCCAGCCCGACGAGGCGGGAACCACCGGCCAGCCTGATGAGTCTTCGCCTGACACTGGCTCGCTAACATAGCATGGCCGTAGTGCCGCCGCCCCTGATGACCTCGGAGCCGGGATCGTTCGCCCGGCTCACCATCGAGGTCCGAAAGCACAAGATCATTGCCGCCGTCCTGCAGGACAACGACCTGGACAGTGCCGCCCGGCTGGCGCTCGCTAACCTGGATGCTGAGCTCTCCGCCGCGCCAGTCGGGGAGCCGCCCCACGACATTCCATGTTATGACGAGTGGCTGGCGGAGTGGCGGCTTTGGCAAGGCCACACCTGGCTCGATCTGCCCTGGTACTTCGCCGAGGCCTACTTCTACGTGCGCCTCCTGCATGCCGTCGGCTATTTCCAGGGTCGGTGCGGCGACCCTTTCGCGGCCCAGAAGCGCTCGATGCTGGAGCGAGCGCGAGTGCTGCTGCCAGACCTGGTAGGCCTGGAGAAGGGACTCGCTAACCTCCCCCCGGAACGCGCGTTCGAGCGTCTGGCGCACCGCAGCCTCTGGGGAAACAGGCTCGACCTCAGCAATCAGGCCATTGCCGAGAAGCACGAGGCCGATCCGTACGGAGCTGAGGCCAGCGCCATGGTCGTGGTGGACGAGTGCGCAGATGCCTACGGTGCTATCTTCACCGCCACAGAACGGCCAGTGGCTTTTCTGTGCGACAACTGCGGACCGGAGCTGATCGCCGATCTCGAACTGGCTCTGTGGCTGCTCAAGCATGGCATCCCGAGCGTGGCCCTGGAACTCAAACCTCAGCCATTCTTCGTCTCCGACGCCACCGTGCAGGATGCTCAGGAGACTATCAGCTTCCTCAGGTACTGCCCTGTCCCCGATGCAGCACGAATCGGCGACCAGCTGAGCCAGGCCATGGCGGAGGGCCGGCTGGAGCTACGCGATCACCCCTTCTACTGCGGCCCTGGGTTCTACACTGACCTGCCCGCCGACCTGGAACAGCGCCTGGGGAGGGCAAGCCTGGTGATCGCAAAGGGCGACGTCAACTACCGCCGCTTCCTTGAGGATCGCCACTGGCCCTACACGACGCCCTTGCGCACCGCCGTCCGGCGCTTCCCTACCAACGCGCTCTTGTTGCGGACATTCAAGGGTGAACTAGCCGCCGGGCTCAGCCGGGAGATCGTCGAACGCCTGGAAGCGAGCGGCCCAGGCTGGCTCATTGACGGCAGCCATGCCGTTGCCCAATTCCTGGCGGCCCCTAGCGCCTGACTTAGCCGCCTACAGAGCTTTCCACTCTAGCAGGACCTGCTTGGCGAGCGCTGCCGCCGCCTCCACTGCGGCTGCCACTTGAGGGCTAAGGTCAAGCCCGGTCTCGATCTGGGCTGGCTCGACCGCGACGATCGCAACTTCCTCAGGACTTCGCCCCCGAAGGCGCGCCAATACAAGCACATTGGGCAGCGCCAGCTCGTGTGCACTTGCCCCGCCCTGAGCCATGGCCTCTGCCTCGGCACCGCGCAACAACGAGACACTGCCGGGTGGCTTGCCTAGCCTGGCGCTATCGAGTACGAGCAGATGGTCGGCCGCCTCGATGTACGGCAGCAACTCGAGCCCCAGCGTGCCTCCATCAAGGACCGTCAACCCAGGGGTGGGCGGCAACTCGGCCAGAAGATGCCTGGCCACATGCACGCCCACCCCTTCATCCCGCAGCAAGATATTCCCGAGCCCCAACACCAGGGTGGCCATCAAAGCAGCACGTTCAGTGCTTGCCTCCAGACCGGCGATACTTGTAGCCGTTGAACATACTGCTCATCGTACCGGAATCACTCAAGTTGTCGTCGCGGATGGCCAGATATAGGTGAGCTGTGAAAAGCACAATCAGAATCCACATCGCCAGATGGTGCACCAGCCTCACCGTCTGGTTACCGCCGAGGCTGAACAGCCAGCTGAACAGGCGCCAGAACACTCCACCTGGGCTTCCCTGGCCATATAGGGCCCAACCCGTGAGCACCTCTATGATGAGGAGCAACAGCATTATGGTGTACGTGAGCGCGGCCAGGGGGTTATGGGCGAACCCATGCGGTGGGTCCTGGCGCATGAACAGATAGTACTTGATCTGCTGCCCCATCAGCCCTAGGGCCTCTTTGGCACTCTTGCGGCTGTAGATCGGGAACCAAGCTTTCCAGTTGCTGAAGCCGTTGCCGGCGATGAACCAATACAGGCGCAAGATCATGGACATCGTGAGCGCGATCGCCGCCGAGAAATGGATCAGCCGTACGAGAGCCATGAGGCTGACGCCCTCGGCCTGTAGGGATTCACTCACCCCCGGGATTATGAAAGGGTTGCCAATGTATATGCCCGTGATGGCGAGCACAAACATTGAGGCAAAGTGGGTCCAGTGCCACAGACGTACGGGCGTCTCCCAGACGTACTTTCGCTCATAGGTGGTCATGGCCCTCTCCTACTGGACTGCCTGGACTTCGGCCAGCGATTTGCCCTCCGCGTCGAGCAGGTGCACGGCGCAAGCGATGCACGGGTCGAAGGAATGGACCGTACGCAAAATCTCGAGCGGCTTGGTGGGGTCGGCAATGGGTGTGTCGAGCAGGGCTTGCTCGTACGGACCGCGCTGGCCCTTGGCATCGCGCGGCGAGGCGTTCCAGGTGGTCGGAACGACGCACTGGTAATTGGCGATCTGCTTGTCCTTGATGTGCACCCAGTGGCCAAGCGCACCACGCGGCGCCTCATGCCAGCCATAGCCCTGAGCCTCTTTCGGCCAATCATCGGGGTTCCACATGCTACCCTCGTGGATGCGCAGGTCACCGTGAGCGATATTCGCCGCCAGCTCCGAAACCCAGTTCCCGATCTGCTCCGCCAGGAACAGGCACTCGATGCCGCGCGCTGCTGTGCGCCCCAAGGTCGAGAACAGCGCTTCTGGCCCGACGCCGAGTTTCGAGAGCACCGTGTCTACCAACTCTTTCACCCTCGGCTGCCCGGCGGCGTAGGCCACTAGCATCCGCGCCAGCGGTCCCACTTCCATCACTGCATCCTCGTAGCGCGGGGACTTGATCCAGGAGTACTTGCCGTCCGTGTTCAGCTGAGTGAAGGGCGGCTCAGGACCGGTGAAGTTGGGCTCGGTTTCGCCCTGGGCCGGCGGCACAGCAACTCCATCACCACCCGAGTAACGGTACCATGAGTGGGCGACGTATTCGGAGATCTTGCTTTCGTCCACAGGCAGGACGGCACTCAGGTCGCGGTTCATGATCCGGCCGCGCGGCAACAGGAGGGCCGATGGGTCGCCACTGTCGTCCATAGGATAGTCGCCATAGGCGAGGTAGTTGCCGACCCCGCCACCGATGGCCGCCCAGTCCTTGTAGAACGAGGCGACGAGCAAGAGATCGGGGATATATACTCTCGATACGAAATCGAGTGCCTGGGCTGACTTGGCCTGCAAGAAAGCGAGTTCGTTAGCATTCAGCGCATTCTCGCTCGAGGGGTCCACCGGGTGGGCCACGCCGCCGACCAGCAGGGTCTGTATGTGGGGGTTCTTGGCGCCGATCAGGGCCTGCATGCGGATGAACTCGCGCTGGAAATCGAGCGCTTCGAGATAGTGTGCCAGTGCCACCAGGTTGCCCTCAGGCGGCAGTTTGTAGGCAGGGTGCCCCCAGTAGGCGCTGCCCAGGAACCCGGGCTGCCCGCTATCCACGAGCGCCTGTACCCGCTTCTGCACAGCGACGAAATCAGTGTAGGGCCAGTCCGAAATGGAGGCAGCGAGCGCCGATGCCTTTGCCGGGTCAGCCTTGAGGGCGCTCGACACATCCACCCAGTCCAGGGCGTGCAGGATATAGAAGTGGATCACGTGGTCCTGGATATTCTGGGAGGCCATTATGAGGTTGCGGAGCAAGCGGGCGTTGGGCGGGATGCGAATGCCCAAGGCATTCTCGACCGCTCGCACGGAGGCGATGGCATGCACTGTGGTGCAGACGCCGCAGATGCGCTGCGTGAACAGCCAGGCGTCCCGCGGGTCACGCCCTCTCAGGATGATCTCCATACCGCGGAACATCGTGCCCGAAGCCCAGGCGTCGGTCACCTTGCCGCCGTCCACTTCGGCTTCGATACGCAGGTGACCCTCGATGCGCGTGATGGGGTCAACGACGATCCTGCTAGGCATCTCAGGCCTCCTTCTCACTCTTGCTGCTATCTTCCGGCGGGGTAGCCGGTTCTGATGCCGATGGCGTGCCTGCCTGACCAGGCGTCACTGAAGGGGCAGCCTCAGGGCCAGGCCCTGCCGGGGCTTCCCCTTCCGCACCTGCCATTGCCTCGGGCGGATGCTCGGGCTTTCTCTTCTCCTTCTCGTGCTTCCAGATAACAGTGCCGATGCCATGTGCCGCCACACCAGCCAGTGTCAGGCCGGTAAGCACAACGCCAAGGCGGTCTATCGTGCTTTCGACCGGGATGTTCGGTACGTTCGGCAGCCGGCCGTAGAAAGGCGTCATCTGATCCCAGAAATCGAAGGAAGCACAGGCTATGCAACCATGGCCAGCCTTGACCGGCCAACTGGTGCCATCGTTCCAGCGCAGGACCGGACAGTTGTAGTACGCTTCGGGTCCTTTGCACCCCATCTTGTACAGGCACCAGCCCTGGCGATGCCCCTCATCGCCCCAGGCCTCAACGAACTGGCCAGCGTCGAAATGGTGCCGGCGCTCGCAGTTATCGTGGATGCGTACACCATGGCAGAACAGTGGCCGGCCGAGGGCGTCAGTGGCGGGAAGAGCGCCAAAGGTCAGGTAGTGCACGATCGTTGCCACGGCGTTGAAGCCGTTGTGCGGGCAGCCGGTGAGGTTGACGACCGGCTTGTCTTTAATGATCTTGCTCACGCCCATGGCGCCAGTCGGGTTCGGCCGGGACGCCGGCCATCCGCCCCAGGCAGCGCAGGCACCCACACAAATGATGGCGGCACAGTCCTTGGCAACCTCGCGCAGAATGGTCTCGGCACTCCGGCCGCCAATCGTACAGTAGTGCGCGTTGGGTCCGGTTGGCACTGAGCCTTCCTGGACCACCAGATACTTGCCGGCATAGCGCTTCATCGCATCGGTCAGGTGCTGCTCGGCCTGGGCTCCGGCATCGGCCATCAGCACTTCCGAATACTCGAGCGAGATGACATCCATGACCACCGACGTCACGCTCGGGTTATTGGCGCGGATGAAGCTCTCGTCGTCACCGGTGCACTCCTGGCCGTGCAGCCAGATGACCGGCGGGCGCTGCTTCTGCTCTAGAGCTTGCACGATCTGTGGCGTCTTGTCGGCCGGCAGAGCAAGCGCCGCGCCGACAGAAGTGCAGAACTTGAGGAAATCCCGTCGAGAAACCGAGCGTGCCTGTAAGGCGTCCCAAACGCTGCCAACGTCTCTGTTCATTCCACACTACCTCCTGCGGCTCGACGCAAAGTAGTTGGGACCGATGGAACAGCGGCACCGGCCAGGCGTCCCCAGCCGGAACTCAACCACACTTGGTCTCGAGCATGGCCTGAACCAGCCATTCGGTCGCATAAGCCCGCACCTAGTCATTTACAGCACGCGAACCGGCCATCTGGGCCGCCAGCCTGATGGCCGCCACCATGCTCCCAGGATCTGCTGTGCCCGTGCCGGCAATGTCGAAGGCAGTGCCATGATCCACGGAGGTTCGCACAATGGGCAGGCCCAGGGTTACGTTCACCCCTTCGTTAAACCCCAGCAGTTTCACCGGGATGTGTCCCTGATCATGGTACATGGCCACCACGGCGTCAAACGCGCCACGCACAGCACGCAAGAAGACCGAATCCGGCGGTTCCGGACCGGTAACATCGTACCCCGCCTGCTGCAGCCGCGTGACTGCTGGCCTTATGTGCCGCTCCTCCTCGTCTCCGAAGAGGCCACCCTCGCCGGCATGTGGATTGAGTCCGGCAATGGCCAGCCGTGGCTGGCGAACGCCCATGTCCGTCAGGGCCTGCGCGGTCAGTTTGGTCACCGTCTCGATGCGTTCGGAACGCACGCGCGAGATGGCCTCCGCTAAGGAGCAGTGCGTGCTCACGTGGGAAACGCGCAACGACGGGCTCACGAGGAGCATCGCCACGTCTCTGACGCCACATAGACTGGCTAAGGCCTCGGTGTGACCAGCGAAATGATAGCCAGCTGCATTCAGAGCCGCCTTGTTCAGAGGCGCCGTAACCACGCCGGCACCTTCCCCAGCCAAACAACGTTGCACGGCCTCGGCAAGGTAGGCATAAGCGGCGGCACCGCACGCCGGATCGAGCCGCCCGGGAACGCAGGACGACTCTTCGGGTACCTGCAGGTCGAGCAAAGCTGCCGCACCCTCAGGCTGCCTCGATGCCTCGTCAGCCTGGTAGTCTACGAACCTGAGCCGTATGCCCGTCCACTGAGTCGCTCGCTCGAGGATAAACCTGTTCCCCACAAGGACGAGCCTGGCTGGCACCGACCCAGCCAACAGCGCCACGGCCTTGACGCTCACTTCCGGCCCCACTCCGGCGGGATCACCGGTGGTAATGAACAAGGTTGGTTGGTGCACTGGATTTCGCTCCAAGATGTGCCGCCTTGCCGGCGCCCTCGCTTCTTGGCCAGTCAGCAACGTACGCTTGCGCACCCTGCGCAGGCGTCATAGGTGCTTATGATAGCAGGCCCGGTCACCATCGTAAAGGGAGATACCTTTCCGCTCACTGCGCCCCAATTCCATCCCGGCCAAACCCAGCCAGGCTGGCAAGCAGGTCGCGCGGCCCGAAGCCACCCGCCTTGCTGATCACCTCTAGGTCGCCTGCAACTGCAGGCCCCACCCGCGAGAAGACGACACCAGGTGCCACTTCTCCTTGCGGGTAGAACTCCGTGAGCGCCAGAGCCTCGGCGACGGCCAACAGTGTGCTCCCCCCGGTAACAAACAGGCGCGTGAGCCCGAGTTGGCGCACCGCCACCGCTGCCAGTTGAGCCATATCCCGGAGGCTCTCGGCTATCAGCCGGTGGGGCAGCCCCTGCTCCGGCAGTGCCAGCACAACAAAGCCCCGCTCTTCCCAGGCCTTCTGCATCTGCTCGAGCCCGCAGGTCGGGGCGCCCGGTTGGACTTCCAGCGCCGCCACTCCAGATGCGCGGCACAGTTGGCGCACCTGTTCACGGGTCACTGGATTAAGGCTGCCACACACGTACAACTGGGGCGCCTCAACCCGAACAGGCGCCGGCGGCCGCCAACCATGAAGCCGGGCCATAGCAGCGGCCAACCCGGCTGAACCAACCAATAGCCACCCGCCAACCTCCGCCGCTGCTGAAGCTATAGCCAGAAGATCGGACTCGTCCTCGGCATCCGCCACCACAGCGCCGCCGAGTGACGACAGGTGCTTCACGAGCCCAGATCGGTTCCCTCGCACCTGGTCCAGACTCAGGTGCGCCGCCGCCACGCCGGCCTGGGTGCGCACGATCGCAGCGATATCGCCACCTGTCACTGGCGAAGCAGGATCGTGGGCGAATTCAGTCCGCTCGATGGGGATGCCGGCCACGAACAGGTGGCCATTCACCACCGTCCGGCCCGTCCCCGGCGAGGCGGCAGCGACAACGAAGCCTCGGCACCGCAGTTGCGTCGCCAGAGCGTTTGCCGCCGCTGCGAAGGGTCCACGCAGGGTCGAGTCCATCTTCATGTAGGTTTCGCTGCAAGTGAGCCCGGGAGTCACTCGGACCCAGTCCGCAAGCTCCGCAGCCGCCAGTGCCGGCTGAGCCAGGCGGGTCTCAGTGCCATAGACCGCGATCCCTCCGGCTACCGGGCCTGGGCGCCAGCGCACCGTCACAGCCCGCCCTTCGCCCGCGAACACGACCCCTGTGTCCAGAGCACCGGTCAAATCATCCGCGAACACGACCAATTCAGCCATCCAGCCGGATCACCGCCCTCACAACAATGACGCGCCACTTCATCTCAGAGCACGGCCTCGGCGACATGGTACGAATGACCCATGTAAGCTCCGCCCTGGCTGCCGATATCCATGCAGGCGACCGAACACCGTCATCAAGCAGCAGAGTCGCCGGGATGGGTAATGGCTCATCAGGGCAGGCCAAAGACGATACTCCGGTTCGTGGTCTTGCTGCTAGTCGCTGCCGTCCTTTTTGCCAACCAACCTCCTCAAACGGCCGCCGCGCAGGAGGCCCCGACCCAACAAGCGAGTGATGTCCAGGCACTCTATATCGCTCAACCTGAGCGATATGACAACCTGGCTGACGCGCTTGCCAGAAGTGGCGCCCGCCTGCTGCACAGCTTCCCGACCGCAGCGATCATCGCTTCGGGGCCAGCCTCGCTGCCTGGGGAAATGCAGGCCCTGGGCTTGGCACGGTACGCCACTACCGGAGACCTCGACCCGGCCGTGGCCGCGAGCCTGGACGGGCCGGCCAGAATGGCGGCTGCCGCCTGGCAAGTGCTGCTGCATCCGCCAAAAGAGAGCCTGCTCGGCGCCCAAAGCGCACCTGCGATTGCCAATGATGCGTTCATAGCACCAGCTCCTGCTGGCCTGAATGCCTCCGCCCTGGATCCGACACTTTACCAGCAGAGCGAGTTCCTGATCGGCACCGTCGCTGTTAATGTCGTACTGCTGCAGAACACGGGAGCAGTTGATCCCATCAGCGAGAGATGGACCAGCGCCCAGGAGCAACAGGTTTTCCAGCAGGTCGTGGCCGGCCTGTCCTGGTGGCAAGCACTTGAGCCTCGCGCCCACCTCCAATTCATCTACGATGACCATTACTCCGCCCCACTCCCAGTCTCGTATGAGCCGATCACTCGTCCACACACAGACGAGCGCCTATGGATCAGCGAGGCGATGCAGGATCTCGGCTACAGCGCCTCTTCATACCTCACCGCGGTTCGCCTGTACAACCGTGCCAGCAGGCAGCGCTATAAGGCGGACTGGGCCTTCACGATATTCGTGGTGAATAGCGCCGGCGACGGCGATAACCTCTTCAGCGATGGCTACTTCGCCTACGCCTACATCTTCGGCCCGTGCGTGGTCCTTACATCCGGTAACGATGGCTACGGACCGGAGAACCTGCGCGCTGTGCTCGCACACGAAGTGGGGCACATTTTCGGCGCTCTTGATGAGTATGCCGGCGCCAACGTCCCTGCCACTGCTATCGGCGGCTATCTCGGCGTTCCCAATGGCAACTCGCAGATTGGTGGCGTCATCAACGTGGACTCTATCATGCGCGGCGGCCTGGCCCCTTACTTCGGCAATAACCTGGACCCTTATGCCGCCGGGCAGGTAGGATGGCGCGACAGTGACGGTGACAACATCCTGGACCCGGTTGATACGCCGATCACCCTGGCAGTGCAGGAAAGCCAGAGCGATAGCGGTGTGGCGCTCACCGGGACGGCCAGCGAATCCCCATACCCCAGCCCGACACGAAACCCGATCAGCATCAACCATATTGCCGGAGCGCGCTATCAAGTCAACGACGGCCTGTGGCACGACATCCCAGCCGCAGACGGCACCTATGACGCGATGCTGGAAAACCTGACCTTGTCTTTGCCACCCGCGCCACAGGGGACGTGGACGCTCGCGCTGCAAGTGTACGACACGGCCGGGAACAGCAGCAGCCAGAGCTTCACCATTAGCGGTGGCACTAGCCAGTCGCCCACCACCGCCGTGCAGGCCGTGGCCGAAAGCGCCAGCGGCGCGATCCAGCTTTCAGGGGTAGCAACCTGCCCGCCTGAAGCTGGCACCGTAGCGGCCGTGCAATACTCGCTCGATGGTGGCGCCTGGCAAAGCATCCCGGCCACCGACGGCAGTTACGACCAGCAGTCTGAGGCCTTTGCCTTCAGCATCACGAACGTGGCTGCCGGCAACCACGATGTCCGCCTCCGCGCCCTAGCCACCTATCCGTGGGTCAACCCAACCCTCTGGCAACAGTCAGTGGTCGTCGAAGGGGCTCAGGGGCAGACGGGTGGCCGCTGGTACGTCTGGCTGCCCGACACGGTCCGAGCCACTACCCGCTGAGACCGCCTTTCTGCCATCGCGTTCCCTACGCTGAACCGACGCTTATACTCCGATCTTGCCATAACCGTTGACGGGCCGCGAAGCTGCCTGGTATACTGGCGTTGATAGCCAGGAACCAGCCACTGGCCTCCGGTCAGGCCGTTGTGACATTGTGTGCCCTGGCCGTGCCCGGCTCCCCGGGCTGCAGCAGTGGCTGGCACTCCTGGACACCCTCGCGGGCAACATCCGCCGGGCACGCTGCAGCAGGGGAGCAAGAGTGGGCCGAGAAAGCGAAGGAGGTGGCAGAGTGGCCGAGGATGTAGCGGGCACGAACCTGGTCCCCACTAACGAAGCCGTGAGCAAGAGCGCGCCCACAGCCAACCCGAGTCCCAGCCAGAGCGATAACGGGCGCGACGATCCACCCGCGGCTCGGGCTGACCCAGGCCAGGCCGAGTCAGAGGAGCCAGCCAGCGTGGAGTCTGGTGGCGCACCGGCGCCGGCGGAGCCGCAACAGGGGGCTTCTGGTCCAGCTGAGCCGCCCTCGAACGCGGAGCCGCAGGCCGGCGCACCTGACGTTGTTGCCGACCAGGCGGCGCTGGCAGCGGGCAAGGCGCCAGCTGCGCCCGAGGCAGAGCCTGGCACGCCGACCCCCGAACCGAGCATTGCGCCGAAGCCGGAAGCCATCGCCGAAGCGCACCGGGCCGAACCGTCCGCGTCCGGCCCCAGGCCTTCACCTGCAAGGCGTGCTGGTATAGGTTTCTGGCATTCACTGCTGCTGGTCGCGATTGGGGCGCTTCTGGGTGCTGCCATCTCGTTGGCTGCGATATTTCTCTACAACGGCACTCTATACTATGCATCTCACGATGAGGTAGCCCATCTTTCCGCTCAGGTGAGCGCTTTGTCGGCCGAGAACACCGCCCTTAAGGCGTCGCTGGATACGGCCACCACCCGTCTCGGCACTGCCGAGGCGCGACTCCAGGACGTCGCCACAAGCCTCAACAAGCTGAACTCGGGCCTGGATGAACTGGGGACACGCGTGGCTGCGGTTGAGGGCATGAAGGACCAGGTGGAGCGGGCCGTAAGCCAGGTGGGGATGCTTTCGAGCGATATGGACAAACTCAGCGCGTCCCTCTCTGATGTCTCTACCAAAGCTGATCGCTTCGACAAGTTCCTGTCCGGCCTGGCCGCCTTGCTGCAGGCACAGAGCAAGTAGCGGCGGTCGACGGTATCTGCTTGATCCTACGCCGCACCTGACGCCAGCGCGCCGCTCTGCGGCCGCCGGCGCCAGGTTCATCTTGTTGCCCCCTGCCTCTTGGTGGGGTAACATCAGGTGCTGTTTGTACTATTCCCCTGCCCAGCAGCGCTGGCCTTGAGCTGAGCGAGACTTATGTTCGAAAGCCTAACCGATAAACTGCAAGCGACTTTCGCCAAGCTATCCCGCCGCGGCGTCCTGACAGAGGCTGACGTTGACGTAGCCTTGCGCGACGTACGTATGGCCTTGCTCGAGGCCGATGTCAACTACCGCGTAGTTCGTGAACTGATCGCTCGCGTCAAGCAGCGCGCCATCGGCGCCGAGGTGACCAAGAGCCTCAGCCCGGCCCAGCAAGTGATCAAGATCGTCCACGAGGAACTCATACGCACGTTGGGCGAAGCGGCGCCGCTTGACCTCGGTGGGCAGCCGCCACACGTGATCATGCTCGCCGGCCTCCAGGGGTCGGGCAAAACGACCACAGCCGCCAAGCTAGCCTTGCGCCTGCGCAACAACGGCCAGAGGCCGCTTCTGGTTGCCGCGGACATATACCGCCCCGCGGCCGTTCACCAACTCCAGGTGCTCGGCGCTCAGGTCAGCGTCCCCGTATACACTGGAGCCAAAGGCGAGGATCCGGTCGCCATAGTGAAGGGTGCCCTCCGCGAGGCAGCAGCGAAAGGCTATACGGTTGTCATCCTCGACACGGCCGGCCGGCTCCACATTGACCAGGCCATGATGGAAGAACTGGCTCAAGTGAAGGCCGCTTCGACACCACAAGAGACACTCCTCGTCGCCGATGCCATGACTGGCCAGGACGCGGTAAGGGTGGCTGAGGAGTTCAATCGGACCGTCCCCCTCACAGGGCTAATACTGACGAAAGTAGATGGCGATGCGCGCGGCGGGGCAGCGATCTCCATCCGCGAGGTCACTGGCGTACCCATCAAGTTCCTCGCAACGGGCGAGAAAACCGATGCTCTGGAGCCTTTCCATCCCGACCGCCTGGCTTCACGCATCTTGGGCATGGGCGATGTTCTGTCTTTGATCGAGAAGGCGCAAACCACCTTCGACATGCAGCGTGCTGCCGAAATGGAAAAGAAGATGCGCACTGCCTCTTTCACCCTGGAGGACTTCCTCGATCAGTTGCGCCAGCTCAAGCGTATGGGGCCCCTGACCCAGATTCTGGAGATGCTGCCGGGCATGGGGGCCGTGAGCCAGCAACTGGCGACTCAGGACACGGAACGCGAGATGCGCCACATTGAAGCCATCATCAGCAGCATGACCCCTGAGGAGCGCCGTCGCCCCGAGATCATAGACGCCAGCCGCAAGCGTCGGATCGCCCGCGGCTGCGGCTTGCAGGTGCAGGACGTGAACGGGCTGCTGCAGCAGTTCCGCGAATCTCAGCGTATGATGAAAATGCTGGCGCGGGCCAAGGGCCGCGGGCTCATGGGCTTGTTCCAATAGGGCGTATGGCGGCGCTGGCGTGGCCAGCATTTACATGTATACTGTGTTCCCTATAGATGCAGAGAGGTGAAAGATGCTCAGGATTCGCCTGCGCCGAGTTGGCGCCAAGGGTAGGCCAAGCTACCGCATCGTCGTCGCAGATAGCCGCTCGCCTCGCGACGGCCGTTTTATAGAGGTGTTGGGCTTCTATGACCCCTTGACCCAGCCCGCAACCATTACCGTCAAGGATGACCGCCTGCAATACTGGCAGAGCGTGGGCGCCCAGTGCAGCGAGGTCGTCACCCAGGTGCTGCAGAGCCGGCAGCGCCAGCAGGCCAGTGGCGCCGCAGCAGGGCAAGCATAGTCCAAGCCAACACACAGGAGCCAAGATGAAGGCTCTCATCGAGTTTATCGCCAGTAACCTGGTTGAGCATCCGGATCGTGTGCAGGTGCAAGAACAGGTGGGGCAGCGCGCCACTGTCTATCGCCTGCGCGTCGCCCCGGATGACGTCGGCAGGATCATAGGCAAGGGCGGTACGGTGGCCAATGCCATCCGTACTGTCGTGCGTGTCGCGGCCGAGAAGAAAGGCGTACGGGCTATCCTGGAGATAGACTGAACGAGCGGCTCCCAACTCAGCAACGCTACTCATCAGCACCGATGCTGTTCGCCAGTGAGCGCTGAGGCACGAGAGCCTGTGTCAGCTTTCGTATTCGACGGCATCACCGGTAAATGGCCGAGCAGCGCCACAACCGGCAAGGTTGGCAGGCGCTGCTGTCTTTCTGAGAAACCCATCTAACCAGCGAAGCATGCCTGTAGACGAACCAACGTCTGACGAGAAAGCCTATTGGGTCGCGTTCAGCCGCATCAGTGGTGTGGGCGCTGCTCGCATGCAGATGCTGACACACCGCTTCGGCTCCCTGCGCCGAGCCTGGCAGGCCAACGACGCCGAAATGCTCTTCGCCGGCCTGCCCCCCTCCATAGCCGAAGAGGTAATACGCTCTCGCGCCAGGATAGACCCGGCCGAGGAACTGGCGCGCCTTTCACGGTCGGGCATCGAAGCTCTGCCACTTACCGACCCGGCCTACCCGGATCGGCTGCGCAACATTCCTAACCCACCCGCTGTGCTCTACTTCCGTGGCGAACTGCTGGAGACGGACTCTATCAGCATCGCCGTCGTTGGCACGCGCAAGCCCAGCCGCTATGGCCTGGATGTGACCAAGCGCATCGTCACCGAGTTGGCCGCCGCCGGCGTCACTATCGTCAGCGGACTGGCTCTGGGAATAGACGCGGCCGCTCACCAGGCCGCGCTCGATGCTGGCGGTCGCACGTTAGCTGTGCTTGGTAGCGGTGTGGACGTCCTGTACCCGCCCAGCCACCGCCGTCTGGCCGAGTCCATCCTGCAGCAGGGCGCCATCCTCAGCGAGTATCCGCCTGGCACCAAGCCGGACGCGCGCAACTTCCCGCCGCGCAATCGCATAATCAGCGGCCTGGCCCAAGGCGTGCTGGTGGTGGAGGCAGGCGAACAGAGTGGTGCCCTGATAACGGCCCAATTCGCTCTTGACCAGGGGCGCGACACTTTCGCCGTCCCAGGCGGCATCTACTGGCCACTCAGCCACGGCACCAACCGCCTCATCCAGAAAGGAGAAGCAAAACTCGTCACGAGCGCCGCTGACATCCTGGATGAGCTGGACGTTCCGCTGGCGATAGCGCAGGCTCAGGCTCGCACGGCTATGCCGGCGGACGGCAGCGAAGCACAGGTGCTCAGTTATCTCAGCCGCGACCCGATGCACGTGGACGAGATCGGCCGTGCGGCCGGGCTGCCGGCGCCAACGGTTGCCAGCGCTCTCTCTATGCTCGAACTGAAGGGGCTCGTCCGCTCCGTCGGCGGCATGAACTACGTATTGGCGCGCTAGTTTCGCCGGGGCTAGACTGACCACCACCGTACATGTCGGCAGGTTTCGTTTTTCGGCAACGCCTGTGTAGATAGCGTTAGGAGGATCCGATCATGTATGCCCTCATCATGGCTGGCGGCGTCGGCACGCGCCTTTGGCCCCGCAGCCGCCAGCGCAGCCCCAAGCAACTGCTGGACCTGGCATCGGAGTTCACGATGCTCCAGGAGACGTTCAGCCGGCTCACGCCACTCATGCCACCGGCCAACGTCTATGTGGTAACCGGGGCCGCCTATGCCAGTGAGGTAGCCCGTCAGTTGCCCGAGGTTCCACGGTCAAACATCATCGCCGAGCCCTTTGGGCGCAACACTGCGCCCGCCATCGGCCTCGGTTCACTGTATATTCGACGTCGAGAGGCTCAGGCGGTAATGGCGGCTGTTAGCGCCGACCATCTGGTTCAGAAAAAGCAGGAGTTCGTCCAGGTCATGCGCTCCGCTGCCGTTCTCGCCGAACAGGGCTACCTGGTCACCATCGGCATCCGCCCGGCACGGCCCGAGACGGGTTACGGCTACATCGAACTCGATCACCCTTTGGGGATTCCAGTTGAGTACCCGGGATTTCGCGTGGCTCGCTTCACCGAGAAACCCGACGCTGCCACCGCCGAACGCTTCGTGGCTGGTGGCAAGCACCTGTGGAATGCCGGTATGTTCGTGTGGCGAGTGGATGTGATCCTTGATGCGATCAGGCAGCACCTGCCAGGTCTCAGCCAAGCTCTAGAGGAAATTGACAGGGCCATAGGCACTCCAAAGGAACGGGACACCCTAGAACGTGTCTGGCCCAGTATAGATGAGATTAGCATTGACGTCGGGGTGATGGAACGGGCAGGTAACGTCGCCGTCATCCCGGCTGATCTCGGCTGGAGTGACGTTGGCACCTGGGCCAGCCTGGCCGAGATCCTGCCCGCCGATGAGGCGAACAATGTCGTCATCAACGGCGAACACATAGGCGTGGGCACGAGTGGATCACTGCTCTACGGCAACAAGCGCCTGATCGCAACCATCGGCCTCAAGGACCTGATCGTCGTAGACACAGACGATGTCGTCCTGATCTGCCCGAAGGATCGCGCTCAGGACGTACGGAGCCTCGTCGCCAAGCTGAAACAGGATCAGAGACACGAGTACCTTTAGGAGCGACAATCCAAGTTGGCCGACATCAAAGCCTACTGTCTGAAATGCAAGGCCACGGTCGAGATGCTCGACCCCCACGAAGCCCTCAGCAAGAATGGACGCCCGGGCATCGCCGGCAAGTGCCCCACTTGTGGCGCAAACCTGTTTCGCGTGAGCAGGCGCAGCGCGGCCGCTTCCTCGCCGTCCAGCCCGGCGGCCGGTTCGGCATCGAAATCGCCAAAGAGCGCCAAGCCGGTCAGCAGATCACGGCGCCCAGCGATGGTGGCAGCATCGAAACACCCGACTACAGGTGAGGCAGGCTCCACTGTTCGCGCCCGTCGCAAGTCGCCGGCCGTATCCAGCCTGGTGATCGTTGAGTCGCCAGCAAAGGCACGCACCATCCAGCGCTATCTCGGGAAGGATTACCTGGTGCGCGCGTCCATCGGCCATGTGCGCGATCTCTTGCGTTCCCGCCTGTCCGTGGACGTGGAGCACGATTTCGCTCCGACGTACCGCGTCCCGCCCGACAAGAAGGAGATCGTCAAAGAACTCAAGGAGGCAGCAGCGAGTGCCAAGCAGGTGTACCTGGCGACCGACCCCGACCGCGAGGGCGAGGCTATAGCCTGGCACCTGGTAGCGGCCACCGGGCTCGACCCAGACCGCGCCCAACGGGTCGTCTTCCACGAAATCACCAAAGAGGCGATTGATCGGGCCTTCGCGCAGCCCCGAGGCATTGACGAGCATCTGGTGGATGCGCAGCAAGCGAGGCGCATCCTGGACCGCCTCGTGGGCTACCAGTGGTCCCCCCTCCTCTGGGAAAAAGTGCGCGGCCATCTTTCGGCAGGCCGCGTCCAGTCAGTCGCAGTGCGCCTTCTCGTGGACCGTGAGCGCGAACGGCAGGCCTTTGTACCGCAGGAGTACTGGACGCTCGACGCCTTGCTTCACAAAGCAGGCGATGCGCAGCCATTCAAGGCCAGGCTGGTGCGCATAGGTGACCACGACGCCAGCATCAGTGACCAGGCCGGTGCGGATGCAGCATGTGCCGACCTGCGCGATGCTGCCTATAGTGTCCTCACTGTCAAGCGTGGCACCAGGCGTCGCTCTCCAGGGCCTCCCTTCATAACCAGCACCTTGCAGCAGGAGGCTGGGCGGGTCCTCGGCTTCCAGGCCGCCCGCACGATGCGCATAGCGCAGCAGCTATACGAAGGCATTGACCTCGGTGGCGAAGGCTCCACGGGCCTCATCACTTACATGCGCACCGACAGTGTTCACGTTGCTGAGTCAGCCATTTCCGAGGCGCGCGCCTACATTACGGCCCAGTTCGGACCGCAATACCTGCCCGAGAAGCCGAACCTCTTCCGCACCAAGTCCAAGTCGGCCCAAGAAGCACACGAGGCCATCCGCCCCACGTCAGTGCATCGAACGCCTGAGCAGCTTTCTGCATCGCTGAGCCGCGAGCAGTTGGCGCTCTACCGGCTCATCTGGCGCCGATTCGTGGCCAGTCAGATGCAGCCGGCATTGTATGACGTCACGACGGTAGACATTGATGCGCTGCCTGCGCTCTCAGGGCAGCGGTACGGTTTGCGAGCCAGCGGCACGGCGCTGCGCTTCCCAGGTTACCTTGCCGCCTACGGCGAAAGCGCTGAGGCAGAGGCGGAGTCATTGCTGCCGCCGCTCGAGGCGGGCGATGCTCTCGAGCTTGTCGAGCTGTTGCCGGAGCAGCACTTCACCGAGCCGCCGCCGCGCTACACCGAGGCCAGCCTGATCAAAGAACTGGAAAGCAACGGCGTCGGTCGGCCCAGCACCTACGCCAGTATCATCAGCACCATCGTGTCGCGAAACTACGTGGAACGCGACGGACGGGCGCTCGTTCCTACCGAGACCGCCTTCATCGTCAACGACCTGCTGGTGAAGTACTTCCCGGAGGTTATGGACGTCGGTTTCACTGCCCAGATGGAAGATGACTTGGACCAGATCGCTGCCGGCAAGAAGGAGTGGGTTCCAGTCGTGGCCGCCTTCTATGGCCCTTTCAGCCAGTTGCTGGCACGGGCCCGCCAGGAGGCCGAGCAGGTGGGCGTGAAGGATGAGCCAGCGGGTTTTGACTGCGACAAGTGCGGCGCCCCGATGGTCATCAAGTACGGCCGCTTTGGGCGTTTCATTGGCTGCAGCCGCTATCCCGAGTGCAAGAACACCAAGCCAATCCTCAACAAAGTGGGGGTGAAGTGCCCGGAATGCGGCGCCGATTTGGTGCAACGTCGCAGCCGTAAGGGCCGCACATTCTACGGCTGCGAACGCTACCCAGACTGCAAGTTCGCCACCTACGGGGTCCCCGTCCCCCAGCGCTGCGCCAACTGCGGTGGCTTGATGGTGAAACAAGGGCGCGACAAGGCCCGCTGCATCACCTGCGGCGCCGTGGCAAGCCTGGTGGAGCCCGAGCCTACACCCGGCCCGGCAAAGGCCGCTGTGCCTGCCTGACAACGGGCCCGGAGCAAGCTGCCGAAAGCGTCGCCCAATGAGCAGCGCGCTTTCGGCAGCCAGGTAGCGAGGTCGGCCAGGTCTACCTGGCCCCAGGTATCTACCGCTCGATCGCCCGGCGCAAGACGTCCAGGTAATACTTGTAGTTGTCCAGGGTTACGTCAGGCGGCACGCGGTGGTCAACGACCGGGATGTAGCCGCCTTCTCGCATGAGCGGTATGCGGCGCTTCACTTCCGCATCTATCGCTTCCCTGCCGGCTATCAGCGCCATCTTGTCTATGGCTCCGATAATGAGCAGATCGCGCCCCATCTTTCGCCGCCACTCGCTCGGATCATCGTTGCAGCGCACCTCCCAGGGGAACATGGTGTTGACCCCAGCCTCAAGCCAGAGCGGAAGCAACTCATCAATGCGTCCGTCGCAGTCCACGTATATGACCTTTACCCCATGGGCGTGCAAGACATCGGTGATGCGCTGGTACTCCGGGATCATGAACTCGCGGAACAGAGCCGGTGAGATCAGAGGGCCATGGTTGAAAGCCATATCCTCCCAGAAAGAGCCGTAGTCCACCGGCAGCGCCTCGAGCACTGGCGTAATATTGGCGATGGCCAGGTCAGCCCAGTGGTGCATGATGTCTCGGACCAGGCCTGGGTCGTCATAGAAGGCAACCGATAGGTTCTCCACGCCCATAAGGTCGCGCGTCCAGCCGTACAGGCTGCCGCATGTTACGCCCATCGCGTAGTCCCGCCTTCGCTTGCAGGCGACTACTTCGGCGAAATGCTCGGGCAAGCGCTTTGGCGATGTCGGGTCATAGCGTTTCTTCAAGCGCTCCCAGTCCGCCCTCGTCTTGACCGGGAACTCGATGAAATGCGGTATGGAACTGCCGTCCTTGCGGCGTTCAAGCTTACGGCCCAGACTGTCTACCACAACCTCAGAGATTCCCCGGTCTTCGATGACCACTTCATCAAAGGCAGGGATCATGCCCAGGTTGATCGGGAAATGCTCCCACTGCCGATCCATGCCGAAGTAGCTGTCCAACCAGACGTCCTCCGGCAGCCCTTGGTCGTGCCAGGCAGTGAGTGTCTCATCCCAGAAACCGAAGTCCCAGAAAGGCACTCGGTCAACATCCTGGTAGGTCATCGTCCGTAAGAAGCGCTCGCGATCGTTCATCGTCCCTCCCAAGTGCGTCGCCTGCCGATCCAGGCATCGGCTACCAATAGCCGCAACAGCAGTTCGTGTCAAGGGCCAGATGCTCGCAGGACGGCGACCCTCTAGCGCGGAGAGCATGCTCGGGAACGACGCGTTGGCAAATGGTGAGTTGGGCTCGAGTCCCCCACTGCCCGGCCATGACCTTGCTGCAGCGAAACCTTGCTTCCGCAAAGAGGTTCGTGCAGAGACCCCAATGGGTGAACCGGCGTCCGATGCCGGCCGCTCGCCACCAATTCATTGCTGCCCTTGTCCACGGCAATGGCCGGCTAACGGTCAGGCCTTTGTGCAGGAATTGGAGTACTCGGCAACACGGGCAAATGTCTCGACTAGCACATGCTCAGCTCGCCGGGGAAACAGCGCCAGAGACAGTCCACGACTCCGATTCACCGGTTCAATCTCGGGCAGGAGGTGCGGCCTGTCCGTCTGGCCACGACCATCTGCCGACGGACCGATGCCACAACTCAACCGGGTGAGACCGGACGCAAGAGTGGCCTGAACTTGTAGCCGTAGACGATGGGGCCGTCCGGACCGTGCTCACGCCACCGGCGTGTAACCGCTTCCACTGGCATGCCGATGCTCACGTCACTTTCCTCGACATCGGTGAGTTCAGCCGTGATCAGCGGGCCCTCCGCCAGTTTGACCAGCGCAACCACGTACGGAATGTCCTGCTCGAACCCTA
>DAOTVV010000033.1:0-6302 GCA_034436255.1 Anaerolineae bacterium
GAGTATCGGCCTGGCAGCACAACGCCTCTATATCCTTTGACGCCTCGGCGGAGTACGATTGCACCATTGTGGAACTGAGGTCAAAGGCGGCGACCTGCAGCCAGGCCCGCGCACTCGCGAGATGGAACCGCACTAGCTCCACTACTCCGCCCACGAATAGCGCCTGGTCGCCCGATAGCGCGATGGCACCGAGGCCCCATTCCCTGGTAGGCATCAGAGAGAGCGGACCCTCATGTTCGGCATAGGCCAGGCTTTGCAGCGAGTCCATCAGTTCAAGCATGCCCCCCAACCACTGCTGCAGCGAAGCCGCCGCAGCGGTGGAAAGGCGTCCGTAGCCCGCCAGGATCTCGGGGTCCAGGCTACGGAGCGCCTGAGCCGCTTCGCCCACGTCCTGGCGCAGGAAGCGGTTGATGTCCCTTGACCGCAGGCGCAGGCCCAGTTGGCGCGTAACCTGGCGCACAAGTCGGCGGCAAGCCGATATCTCCTCCTCCAGATGCTGCGCCAGCGGCTTTTGGCGCAGATCCTCGTGATCGAGCAGCACCTGGGCGACGGCCAGGTACCTCTCCACCGCCGAGAGGCTGATCACCGGCACGCCCTTGCTGAGCTCCAGCGCCGAAGCCAAATCAGGCCCCCTCTCACCCGGCCGGAGGCAGGACAGCTACCGGCTGGCGATACCCCTGCTAATGGCGCGCAGCAGGCTGTCGCGATCTACCATACCGACAAGCCGGCGCTCGCTGTCCACGACAACCAGCCGCTTGACTCGGTTGGCCAACATCATCTGTAACACTTCGGAGAGCGGAGCATCCTGCCTCACCATGTAGACACGGCGCTCCATAACGTCGGCCGCCGTGCCGCTGATATCGAAGTCAACGTCCGAAGGACGCGAAAGGAAGCTCAGGAAAGCCCGGAGTGTGCCTGGCTCTGCCTGGTGCTGGAGCCGCGCCAGAAGTGAGGAGTCAATGATGATGCCGAGCACATGGCGAGAGGTATCCACCACAACAACCCGGCGCAGGGGCGTGGATACCAGTTTTCGCAGTACCTCGCTGACGGAAGCATCAGGCGTGGTAGTGGGTACCTCGCGGAACATGAGGTCGCCCGCCGTGCTTGGTAGGGTCACCCCAGCGGCAGGGAGAGTGGCTTCAGTGCCAGTCAGCCCGGCAAAAGCCGCCAGTACGTCGAAGCGGCTCACCATGCCTACGAGGGCGCCGCGCTCATCAACAACCGGCAGGCGCTTCAGGCGCTTGTCTGTCATCAGCCTGACTGCCTCAGCAACTCGGGCCTTCTCCCGTATGCTGACCACAGGTGCGCTCATCACGTCGGCCGCCGTCTTGCCTCCGGAAGCAAGGCTCTGCGCCAGCTCGGCCACCATCTCAGGGGGCAGGGACCGCTGCAGGCTCAAGCGCAAGCCCATCCCGGCGCGCTGCAGGAGATCGCCCCCGGTGACAATGCCCACCAGCTTCCCCGCTTCCACGACAGGAACAGCCTTCAGTTGGCGCTCCACCAGAAGCTCGACCAACTCCGCCAGAGGGGCGCCAGGCGGCACCGCGGCGACATCCTTGCTCATCACGTCCCGTACCTGGATGGCGAGCAGAGAGCTGCGGGCGATGAGAACCGGGCAGTGGGCAAGCTCGGCCACCCGGTCGGCGGTGCCACCCAGGCCGCGTCCGCCATCGGCTCCCACGACAATCAGGTCGAAACCTTCTTCATCAGCGTAGCGCACTATGGTCTGTGCCGCTTGCCCAGCGAGCACTATGGTATCCAGGGTCACACCGGCAGAGCGGGCACGCACCTGCGCTTCCTCCTGCAGCCTGGAGAAGTAGGCATCCATCTGCAGCTTCGCTTCCTCGACCTCACCGACCGAGGCAGCGTAGGCTGGGAGTTTCTCTTCCACGGACAGAGCCGTAAGCGAGGCACCGCTCAGCCGCGCCAGCTCGAAAGCCAACTTCAGTGCGTGTTCCGATGCAATTGAGCCGCTATAGGCGATGAGTATGCGCTTGAACATGTTCCCCTCCACTATCGGGCGCTGTCCCCGTCGGGTGCGGCCACCATGAGTGCCTCAGCCACGGGCGCCTCGGATATGGCCTCACCGAGATCGTGCTCCTGCTGAGGCGAGAAGTAACGTTGGGCGATCAGGGTCGGCAAGACCGCCGTGGCGATCACGGTCGTCACCAGCACCGAGAACTGGGCCTGGTTCAGGATGCCGGCATTGAGACCATACAAGGATGAGATAGTACCGAAGGTCAACCCCGTGCTCATCAACAGGGTCGTGTACCACTTGTTGGCCGAGACATAGCGCTGCGCCAGCGGGAAAACGCCGGCAAACTTCGCCACCAACTTGATCGCCAGCAGTGCTAGTAGCCAGCCCAGGTTGGCAATGACGGCTGCTAGAGAGACATTCATGCCGGACTTGAGAAAAAAGAAGGGCGTGAGCAGGGCGAAAGCTACCACACGCAGCCGCTGTAGCTGCATGCGGTTAGCCGCCAGCAGGCGCGCCATGCTCAGGCCGAAGAGGAAGGCAGGCAGTACGGCGTGGCTCTTCCCGGCCTCGCCCACCAACATGAGCAGAAAGAGCGAAGCGAAGATGAGCTTCATTTCCGGTTCAGTCACGCGGCCGCCATAGCGAGCGAAGAACCACGGTGAGATCATTGGGATGCCAAGCACAACGACTACAGACACGACGATGAAAACGATAAGCAACGGACCCGGACGGATGAAGAGCAGGCTGAGGGCAAGGGCAGTCCCGAAGTCGGTGACAAAGGTGGAAGCCATGATCAACTTACCAAGCTGGGTGTTGGTGAGCCCCGTCTCGACAAGCACAGCATAGACGACAGCCAGGGAAGTGGTGGAGAGAGCGACCCCGGCAATCTGTGCCGCAGGACTGCTCCAGCGCAGCACGTAGTAGACGAAGGCCATGGCGGCAAGGAACGGTGCCAGAAATGAGGCACCTCCCAGAAGCAGGCTCTCCTTCCACTTCTCACGCAGCAGGTCCGGGTCCACCTCAGCGCCAGCCAGGAACGTCAGTACAATGCTGGCGAAACTGGCGAGGAAATCAACCCAGGGTGTGGTGTGCAGCCCCAGGAAGTTGCCACCGATAACGCCCAGCACTATCTCCACGATGGCAACGGATAGCCCCAATTCAGCAGAGGCCATGGAGGCTATGAGGATCAAAGCCCCGGCTATGGTGGCGACGGCCAGATTCTGCACGCGTAACCCTCCAGTGTGATCGCACCGGCACAGTGAGTGGGATGCCGGGCGAGACTTGCCGTGCGATGCACCCGGAGAGACAAAAAGCCTCTACCAGCCGGGACATGCGTCACACGGCGGTAGAGGCCATCAGCCGGCAGCAGCCGGCGCTTCGCTCGAGCCGAGCCAATGGGCGAGCCTCATCGCCCAGAGCCAATTATAGCCTTAGCCGACCAGCCGTCAAAACTCGAAGAACACCACGAACGCCAATGGGCGCCGCTGAACGCGGATCAGGACCGCGGTGCTCGCTCTATCGGCGTAGATCGGCGTTCAGCGGTGCCGACCCCCGTTCCCTCAGCTTCACTGGACGGAACCTCCTGATCAGCTCTTTGACAGGCGCCCATCGCAGCGGCACACTTGCCGCCAGGTTTGCCTGGCCATGATGCTGAAAGCGTGGCCCAAGCGCGGCAAGCGGGGGTTAGCAAAGTGCGTTATACCAAGCTTGGCAGGACGGACATTGAGGTATCGGTAATCGCCCTGGGATGCTACTCATTCGGCGGTGGGCCTTTCTGGGGCCAGCGCGCCGAGGATGACTCGATCGAGACGATCCGCGCTGCCCTGGACGAGGGCATCAACTTCTTCGATACGGCAGAAGCCTACGGAGACGGCGATTCGGAAATCATCCTCGGCCGGGCTCTGCTTGGCCGGCGGCCAGAGGCCGTGATCGCCACCAAGGTGAGCGCCAGCCACCTTGGCCCTGCCGACCTGCGCGCCGCCTGCGAGGCCAGCCTGCGACGGCTGAACACGGACTACATAGACCTCTACCAGATTCACTGGCCCAGCCGCACCATCCCCTTGGATGAAACGATGAAGGCTCTACAGTCCCTCCAGGAAGACGGCAAAGTGCGCGCCATCGGCGTCTGCAACTTCGGCATCCTCGACCTGAGCGACGCCCTGCAGTTAGGCCCGGTCGTCACGGACCAGTTGCCCTACAGCCTGATCTGGCGGGCGATAGAGTACGAGATCCTGCCCAAGTGCCTGGAGACGAGCACAGGCATCCTGTGCTATAGCCCACTGGCACAGGGCCTCCTGAGCGGCGCCTATACCTGCGCCGAGGACGTCCCAACCGGGCGCTCCTGCACTCGCTGGTTCTCCGACGCCCGGCCGATGGCCCGCCATGGCGAGCCAGGCTGCGAGGCCGAGACCTTCGCCGCCCTGGCGCGCATCCGCGCCATCTCCGACCGCCTGCTCGAGCCAATGACCAACGTCGCCATCGCCTGGCTGCTCTCCCGCCCAGGGGTCACATCGGTGCTGGCAGGGGCACGCACGCCGGCGCAACTGCGCGTCAACGCCCAGGCAGCGGAACTGGACCTGGGCGCGGAAGTGCTGGATGAACTGAGCGCAGTCACCGAGGAGGTGAAAGAGAAGATAGGCAGCAACCCCGATATGTGGCAATCCGAGAGCCGTTTCCGCTAGACCAAAACGAGCGGAGTGCGCTGGCGCCAGCCGGCCGGCGCAATTCCTGGAACGAGGGAGCAACTTATGGACGTCAAACCAGTAAAGGTAGCCATCATTGGCTGCGGCAACATCAGCGGCAACTACTGCCGCAACCTCAAGACTTTCCCCATCGTGGACCTGGTAGCCTGTGCCGATATGTTGCCCGAGCGGGCACAGGCGCGCGCCGCCGAGTTCGGCCTCCAGGCCCGCTCAGTGCAGGAAATCCTGGACGACCCCGAGATCGAGATCGTGGTGAACCTAACCGTCCCGCGGGCTCATGGCGAGGTGGCCCTGGCGGCCCTGAGCGCCGGCAAGTCCGTCTACGACGAGAAGCCCCTGGCCAGCAAGCGCGAGCAGGCGCAGCAGATGCTGGCCATCGCCAGGGAGAAAGGCCTGCTCGTCGGCGGCGCGCCCGACACCTTCCTCGGCGCCGGCCTGCAGACCTGCCGCAAACTGATTGACGACGGCTGGATCGGCCGGCCCATCGCCGCCACGGCCTTCATGCTCGGCCATGGCCCGGAGGACTGGCACCCGGACCCGGAGTTCTTCTACAAGGAGGGCGCTGGGCCGCTCTTCGATATGGGCCCTTATTATGTCACCGCCCTGGCCAACCTCATCGGCCCCGTCCGCCGCGTCACCGGCTCAGCCCAGATCAGCTTCCCTGAGCGCGTCATCCACAGCCAGCCAAGGTATGGCCAGGTGATCAAGGTGGAGGCACCCACCCATATCGCCGCCGTGCTCGATTTCGCCGGGCCGGATGGCGGCACGGGCGCTGTAGGCACGCTGATCACCAGCTTCGACGTCTGGGCCTCGCAACTGCCCAACATCGAGATCTATGGCACCGAGGGCTCGATGTGCGTCCCCGACCCGAACAACTTCAGCGGCCGCATCCTTGTGCGCCGGGCCGCTGCCGAGGCCTGGAGCGAGGTACCGCTGCTCTTCGGCTACGGCCACGAGTATCGAGGGGTGGGCGTGGCGGATATGGCCTACGCCCTGCGCTATGGCCGGCAGCACCGCGCCAGCGGCGAACTGGCCTACCACGTCCTCGACGTGATGCACTCGATCGTGGACGCCTCGCGTGAAGGCCGCCACATCGAGTTGCAGAGTAGCTGCCGCCGCCCGGCGCCACTGCCCCTCGGCCTCCGTGACGGTGAACTGGACAGGTAATCCGTAACCTATGGAGCGTCACTCCACAAATTCGCCTGAATTCATGGAGTGACGCTCCATAGATTTGTGCATTTGTCATCCCGGGTCTCGCTATAGGCCATGATCAGGCGCGCCCTCGAGCCCTTCGATAGATACGTTCGCCCTGGCCAGGTACTCGTCATCTATGGCCCAAGGAGGGTAGGCAAGACCACTCTCCTCAGGTCCTACCTCGCCGGCACCGCTCTCCGTTACAAGCTGGTTTCGGGCGATGACATCAACACCCAGAGCGTGCTCGGCTCGCAGGACGCCAGCCTGCTCCAGGCTTACGTCGAAGGCTACGACTTGCTGGCGGTGGACGAAGCCCAGAACGTGCCCCACATCGGCCTGGGCCTGAAGATACTTGTTGACGCCCTGCCGCAACTGCACGTCATCGCCATTGGGTCTTCTTCCTTCGAACTCGCCGGCCAACTGGGCGA
>DAOTVV010000034.1:0-22458 GCA_034436255.1 Anaerolineae bacterium
AGGGGCTGTTCGTCACCGGCATCAAGATGGCGCATGACGCCAAGGGTGGCGCCGAGCGCGGTCCCAACACCATATATCTTCTCGACTTCGGCGAGATCACGGTCTGCCACCTGGGGGACCTGGGGCACGTGCCCACGCAGACACAAGTGGAAGAGATGGGCAAGGTGGACGTGTTGCTGATCCCGGTCGGGGGCAAGTTCACGTTGGACGCCAAGCGTGCTGCCGAGGTGGTCGGGCTGATCGAGCCGGGGCTGGTCGTGCCGATGCACTACGGGCTGCCCGGGCTGGTGCTGCCGCTCGACCCCGTGCAATTGTTCCTGGGGGAGATGGGTGTGAAGGAAGCGGAACGCCGCGATTCCTTGAGCGTCAGCGCGGGCCAACTGCCGGAAGAGACGAAAGTGGTAGTCCTCGAGTGCCGCGCTGGCTGAGAGCGCCGGAGGTGAGGCAGTGATGAAGCTGTTGATGCGCTGGAATATCAGGCAAGGGAAAGAGGCAGACTACTTCGAGTACGTGCTCAAGGAGTTCGCGCCTGGGATCAACAAGCTGGGCCTGCAGCTCACTGAATCCTGGTACACCGTCTACGGTGAAGGGCCCCAAATACTTACCGGGGCGGTGACCGATTCGCAGGAAGAGATGGACGCGGCGCTGGACAATGAGGCCTGGCCCAAGATGATCCAGAAGCTGAAGGAGTATGTCACCGATTTCGGCTACAAGGTTGTGCCGGCCACGGGGCGTTTCCAGCTTTAGGCTGGATGCCAGCAAGGCGCCTGGCCACGACAAGGGCCCACGACCATCCGTCGTGGGCCCTTCGAATTCGCGCCGGGGATTATGCAGGCGTCAGCCTTAGGGCTTGCTGTCGCTCTTGCTTTCGGAGTGACCGTTTCCAGCCTTGCTCGCCGTATCGCTGCTGCTTGAACTGCTCGCCGATTCGGTGGTGGACGAGTGCGAGCGGTGATCGGTGACATAGAACCCAGAACCCTTGAAGACGATGCCGATGGGCTGGATTACCCGTCGCACATGACCGTCGCACTCGGGGCAATCGGTCAGTGGTCCTTCGGTGACACTTTGCTTGCGCTCGAACGTTGCGCCGCAGGCGTCACACCTGTAAACATACACCGGCATGGCTAATCCTCCACACTTGCTAAAGGGCTCACAAACAACAATTATAGCACGGGTCGGCCAGGTGCCCAAAACCCGGCTTCCAGGCCGCCAGGCAAGACCAGGGCGAATAAGGTTACGGGGTGACGGTGCGATGACTTCTGCCTCTGCAATCGCGTGTGATGCCGCTTTTCTACGTTCGGCCGCCCAAGTGGCGGCTGCTGCTGCCCGTTCCGGAGGGCAAGCAGCGCTGGAAGCGCGCCTACGGCCACTGGACATGCGGCACAAAGGGCCGCGCGACCTGGTCACGAGCGGCGACCTGGCAGCGCAAGAGGCGGTGATGAGCACGATTAGCGCCGCATTTCCCGGGCACGATATCCTCTCTGAAGAGGGCAACCGCGCCGGCGACGGTTCGGACGGGCAGGGTTTCAGCTGGGTGGTTGACCCGGTTGATGGCACGACCAACTACTACCGCGGGCTCCCCTTCTTCTCGGTATCAGTGGCTCTGGTGCTGGGCAAGCAACTGCTCGTCGGCGCGGTCTATGACCCATCACGAGACGAGCTTTTCACGGCAATTCGTGGGCTTGGCGCCTGGCTGGATGAACAGCCGATCCGGGTTGCCGATACCGCGACGCTGGAGGAGACTGTCTTCGGGTTGGGCTCGCCCTACGGCGCCCAGGCCATGCGCCGCAACCTGGATCTGAGCCTGGACATTGTGCCCCGCTGCGCTACCCTGCGCACCATTGGCTCGGCGGCTCTATCTCTCTGCTACATCGCCAGTGGGCGCATGGACGTCTACATGCATCCGCTTCTCTCTCCGTGGGACACGGCTGCCGGGGCGCTCGTGCTCAAGGAAGCCGGTGGCACGATGACAGACTGGCAGGGTCGAGACTGGCAGTTCGGCGGTCCCGAGGTGCTGGCCTCCAGCCCTAAGGTGCACGCCGAAGTGCTGGCCTTGCTGCACGCCGCTCTGGAAGGCTGATGGCTGACGGCCCTGCGCGCCGGCGCTTTCTGCGCAGCCTCGCGGCGGCGGCTCTGGCAATGCCCGCCGCTGGCTGCTTGCCCGAGCAAGCCGCTCCCTTGGCCGAAGCAGCGCCGTTCCCATCGCCTGAAGAGTCAGGGCCGCGCCTGGCGCTGTTTATCGTACCCGGGCTAAGCTCTGCCGATTTGCTCGTCTCCACCCGCGACGGGACAATGCCTGGCCTGGCCGCGGTGCTGGAGAGCGGCCTGTTGATCGAAGATGTGGTGCCTGAGGCGGGCCACTACTACAGCCTCGCGGAGACTGGCCACGAACTGCTTGCCGGCTGGCGGTGGGAAGTGGAGCCGATGGCCTGCCAGCGTTGGGACCTGGGGACTGGTGTGGCCGCCAGCGCCTGTGAAGCAGTAGCTCAGCGGGACGAAGCGGAAGCTTGCCTGGCGAGCCTTCGGTCCTTGGGGGAGGCTGCGGCAGCGCTGGCCGCGCAACCGGATAGTGCGGAGGCTGTGCTTCTGCCTTGCGATGCCTTGCTCAGCCTGGCCGTGGATGGCATGCTGGTTGATAGCCGCCAGCCCAACTACTCCACCCAGGGCGCCCTACGCTCGGCCAGTGATTGGCGCCAGGCGCTGATGGGGCTCGATGCTGCCTTCAGCCGCTGTTTGCTTCAGGTTGACCTAAGCGCCTGGGCGGTGGGCCTGGTCTCAACCTGCAGCGCGGAAGCGGTCTATGCTAACCTGGATCCCGGGCAGATTCGCGGATTGGTGCGCGTCCTGCCGGGGCGGGCAGCGGCGGAGGTCGCGCCGAGTGCCACCTGGCCGGGCGGTGCCGCTTGGGTTCAGGTGCAGGAGGCCGCAGGCCCGGGCGGGTCCGGCCGGCGCCTGGTGGCACCGCCTGGCTATGCTTTTGTTTCTGGCGAAGAGCCTTTGCCGCGCGCCGTGCCCGCTCAAGGGGGTTTTGTCCTGCTCGTAGGCCGGGGAGTGCCCCAGGGGCAGCGCCGGGCGGCTCTCTCGCCGCATGCTGCGGGGGAGTTACTGGCGAGGCTGGCCGGGGGCCAGTCGGTGAGCGGTTCCTAGCCAGAACTGGCGAGATTTCTTGTATACAAAGGTGCCGATGCTTATAGACCTCCATCTACACACGAGCCGTTATTCGTCCTGTGGCAAGGCTACGCCTCAGGAGATGCTGGCGGGTGCGACCGCCGCCGGGCTGGACGCCGTGGTCATCACAGAGCACCACACCATCTGGCCCCTATCTGAGCTGCAATTGCTGCGCGCCTCCTTCCCCCGCATCCGCATCTTCCGGGGCATGGAGGTGACCTGCGACCGCGGCCGTGCCGACATCCTTGTCCTGGGAGTCAGCGATCCAGACGTCGCTGTGATGGGCATGCGGCCGGACGAGATCATCAATCGTGTGCACCGGGCGGGCGGCGTTGCCATTTTGGCGCACCCGTTCCGGATGCGCAGCAGTATACCGGCCGAGCTGCTGGCGACGCCGCCGGACGCATACGAGGTGATGAGCCTGAACATGCCCGCATACGCCCGGCATCAGGCGCCGCTGTTGGCCAGGCTCTGGCCCGAGGCTCACCAGGTGGCATGCTCGGATGCGCATCAGGTGGCGGGGCTGGGCGCTTATGCTATCCTGCTCGACAGGCCGGTGGCGAACGAGAGCGAGTTGGCGGCGGCCGTGCGCGAGGGCGCATTCAGGCTGGTCGTGGACGAACAAAGGCTGCGCCAGCGCCATCCGCATTGGCGGGCACAGCAGGAACGGGTGGAGGCGCTGATGGCGGCCGGCCTCTCCTATCAGCAGATCCGGCGTGAGACGGGCCTGTCGCGGGCCCTGGTGCGTTACGTGATGGCCGGCGGCGACCTCGTTGGTGACGCTTAAGCGGGAGCGCCGGCTGCCGAAGCCGTCCATCACGGCCCAAGGCTCGGAGAGGGGTAGGTTGCAGTCGTGAGCGTGCGGCAGGAAGAGCAGGAGACCCGGCCAGGCAGCCGAGAGAGTGCCGCCCGTTGGCCGCTCGCCCTGTGGGCCAGCATCTCGGCGCTCCTGCTCCTACCTCTGCTTTTCTACTGGCGCCTGTTCACGCCCAACCTGCTGGATCGTGGTTCCATCCCGCACGGTGACTTCGCTGTCCAGTTCTACGCCTTCGCCCACTACCAGGCGGAGCGCCTGCTGGCTGGGCAGGTGCCGTTGTGGTGCCCGGGTGCCTACAGCGGCTTCCCGTTCCTCGCGGACGTGCAATCAGCCGCCTTCTACCCGCCGCGGTTGCTGACCATCGTAATCTCCTCTCCCTGGGGGTTCCCTTACCTGGCCTTGGAGGCGGAAGCAGCTTTGCACCTGGCCTTGGCTGGGCTGTTCATGTTTCTGCTTGGACGGCGTCTCTTCGGCCGGACGAGCGTGGCTCTCCTCGCCGCACTCACTTTCGCCTTCAGTAGCTACCTGACTTCTTTCCCGGTGCAGCAGCTGGCGATCTTGGAGTCGGCCGTGTGGCTGCCGCTGCTGCTGCTCTGCCTTGACCTGGCCGCCTGCGAGCGCCGCTGGCTCAACCGCTGGACGTTGCTGGCAGGGTTGGCCTTGGGCATGTCCGCGCTGGCGGGGCACCCACAGACGGTGATGCTCGTCGGCTACGCCGGCATTGCCTATGGCTTGTGGCGCCGGCCGCGCTGGTCCGGCCTGGCTATGATCGCCCTGGTGGTCGCGCTGGCTCTGGCGATCGCGGCGGTGCAACTGCTGCCCGCGGCCGAGTATATGCTGGCCTCAGTGCGGGCGAGCAGCAACTACGACCAGATGTCCTCGGGCCTGCCGATCACGGATGTCGTTCAGGTGCTCCTGCCTGGCTCGGTCAGCGGCGACTCACCACTCTACCTCGGCATCCTGCCATTGCTGCTGATCGGGGCGGCACTCTTGTTGCGCCCTGTGCGCGAGGTGCGCTTCTGGACGTTTGTGGCTCTGGTGGCGCTGCTGCTCTCTTTCGGTAACGAGGCCTTTGTACACAGCCTGTTCTACCTGTTCGTCCCGGGGTGGCGGCTGTTCCGCAATCAGGAAAGGGATCTGTTGCTGGTGGTGTTCCCGCTCAGCCTGCTGGTGGGCTATGGTGCCCAGGCGCTCATGGCCAAGGAAGTGTCACAGGCGAAGAAGCAGAGTTTCGCCCGTGGGGCCAGGTGGCTGCTCTGGCTGCTGCTCGCCGCTGTGGCTCTGTTCTTCCTTGGCCTGCTGAAGGACGGCTGGCAGCCCAACAGTCCCTTCTACTGGCTGCTTGCCTCGGCGGTGTACGCCAGCATACTGGCGTTCTTTGGCTGGGCTTTGCTGCGCTGGCAGGGGTCCGGACAGGCTTCGGCCGCGGGCTTCGCCGGGCTGGCCATCGCCCTGTTGCTGTTCGACCTGTTTACAGTCGGCTGGCGGCACAATCTTGCGGCCCAGCCGCCGGAAGCCAACCAGGCCGTGCCAGCCACTGTGGCCGCCATCAAGGCCGACGCCGCCATGCACCCCGGCCAGCTTTACCGCGTTTACAACGAATTCCGGCTCGACGGCAACTACGGCGTGCAGTTCGGGCTTCAGGACACATGGGGCGCGAGCCCTTTGCGGCTGGCCCGCTATGACGCCCTGGCGCATTCGCTGCCGAAGGAGAAGCTCTGGCCCTTGCTGAACGTGGCCTATGTGGTCACGTGGGCAAAGCGGCTGCCGGTGCCATCAACGATCGTGTATCAGGAGGCGGCGGCCAACGGCGAGATCACTTACGTGCATCGCCTGGAACAACGTGGCCAGCGCGCCTGGCTCGTGCACGAGGCCGATCCGGTCGGCCCGGATCAAGCTCTGGCCCGCATTGCCTCGGGTGACTTCGACATAGGCAAGCAGGCTGTGGTCGAGCGGACTCCGCCTTTGCTGCTCGAGCCTGGCAGCGAGAGCGACAGCGTGAGTGTCACTTCCTGGCAGCCGGAACAGATCGAAGTGCGGACGGTCTCGGTCTCGCCATCTTTGCTCGTGCTGAGCGAGGTCAACTACCCCGGTTGGCGGGCCTTTGTGGACGGCAAGCCGGCCCAGGTGCTGACGGCCGACTATGTCCTCAGAGCCGTGCCACTGCCGGCTGGGGAGCACACAGTGCTCCTGGTCTACCGGCCCTGGACCTGGCCCGTTGGCGCCGCTATCTCGCTTGTCTCGCTTCTTTCGTTGGCTGGCGCGGTGCTCGGCACGATCTTGCCGAGCTCCATCTTGCGGAGCACGGTCTTGCCGAGTAGTCGGAGGCAGCGCCCTTGAACAGGGAGGCAGCAAGGGAGGCCATGCGTGTTCGTCTGGCCTTGTTGCTGCTTGTGCTGCTGGCCTTCGCCCTACGCCTGTATCACCTGGCCTATGTCGAATTGCGCGGCGACGAGGCATTCGATGTTCTCTATGCTGCCCAGAGTCCGGGCGAGGTGATACACCAGGACCTGTGTTGCCAGGTCTACCCGCCTTTGCATCATGTGTCGCTGCACTACTGGCTGCTCCTTGCTGGCGCAAGCGAGTTTTCGTACCGGCTGCTCTACGGAGTGGTGCCAGGCGTGTTGCTGGTTCCGCTCTGCTTCCGGCTGGCGGCAGAGCTTCTTGGAGAGAAAGCCGGGCTGCGGGCGGCGCTTCTGGCAGCGCTCAGCCCCTATCTGATCTGGTGGAGCCAGGACGGTCATTTCTATAGTGGCCTGGCCTGTGCCTCCGCGGCCATCATGTGGCTGGGAGCGCGCAGTTTGAGGACAGGGCGCCGGCGCGAACTCGTCCCCTACGTGCTGACCACGGCGTTGGCCCTGCTCATGCACTACTTCTCGTGTTTCGCCTGGGGCGCCGTGAACCTCCTCGCGCTTGTGCGTCTGGCCCGCCGGAAGCTCGGTAGCCATGAGTTTTGGCGCTGGTGTGCCGCTCAGGTCGTCGCCATCCTGATCATCAGCCCCTGGCTGGTGCCGGCAATCGGCCCGTTTCTGGGCTACGACCTGGGCTGGGCCAGGCCGGTGACGCCGTGGGACATGCTTTCGCGGATCTTCCGAGCTTACAGCCTGGGCATGGCAGGCTGGCCTGGGCAGAACTGGCTGCTGCTGGGCTTCCTGTTGCTGCTGATAGTGGCGGTCCTGCCTGCCAGGTGGCTGCCCAGGGGCGAAGCGTCGCTGGCTGCAGTTGGCGAAGCGGCGATGCTGCTCGCGGCGCCGCTGGCCGTGTTCTGGATTGGATCACTGCGCCGCCCAATGTTCGACGACAAATTCACCGTCTTTGCCTTGCCGGTGTACCTGGCCCTGCTGGGCTATGGCCTGGCCCGGCTCCGAGGGCGGCCGGCGCTGCAGGCTCTGGCGCTGGCTCTGCTGCTAGGCCCCTCAGCCGTTGCCCTTGGGCACTACTACTGGGACCAGCGAACCTACAAGAGCCCGGGCTGGCGGCAAGCCATGGCCGTGGTCCAGTCTCAGGCGCTGCCCGGTGATGCGCTGATCTACAACCTGCCTGAGCCGGCTGCCATGTACTACAACGCCAGCCGGCTACCCATATACCTGCTGCCCTCCCAGGCCGGCATGCCGACCGCTGCCGCTGAGGCGGAGGTGGCCGACCTGGCTGGTCGCTACAGCAGGCTGTGGCTGATGCCAATGCCCAGGCCGGAATGGGACGGGCAGGCGGTTGTGCAACAATGGCTAGAGCGCCACGCCGAACGCGCCGTTGATCTCCACCTGCGTGGACTGAGGCTCGAGTCGTTCGTCACGCTGAGGACGCTCATGCCCGAACTCAGCCAGGTGGACGCCCGCTTCGGACCCGAACCAGGTTCTGGCTGGACGGCGGCTCTGGCAGGGTACCGTGTCGTTTGGGCAGACGCTCGCACTCTGCGCCTCACGCTCGTCTGGCAGAGCGCCGGACCTTCGGCAATCCCCTACAAGGTCTTCGTGCATCTGGTCGGCAGCGATGGGCAGATCCGCGCCCAGCAGGACAACCCGCCCGTGCAGGGCACCTACCCGACCAACCAGTGGCAGGTGGGCGAACTGATCGTGGATCAATACCGCCTGGAGTTTCCGCCAGCGGCGCGCGCAGGGAACTACGAACTGCGCCTTGGCCTGTACCAGGGCGAGACGGGCCTCAGGCTACCTGTATCTGGCTCGGACGGGCACGGCGACTATGTGCTCTTACCGGAGCGGCTGGCTTACCAGGGCGGCGGCTGATCCCCCAGCCGGTGTTTCGCCGACCTGAGCGGACGGGTGAGGTGCTGAGGTGCCGGTACTCAAGGCGAGTGAATGCGGGCGCTAGTCCAGCGAGTGCAACGGTGCTAGAATCAACTGAATTGGCTCCAGGGAGTCAAACAGGTGCAACTGGCTTTCTACATCCCGCTTCCTCTGGCGCGACGGCTCCTGCCCGCCGCCAAGGGCAATATGGGGGCCCTGCCCCCAATACTCTGAGCGCGCACGCCCAGTTGGCCCGATCACACTAGAGGAGGGGATTGCTGATGAATAATAAGGTAATGGTTTTCGTCGCCTGGCCTTACGCGAATGGCAACCTGCACCTCGGCCATGTGGCCGGTGCTTACTTGCCTTGCGACATCTTCGCTCGTTTTCAGCGAGCTCGGGGGCGCGAGGTATTGCTGCTCTCTGGCAGCGACACTCACGGCACACCGATCACGGTGCGCGCTGAGAAGGACGGCCTCACGCCCAGGCAAGTGGTAGACATATACCACGCCAACTTTCTGCGTTCCTTCCAGGCGCTTGGCGTCAGCTTTGATCTCTTCACAGAGACTGACACCGAGAACCATTGGCGAGTGACGCAGGACGTCTTCCTCACCCTGCTCGACCATGGGTATATCTACAAAGACACGATGCTCAGCTTGTACTGCCCGAACTGCCAGAAGTTCCTGGCCGATCGCTATGTCGAGGGGGAATGCCCGTATTGCCACTACGATCAGGCTCGTGGGGACCAGTGTGATGAATGCGGGCATACGTACGAGGCCACAGAACTGATCAACCCTCGCTGCAAGAATTGCGGGGCCACGCCGGTCGCCCGGGAGACGGAGCACTTTTTCCTCGATCTGGGCAAACTCAATGGGCCGCTCCTGGAATGGATCAACGAGGACAAGGAGCACTGGCGGCCCAACGTGATGAACTTCACCCGCCAGATGCTGGAGAGTGGCGAATTGCGCGGCCGCCCGATCACGCGCGACATTGACTGGGGCGTCCCCGTGCCGCTGCCCGGGTTCGAAAGCAAACGTATCTACGTCTGGTTCGACGCCGTCATCGGCTACCTTTCGGCAGCGAAGGAATGGGCCAGCCTGGTAGGCAGGCCCGATGCCTGGCGCGAGTGGTGGCAGGATGAGACGGTTCACCACTACTACTTCCTCGCCAAGGACAACATCCCGTTCCACACGATCATCTGGCCCGGGATGCTCATCGGCTATGGCGGCCTGAACCTGCCCTACGATGTCCCTGCGAATGAGTTCCTCCGGGTGCAGGGGCGGCAGCTATCCAAGAGCCGCAACTGGATGATCGAGTTGCTGGACGTACTGGAGCGCTACGATCCCGACCCTCTGCGCTACATGTTGTCCATCAACATGCCGGAGCGGAGCGACAGCGACTTCACCTGGGAGGAGTTCGTCCGCCGGAACAACGATGAGTTGGTCGCCACCTACGGCAACCTGGTCAACCGCATCCTCACCTTCACCTACCGGAATTTCGAGAAGCAAGTGCCGCAACCGGGGCCGCTGGATGACCAGGATAGGGCGATCATCGCCCGGGCCGAAAGCGCCTTCGCCACCGTCGGTGAGGCCATAGGCCTGTGTCATTTCCGCGCCGCTATCGCCGAGGCAATGGAGGTGGCGCGCGAGGCCAATCGCTATATTGATGTGAAGGCGCCCTGGTTCCAGATCAAACGGGATAGGGCGGCGGCGGCCACCACCTGCTACGTCATGCTGCAGGTGATCAACTGCCTGAAGACGCTGTTCTACCCCTTCCTGCCTTTCTCGTCGCAGGCGGTCCATCACATGCTCGGGTATGACGACGACCTTATGGGCCGCCAATATGTACAGGAGATCGCTGAGGAGCAGCGCAAGCACTACGCCCTGCGCTATGAGCCGCCGGCGCCGGAGGACAGGTGGCATCCGGTCTCTCTTCCCGCCGGACAGGCCTTGCGGGAGCCGAGGCCGCTGTTCCGAAAGCTGGATGAAGCTGTAATTGCCCAGGAGATAGAGCGCCTGCTCGCACGTACGCAGTAGGGCGCTTGCAACCACAGATGAGAGCAGGGATGGGCACGGATCGCACGGTCCGTGTCCATCGTGCTTAGGCTGGCCTTCGCCAGAGGAGGCATTTGGCATGAACGCTGAGGTTCGAGTGGGTGTTATCGGCTTGGGTATCGGCGAGAAGCACCTGGAGGAATACGCCCGCCTGGAGGGCGTGCGCCTGGTCGCTGTGGCCGATGTGCTGCCAGAGCGGGCGGAGCATGTGGCGAGGCGCTATGGCCTGCGGCCCTATCAGAATGGGCTGGATATGATGTCCGAGGAGCAGCTTGATGCGGTGAGCATCTGCACCCCGCCACGCTGGCACCACGACCTGGTTCTGGCGGCGGCAGAGCGTGGTTTGCACGTGCTCTGCGAAAAGCCAATGGCGCCCAGCCTGGAAGAATGCGACGACATGATCGCTGCTTGCCGGCGTGCCGGCGTGACGCTCTTGCTCGGCTACAAGAAGCGATCGTCGCCTCCGTTCCGTTTGCTCAAGGCAAAGCAGGAGGAATGGGGGGAGGCGTTCATCGGGCAGGTTCGCTATCAGCTGGGCCCGGTAGACAAGGCCTGGTTCTGGGATGGGAAGGACGGCGGCGGGCCCCTGATCGAGAACACAGCCCACGCCTTCGACATGCTGCGTTTCCTGTTTGGCGATGTGGAGCGCGTCTATGCCGAGGGCAGCAACGCTCTGGCGCCCGACCGCGGCGAACTGGCGTCGGCGGCCTGCACGCTGCGCTTCCGCAGCGGGGCCATCGTGACGCTGGCGGCGGGGTACGGTGGGATCTGGGGTTATGACCAGAGCGAGCGCTGGGTCCTGAACTACCACAGGGCAAACGTGGAGATATGCGGCCCGTTCGACAACCCCACAACCTTGCGGCTGATGCATCGCGATAGCGCGAGCATCGAGGAGCGCTGGTGGGCCGATGCCTCGGGCTGGCCACAGCAGATGGCTCACTTCCTGGCCTGCGTCCGCGGTGAGGAGCAGCCTCGTGCCAGCGGCGAGGACGGCAAGCGGGCGCTGGAGTTGGGCCTGGCCGTGAAGCAATCGGCGCGGACGGGATTGCCCGTGACCATAGCGCCGTGAGCGAAGCGCAAGTTAGCAGGCCGAGTGTCGCTCGCTATGGCGTGGGTTTCGTTACCTCTCAGGAATGCCGGACAGGCATAGCCGTACGGCATTCCTGAGAGAGGCCCGCGATCCTATTGCGGCAGCGCCTGGCGGAACTGCTCGTACTCCTCCTCGCCGACGAGGATGCCAACCTCGAGGCGGAACTCGCGCTCCTCGCCTGGCTGGAGGAATTGTAGACTGCCGCTTGCCCTGTCCACATTACGCCCCTCGACGCCGCAGTTGCTCGGTTCCATACCCACGACGTAATCGCCCTCGCCCATCATCTTCCATTCGACGAAGCGCGGCAGTTGCTCCTTGCGGTATCTCAGGTAATAGGCCATGGGCTGGCCATGCCAGAGGCTGGGGTTGACAAGAGCCGCCCGCACATAGCCGTCGGCGCCCGGCCGCATGTCGTGGTAGAAGACCTGCTCGGCGTACCCGTGGATAGGCCCGCTGAACGATTGGCATTCAGCCAGGCCCTTGGCTGCCTCGGCATCTCTTGGCTTCACTTCGGAGGCGGTGAGCAGGAAGGAGCCATCGTCCAACAAGGGGAAGCCCAGGTTGGTGTGGTAGAGGAGTTGCAGTGGCGCCACTTCGTAGCCCTCATTGCGAACTGTGTCCTCGAGGAAGAAGCGGCGTTCACCGAGGCGAGCCCAGATGCGCCGCTTCAGGCTGAGCTTGGCGCCGAAAACCAGGGCTTCGCGCACCTCACCCGAGACAGACATGACATACTCATCGCCTTCCCATTGGCCGGTGGCGCACACGCTGCTGGCGGGTAGGTTGGCGACGCGGCCATGCAGGCCCAGGGCTTCGCCCTCATCCAGCGTCGGCGCGCCGACGTAGGACAGGCCGCAGGTCACGATCAGGCCGCCGGCGAAAGTCCGCAGCCAGCCCAGGCCTTCCGGCTCGTAGTAGGTGGGCGCAGCCATGCCCGCTGCCGAGTGCCAGCAGAGCGACATGCCCTGGTAGCTGGCGGCGTAGACGTCCAGAGCGCGATCCGGCACGACGGTGAACTGGAAGCCGTTGCCCAGGTTGAAATCCACCACGCTGACGCCTTTGGCCCGCCCCTCGCTCAACTCGGCAAGCCTTACCCCGCCTAGCTGCGAGGTTGCACCCACTTTGCGCATCAGTTCCGCACGCGTGTAGTCGCGCCCAAAGAGCCTCGCCATCATACACCTCCAAAGTTGCTAGCGATCGCTAGATGTCAGCCTCTGTTCGCCGCGGCACGGCTTGGTCTCCGTGAGTGGCTTTCGTTCAGCCGCTACGGGAACAGGGCCTGCTGCCACTGTCGCTCATTGCAGCGAGGCCCCGATGAAACTCGGCCGCCCTCGAGCGAAATCCCCGGCCGCCATGGGCGGCTTGCCCTCTGGCTGGATCAGGAGCAACTGCAGGAGCCCGCAGCCCGTGGCGACCGCCGGGCCGTCAGGGCCGGGCAGGACTGTGCCTGGGGCGGCCTCGCCGCTGAAGGGCAGTACGCTGCCGCGCCAGACCTTGATGAGCTTCCCTTCCCAGAAGGTGAAGGCACCCGGCCAGGGATCCATGGCGCGGCACTGGCGTTCGATGTAGGCAGCCGCGTCGGTCCAGCGAATGCGCCCGTCGTCGCGTGTCAGCGGCCGGGTGACAGTGGCCTGGCTTTCGTCCTGCGGTTGCGGTGTGATCGTTCCATCGAGCCAGGCGGGGAGCGTCTGTAGCAGCAGGTCGGCGCCGAGGCCGGCCAGTTTGGCCTCGAGTGTGCCGCGAGTGTCGTCCTGAGCGATGGCCAGGCGCGCCTGGGCCAGGATTGGCCCTGTGTCCATGCCGGCGTCGAGCAACATGATGGTCACGCCTGTCTCGTTATCTCCGGCGAGGATGGCCGCCGCAATCGGCGATGCGCCGCGGTATCTGGGGAGCAGCGAGGCATGCACGTTCAGGAAGCCTCTGGGAGCGAGGCCGAGCACCTGTGGCCGCAAGATCTCGCCATAGGCGGCCACTACGACACAGTCAGGTCGCAGGGAGCGCAGGTGCTCGATTGCCTGACGGCTGCGCAGGCTTTCCGGCTGCCAGAGCGGCAAGCCTAGCTCGAGCGCCGCTAGCTTCACCGCTGAGGCGCTCAGGCGACGACCACGACCAGCGGGACGGTCCGGTTGCGTGACGACGGTGATGACGTCGAAGCTGCTCGCAAGCGCCCGCAGCGATGGCACCGCGAACGCGGGTGAACCCATGAAGACGATTCTGGCGGAGTTGGCGCCGCTACTCATACCTCGACCGCACTTGGGCAGCCGCTGCTGCTCCTCCCTGTAGTCCGCCTTGACGGCGCCGACCATAGTAAATGCCGTGCCATGGGACTGCAAGCGGTATGCGAGGACGTCAGACCGGGCTCGGGGAGGCACCGGCCAGATGTCGCCTCGGCGTATCTGCAAGCGATCCTGTCCAGGCTGTGCCCGTGCCGGATGCCGTCGAGGGCTCGCCATGCGAAGGGTGAGCGATGCCTCTCTGGCGCCAAGCGCCGCTGGCAAGGGCAGCGTAGGTCATTCGCCGAGTTGCCATCATCGCGGCGCTATCGGCACTGCTGGGCGTGAGTTTCCCAGCTAAGTCATGCCGCCGTTGACACCGACCCAGCTCCCGCCTCACAATACGGCCATTCTGCAGGGGCTGGCAATGGCAGGAGGCGAGGATCATGACATCGCGCGAGCGAATGTTGAAGGCACTGAATTTCCAGGAAGCGGACCGCATCCCCATCACGGACTCGCCCTGGGGTGCGACGATCGAGCGCTGGTGGCGGGAGGGCCTGCCCACGGATATCGCTCCTGAGGAGTACTTCGGCTTCGAGATGGTCTCCTTCGGCCCCGACACGACGCCGATGTTCCCGGTGCGCGTGCTCGAGGAGACGGACGAGTACGTTGTCGAGACCACAAGTTGCGGTGGCGTGCGCCGCAACCACAAGGACTTCTCCACTACGCCCGAGATCATTGACTACCCCTGCAAGAGCCGGGCAGACTGGGAGAAGCTCAAGCCGAGGCTACAGCCCAGCAAGGAACGGGTAGATTGGACCGGCGAGGGCCTGGAGTACGCCGCCGGTGCCTATGAACGCCCACGGGAGGAGCATGAGCGCCCAGCCTGGTATGCCGGCCTGGAGGGCTGCCGGAAGGCGCGCGCTGACGGTAAGTTCGTCTGCTTCAGCGCCGCTATTGGCTACGACAAGATGCAATCCTACGTTGCCAGCGAGCGCCTGCTCATGGCGATCGTGGAGGAGCCGGACTGGGTGCGCGACATGTATGAGACGGACGCCGACCTTACCCTGGCCATGTACGACATCATGGTCGAAGGCGGTTTCCAGTTCGACGGGGCCTTCATGTACTGCGACCTCGGTTACCGCAACGGCTTGCTCTTCTCGCCGAAGCACTACGAGCAGCAACTGCATCCCGTGTTCAAGCGCGTGTTCAGCTTCTTCAACGACCGTGGGCTGCCTGTGTTCCTGCACAGCTGCGGCAACGTCAAGGCGCTGATCCCCTATTTCCTCGATGAAGGCCTGCGCTGCCTGCAGCCGCTCGAGGTCAAGGCGGGCATGGACCTGGTCGAACTGAAGCGGCAATATGGCAAGGACCTGGCCTTCATGGGTGGCATTGACGTTCGTGCCATGAGCGACCCGCAAGCCATAGAGGAAGAGATCAGGCGCAAGATCCCAGTGGCCAAGCAGGGCGGCGGCTACATCTACCATTCAGACCACTCCATTCCCAAGGACATAAGTTTCCAGCAGTACCAGAACGTGCTGCGCCTCGTGCGCCAATACGGCACCTACTAGAGGCGGCGAATGTCCTACGCTCGCGGGCTGGCTGCTCTCAACCTGGAGATGCCGGACACGATTCCGCACACGGAATACGTCTCGCACTACGAACTGGTGCGCCACCTCACCGGACTGGATCCGGCCAGGCCGGAGGAGCGCGATGAGGCCTGGCGGCGCTTCTACATCGCTGCTGACTACGACTTCCTCTGGAACAGCGACGATGGCCCTGTAGATTGGGCCCAGCGTGGCCGGGTGACGGATATGGGCCATGCTGAATGGCTGGAAGATGGCTCGGACCGACGGGATGCAGTCGTGTGCCCCTTTCACTCTGTCGAGGAAGTGCTGAGCTTCGACGCCGTCGAGGAGTACGGCCTGCCGGATTTCGATGCCCTTGTGCGCTACTATGAGCGGCGCTACCAGACAGCGCAGGCCCTGTACGCTGAGTTGGTGTTCCCGGGCGGCTACTACAAGACGCTCATCTCGGGCTGCATCCAGGCTTTCGGTTGGGACATGTTCCTTCAGGCGGTGGGCAGCGACCCGGAGGGATTCGACCGCGTGCTCGAGGGCATCTGCCGCCTGAGCGAGCACCACTTTCGCGCTTGGGCGAGGACGAGTGCTCGTTTCTTCATCTGCCATGACGACATGGTTTGGTCACAGGGAGCCATCTTCCGGCCAGCCTGGTATCGCCAGCATGTCTTTCCTCGCTACAAGCGCCTGTGGGACATCCTCCATGATGCTGGCAAAGTCGTGCTCTTCTGCTCCGACGGCAACTTTACCGAGTTCCTCGACGACCTCGCCGCCGCTGGCGCCGATGGCTTCATCTTCGAGCCACTCACCAGCCTCGAGGTTGCCGTGGAGCGTTTCGGGCAGACGAAAGTCATCATCGGCAATGTTGACACGCGCATCCTAACCTTCGGTCGGAAAGACGAGATACGCGCGGAGGTGAAGCGCTGCTGCGACGCCGGGCGCGCCTGCCCCGGGTATTTCATTGCTGTGGGCAATCACATCCCACCGAACGTGCCCCTGGAGAACGCCCTGTACTATCTGGACTGTGTCCGGGAGATGGGCAGGCGCTAGCAGTTGAGGTTAGGAAGACTGCTTGGGGCCAGTTTGGATTGCCTTTGCGAACTGCATGAGGTCTTGCAGCGAGGCGTCGTCGGGCGGGGACGCGCCACGCCTCTCGTAGTGAATGGACAGACTGACATCGGGCTGCGGGAACGCCAGAAGGTCAATGCAGAATCTGGCATTGCCCGAGCCGCCTGAGGCCGCTGGCTTCACCACATAGTCCAACTCGTGCCACACGAGCCCACCCGCGACCCAGGCCTGCCTGCCCTGCACCTGGACAGACAGGCCGGCCGTGGCGGCAGCCTGCTGGGCCGCTTGGGCCATGTCCTCCAGGACCTGGGCCTGCGGCTCCTGCACCTGCCCGGGGCTCGGTTGCAATTGCGCCCGCACGGTGGCGCCCTTTCCGGCATCGAAATCCAGGCGGTCGTCGTTGTTGCTGAGCAGGCGCCACGTTTGTGGGTAGGAGACGGTCATGCCGCCGCCGGCGCTTGTGAGCAGGCGCCAATCACCGCTCTGTGACGGGTTCGCGCCGCCAGAGATGGCCGGGCGGCAACCGGCGAGCAGGGCGGCAAGGCAGAGGAGCGCCGGCAGGCGGTATCGGCATCGTCCTTTCCGCATGAGCACACCCTTTGTGGCTCCTAGCCACTGGCCTTGGCCATAGCCATGGCGTCGCTCAGGCGCAGCGAGAGCGCCCTGGAGGTGCCATCATCAGCCATGGTGATGCCATAGATAGTGTCGGCGGCCTCGATTGTCTGGCGGTTGTGGCTGATAACGATGAACTGCGTCTTCTGGGAGAGGCTCTGCAACACGCGGCGAAAGCGGCCGACGTTGGCCTCGTCCAGCATTGCATCTACCTCGTCCACGAGGCAGAACGGAGTCTGGCTCGCTTCGAGCAGCGAGAAGAGTAAGGCGCAGGACGTGAGCGCCCTCTCGCCGCCGGAAAGGAGCGCCAGGTCCTGGCTGCGTTTGCCGGGAGGGCGGACGGTGATCTCGATGCCGCTGTTGGCCAGGTCATCGGGATCGGTGAGGCTGAGCCGGGCATGGCCGCCGGCGAACAACTCCTCAAAGTAACCGCTGAAGTGGCTGGCGACGGCGGCGAAGGTGGCGCTGAAGCGCTGCTGCATTGTGTGCTCCAGTTCGGAGATCACGTGGCGCAGGGAGGCCGCCGCCCGTTCCAGGTCCTCCGCCTGAGTGGACAGGAAGGTGTAGCGCTCCAACAGCGCGGCATGTTCCTGCGGTGCGTTCGGATTGACGCTGCCGACATGGCGGCAGCGGCGCCTCACTTCCTCGATGCGCTCGGCAATGCGCTCAGCCGGTTCAGCGGCCTGATTCTCTCGCAGTAGAGCCCGCAGTGCAGTCGGGTCGGCGCCGTCCCCGAGTTCCCGCCTGGCCGCTTCCTCGAGGGCGACGACCGTGTCCTGGGCGCGAGCGGCGTCGTTTTTCGCCTCGCCGCAGCGGTGGCTGAACTCGAGGTGCCACTGACGCCGGAGCCGCTGCTCGCGTTCCAGGGCCTCCCGCCGCCGCTGCAGCGCAGAAAGCTCGGCCTTCGCCGGGCCGATGCTCTCCTGCACCTGGAGCAAGGCTCTGCGGTACTCGTCGGCAGCGCTCGTGGCGTCCTGCAGTTGGGCGACCGCTTCCGCGATCTGGCTTTCGACAGCCAGGCGCTGGGCCTGGCGCTCCGCCGTACGCTGGTGCAGGCGTTGGAGACGCTGCCGGGCTGCCAGGCGAGCGCTGGCCAGGGAAGCGATGCGCTCATCCAGAGACGCCAGGCGAGAGCGCCCTGCCTGCAGGCTATTGCTGGTTTCGACGCTCCTCTTGAGCAGGTCGGCCTCCAAGACCTGGACCTGGCGTCGCCGCTCATCGGCTTGCAGCTGGGCTGCCTGAGCCTCGGCTTGCATGGCCGCCAGAGCCTGGGCGATGGATTCGTACTCTTTTCTAAACCCCGCCAGGCGCTGCAGGTGCCACTGATGACTATCTTGGGCCTGCTGCAGCTCGAGCCGGGCCCGTGTCTCCTGCCTTTGCGCCTCCTCGAGCGCCGCCCGCTCCTGTTGCAGCAGGCGATCTGCCGCGGCAGCCTCTACCTCCGCCGAAGCAGCCAACTGGCGCTGCCGCTGCTCCCCGTCTATGGCGGCCTGCCGTCGCTGCCCGGCCGCTTGGAGTTGGGGTGCCAGGCTGCGTGCCTCACGTTCGTATTCCAGGATGGTGCTCTTGCTGCGGCGGTCGCCACCTCCGGTGACGCTTCCCGATGATTGGGCCACTTCGCCTTCCAGGGTGGCGATGGTGTACGAGCCCTTCACCTCGTCGAGGAGCAGGCGAGCCGTAGCCAGGTCGCGCACGATCACGGTGCGGTTTAGCAGGTACTGGAGGATGCTCTCCAGGCCGGGCGCGATTGCCACCATCTCCGAGGCCACACCCAGCACGCCGGTGCGCCTCGGCACCTCGACCGGGCGCGGTGGCCGAATGGTCTCGAGGGGCAGGAAGGTGACGCGGCCAGCCTGCTGCCGCTTCAAGTGGATTATCGCTCGCTCGGCGTCTCGCCAACGCTGAACCACGACCTGCTGCAGCCGGCTGCCGAGCACGGCCTCAATGGCGTCTTCCAGCTCGGCAGGCACCTTCAGGACCGAGCCGACCGTCCCGATGATGCCGCCAGCCTCAGGCTCGCGCTCCGCCAGGCTCAGGACGGCGCGTACGCCTGGGTAATAGGACTCCTGTTGCATGCGGGCGAGCATGGCCAGGCGAGCGCGTAGCCGCTGTTCTTCCTCTTCGGCAGCAGCAGCCTGCCGGCGAAGGTCGGCGAGGGCCGCCTGAGCTTGCTGGGCCGCCAGGCGTTGCTCCTCCTGCAGTGCCTGGGCTTGTCGCAGGCGCTGCTGCGCAGCCTGGACGCGTAGCGCCGCAGCTTCGCAGGCGGCAGCGTGTTCGTCCAGCCGGGCCTGCGAGCTCCGCAGCTGCTCCTCCACCTCGGCCAGCTGCTGCTGCAGGTCGCTTCTCCGGCGTTCTGCCGCCTGAAGCTTCGATAGGGCGCCGGAGGCGGCAGCCAGGGCCTGCTCCAATTCCTGGCGCGCCTGCTTGAGGTGCTGCTCGCCCCGCTGCCTCAGCTCGAGCTCACCGGCTTCGGCCGCCTCCAATGCTTTCAGTTCCTCCGTGAGTGCCTGGCGCTCTGCTTCCAGCCTGGCAATGTCGGAGCCCGCCGCGCTCTCTTCCTGCGTCAGCTCCTGTTGCTCGGCGGCGAGGGTGGCCTCCTCTTCGGCCAGTTCCGCCAGCCGTTGGCGCAGAGAGCGCTCGCGCTCGTGCAGCACCGCCTGCTGCCGTTCGCTCGTCGCCAGAGCCCCGGAGAGGCGCTCGGCCTCGCGCTGCCAGGACTCAATCCGGGCGCTCAAGGCCTTCTCGGCCGCCTGCAGCTGCTCGGCACTGCGCTCAAAAGCGCCGAGCTCAGCCAGCTGCTGCCCAAGCCGGAGCTCGAGATAAGTGGCGCGCTCGCCGGCAGCGCTTGCCTGCTCTTCAGCTTCGGCCAGGCGGCGGCCATAGTACTGCATCTGCAGGCTCTGCAACTCCCCCTGAAGATCGGCCAGGCGGCGCGCCTGCTCAGCCTGGGTGGCCAGGCGCTGCAACTGGGGTTCTAGCTCGCGCATGATGTCGTGGACGCGCAGGACGTTGCTGGCCGTCTCGTCGAGGCGGCGCAAGGCCTCATCGCGTTTGCTCTGGTAGGGCGTGATCCCTGCCGCTTCCTCGAAGAGCTTGCGCCGCTCGGTTGGGCTGAGCGAGAGGGCGGCGTCAATCATCCCCTGGCCAATGACGGTGTAGGTGAGGCGGTTCAGGCCACCGTGGCCGAGCAACTCGCCGATGTCCCGCAGCCGTGCTCGGCTGCCATTGATGTAGTATTCGTTCTCGCCCGAGCGGTATGCCCGCCGGGTGATCGCCACCTCCTGGTAGTCTATGGGCAGGGAGTTGTCGCTGTTGTCAAGGATGATGCTCGCCTCGGCCATGCCCAGCCGGCCGCGGCCGTCCGTCCCAGCGAAGATGAGGTCAGTGGTGCGGCGGCTGCGCAACACTCCATAGGACTGCTCGCCCAGGACCCAGCGGAGGGCGTCCGCGATGTTGCTTTTGCCGCTGCCGTTAGGGCCGACGATGGCCGTGATCCCCCCGTCGAACACGAACTCGCTGCGGGTGGCGAAGGACTTGTAGCCCTGGATCACGAGCCGGCGAAGTCTCATTCCGTTAGCGCTCTGCTATCTGCGGCAGACTGAGCTGAGCAAGGGCTTTTTCGGCGGCATTCTGGGCGGCGGCGCGTTTGCTGTGGGCGGTGCCCTCGGCAGTCACGTGCTCGCCGACGGTCACTTGCACCGTGAACACACGGGCGTGGTCCGGGCCATGTTCTTCCACGGTGCGGTACTGCGGCGTGATGCCAAACCGAGCCTGAGCCAGTTCCTGGAGGCGGCTACGAGCATCCTGCGGCCCTCTTGCGGCCGTTACGCGCTCGATGGCGGCTTGAAACAGGGGCAAGAAGACCTCGCCGACGGCTGCCAGGCCCGAGTCCAGGTAGACGGCAGCCACCACAGCCTCAAAAGCAGCGGCGAGGTTGGCGGCCGTGTGCTGGCCGCCCTGGTTGGCCTCCCCCTTCCCCAGGAGCATCAGCTCTCCCAGCTGAAGCTGGCTTGCCACGCTCGCCAGTGCCTCGGTGCTTACCAGCTGGGCCCGCCACTGGGTAAGTTCGCCCTCTCTCGCCTGCGGGAAGCGGCGGAAGAGTTCTTCGCCGATCAGCAAGTCAATCACGGCGTCGCCCAGGAACTCGAGGCGTTGATTGTCCTCCGGCGGCTCGCCACCGCTTTCGAGCACCTCGTTGATGTAAGAAGTATGGGTGAGCGCCGCTAGCGGCAACCTCGGTTCTTTGAACTTATAGCCGAGGCGCTGCTCCAGCGCCTGCGCGGCTCCCTGCATTAGTCCCTCCCGAGGGTAGGGTTCTATAATAGGCGGCGCGCCACGTGGCCCTCAGCCTGGCTGGGGCGAAGATCGGCGGCAACAGGAGTGCACATGGAGGTCATTCGCGGCGACATTGTGGCCGGATTGCGAGCCATCGGCTTGCCGGACGGGGCGACGGTGCTGGTGCACTCGTCGCTCAGCAGCTTTGGGCGGGTGCAGGGAGCGAACGCCACTGCCGCCGCCAACACCGTGATCGAGGCTTTGCTCGAGGCCGTCGGGCCGGCGGGTACAGTGATGGTGCCGACACTGACGGGCTCGGAAGAACTCGGCCCTGCCAACCCCCCTTTCTTCGACGTGCGCCACACTCCGTGCTGGACTGGTCGGATCCCTGAGACTTTCCGGCAGCGGCCGGATGCCCGCCGCAGCCTTCACCCCACTCATAGCGTTGCGGCGATAGGGCCGCGCACGCATGAACTCATCCATGGCCACGAACTGTCGCCCACTCCTTGTGGCGTTGAAAGCCCCTATGGCCGCCTGGCCACGAGCGACGACGGCTATGTGCTCTTCCTGGGAGTGGGGCTTGAGTGCAACACCACCTTCCACTACGTGGAGGAGGTGGCTGGCGTCAGCTACCACATGCAGGAAGAGCCGGTGCTGGCAACGATCGTGGATTACGACGGCAACCAGCATCAGGTACAGCTCTGGCTGCATCGCTATGGCGCCGAGCGCAACTTCCTCCGCCCTGAACCATACTTCATGGCCAAGAAGATCGAGCGAGTCGGCCGCATCGGCAACTGCACCGTCCGTCTGCTCCAGGCCCGGCCAATGGCCGAGTACACTCTGCAACGGCTCAAGGACGATCCAGGGTATCTGCTCGCCCGCTAGCTCAGGAAGTGGAGCGCGGCGCCAGGGCTCGATCATGAGCTGCCCAAGAACTCGAGCATAGCATAGGGGTAGGGGGCGGGCAATCGCTCACTTGCTCTGAGTGTGAGCCGCCGAACAGGCGGCTCTCCTGGCACCCGGCTGAAGGCGACCGGCTGCGGATGGCGCGCGCACCCACTCTTGATCCTGACGGCCACCCCGCCGGGGCCCTCCTCCGGCTAGCCGCTTCCTGCCCGCACGCGGACTTCGGCCAGGTCCACCCGGCCGCTGCCTTGTTCGCTTTCCACCTGCAGCGTGAGGATGTACCTCCCGGGCTTCACATCTGACGGCAGGAAGATCATTCGCGGCTCGCGCAGCAGTTCCTCGGGCGACCACATGGTCGGTGCCAGCCGACCCTGCATGGCCTCGCCCTCGGAGAGCAGGCGGCTGTTTCCCTTGGCCTCGAGGCTTATGCGCAG
>DAOTVV010000035.1:0-7219 GCA_034436255.1 Anaerolineae bacterium
CCGCCCGTGAGCGGCCTGAGCTCGATTGAACCAGTCTGCTCATCCAGCAGGCCGCCAGCCTGACTGTCCTGCGAAGCTTCGGGCATCCCTGCCTCCAGACTCTTGTTGTGGTGTGAATGTCAGTATAGGTGTTGCCTGGCTTGGTTGCTAGCTGTGTGGGGTTGTTGTGTTGTTTTGCTGTGTGCAAGCCAGACTATGTGTCAGATCTGCAGCCCAACAAACCGACGGCCAGTCAGCGGACAACCAGCAGCGCACGCTCCCGCCAAGGGGCTGCGCCCTTAGTGGGCAGCGAATTCGTGTAGTGCCTGGAAGACTATCTCCAGGCTCTTGATGTTGTCCTGGCAGCGCGTCGCCGGTGCTGGTCCGCCCTGAAGCGCCTGGATGAACTCGTGCAATAAGTATGCCTGTCCGCTATGGGCAAGCGGCACAGGCTCGATCAGGCGGGGCTCGGTGCCAGACTCCTGCACTCGCACCATATCATCCACCAGGTTGATCACGCCGTTCTCGCATTCGAAGCGCCAGTTGCCGTTCCAGGGCGTCTCACTGCCGCGGGAGCACCAGGAAGCGGTGTAGCTGGCATAAACGGGGCCGAACTGGCGGCTCTCGAGCCTCAAGCCCAGCGTGGCACTGGCGTCACCCTTATACCAGCTCCACTCGGGGTTCCATGAGTAACCCTTCAGGCTCACCAGGTCGGCATCGAGCAGGTAGCGCATCATATCAAAGTGATGGATACTCATGTCAACGATCAATGGATAAGGCATTTCCTCCCGAAAGCCCCCGAAGTGCGGCCCTTTGAAGAATTGGACGCAGACTGCTCCCACCTTCCCCAGTTCGCCCAAAGTGGCCCTGAGCGTTTGGACCGGTTGGCTGTAGCGATAGTTTTGCGCCACCACGTGCAATTTGCCTGTGCGCTCGGCCATCTCCACGATGTCCCGCGCAGCCTCGATGGTATCCGCCAGCGGCTTCTCGGAGAGCACCGGCAGTCCAGCTTCTAGAGCCTGGATTGACTGCTCCTTATGAAAACGTGGTGGCGTAATGATAAGCACGCCATCGACCTGTTTCCCTTCAGACGCGAGAGCTCGCAGCGCCTCAGGCAGAGTCCGGTAAACGTGATCTCCATCGAGCTTATACTTGGCAACCTGGGTACGTGCCACCTCGTCGTTCACCTCGACGAAGGCGCAGTAGCGCGCCTCGGACGAGGCAAGGACTGTCTTGAGCCAGGTCTCGCCCATGCCACCCATTCCAATCTGAACCAGATTCACCATATGTCCTCCCAGTCCATGCCGCTTGCACGTGCCGCCTGGTGGTGGCGACAGCAGTAAGGCGCCGAAGGGCGCTCCACCCACCACCCGTTTTGGCCGCCGTGCCAGTGTGGCCTATGATAGCGCAGAGAGAAAGAGAGGGGAATGCGAAAATGCGCCCACCGGTAGCACAAATAACTGGTTCGGTCCGACCCCAGGTTTGCTCATGCAGGGCGCCCCTGTCGCAGCCGACGGTCGCCATGGCCGCGCCTGCAGCCCGGCGCAGACAGACAGCCCTGCCTCTCCCCTAGAGGGCGGCGGACTTGATGGCGCCCCAGCCTTGCCGGCGAGGCACTCTTTGGGCAATCATCCATTTCATGCGCCAGACCTGGCGCAGCTGGCTGCCGGCCCTAGTGCTCCTGCTGATACTAGCCACGAGCCTCATCGTCTGGAGGCACACTGCCCTATCCCTGCTGAGGGACCGAGAGCAACTGCTCGGCGCGATACAGCGCGCCGGCTACCTGGGGCCACTGGTCGTCGTTGGGTTGGTGGCCTGGCAGGTGCTTGGCCTACCGATCCCGGGCCAAGTGCTAGACTTTGCCGCTGGGTATGCCTACGGCTTCTGGTGGGGCACTCTGTACTGCTGGGTCGGCATCACTCTGGGCTCAGTTCTCGCCATGATCTTGGCGCGGCTGGCTGGCCGGCCGCTAATCAGCCGCTTTGTCGGCCATAGCAACCTCAGCCGCGCCGACCGGTTTGCAGAGGGCAAAGGTCTCCGCTTTTTCCTCGTGGCTCTCCTCATCCCTGGCATGCCCCACAACGTTCTCTGCTATGTGGCCGGCCTCACTCCCCTGCCGCTTGGCCAATTGGCCGCCATCATCGCCATCGCTCGCTTGCCAGGCGTGGCCGTACCCGTGTGGGCCGGCGCCAGCGCCGCCAGCCTTACCTGGTGGCAACTGGTCGCTGCTGGGGCAGCCACTCTGCTCCTCGCGGCAGTCTCCTGGGCACTTGGCCCCATTCTGAAACGCCACGTTTCCCGGCTACTGCACGGCGAAAACGGCACCGCCTGACTCCCATGCACCTCCAGATCACGGACTGAGCATTATGTGAAGCGATTGCCCTGCGCCAATGCGTGTGCCCTCCGGGAGCCTGACAACGCACTGGTCGCCTTCGCCGGCCGCCTCGGCGAGCAGGTTCCGCTGCCCCACTTGGGAAGACCGGATCGAGCCGCTCACTGGCGCAGCCAGAAGCAGCTGCTCCAGACACAGTTCGCCCGCAGTCACGCTCAGGCGAACGTCCCAGCCGTTCTCCATCCGCTGCTGCTCGAAAAGGCCCCAAGCTCCATCCACACTCCAGAAGTAGCGGCACTCCTCGGGATAGAGCCGCGGATTAAAGCCGAGCGTCTTCCTCGGCATGTCGAACTGAAAGCCGGAGAGCGCCGTCAGCAGTCCCCAGGATGCCAGCGACCGAGCGTAGTGACTGCCGCACTCGAACTCGTTCCAGGGGTTGCGACGCACACCATCGTGCCGGGCGCGCAGGCCCTTGACGATGGTCAGCCCCTCTTCCACAAAGCCCTGGTAGATGAGGTGGCTCGCAACCTGGTACTCGATCCCGGGCCAGACCTCGTCGGAATAGGGGAATGGGATCGCAGGGCGACCACCGTTGGGCCACGTGCACAAGAGCAAGCCCTGCTCGTCGTTCAGGGCATAGATGCGCTGAGGGTTGGCGTGTTCCCATAGCTCGGGGCGCCAGTTGTGGCGAAAGATGGACTGCAAGGCAACCCGCACGTGATCGCAATCGAGAAGCTCGCCCAGCCCGATAAGCTCAGCCAGCCACTGCCCCAGGACCTGGTCGGCGAGGCAGCCCTCACCATACTGGTACTTGGGCGTTCTATCCCAGTCTGGCTTCTGCACATACCAGGCACCATTCCACAGTTCACTCTCAATCCTGCTCCGGCCGCTCTCGAAGATCCGGCGGTAGGTGCGGGCCGACTGTTCATCTCCGAGATGAGTAGCTATCTCCTCACCAGCGCGTAACGCCCCAAGATAGAAACAGCCGATGAAGCTGTTGGGCCCGCTGAACTCGACGTCGTAGGTGTTGTGCTGAATGCCTTCAATCACCCCGTCGCGGTCAGCATCCCACTCCTTCCAGGCATACTCCAGAGCGCGTTTCGCCTTTGGCCACCACTTGCGCAGCCATTCGTCGTCACCGCTAAGCCTCCAGTCGCGGTAGAGCTTCATCAGGCCACCCAATTGCCCATCAGCAGCAGGCAGGAAATGCCACACGGCGCTACCGAGCGGCAGTTGCAGGCGGAAACCCATGCTTCCGTCCTCGCGCAAGTTATAGGTATAGTCGGCCTCGCGCACGCTGCGCTCAAGCGCCGGGAAAAGGGAGGCGAGCGTTTGAGCGTAGTTCCATACGTGCGTACAGGTGCCCTCGCAGCAACCGGCGTCACAATGACAGCCCTCAAAGCCGTAGAACGTCCCGTCGCTTAGGCGCAGCACGGTCGGGCTGTGGAGTATGCTGGCCTGGCTTGAGACGGCGTCCAGAACGAACGGCGGTAGCTTTGAGGCGAACAGCGTATCGTGGAACAGCCTTGTCTGCCCATAGAGGCGCTTTTCATTGGCAGCGTAATAGGAAGCGACTTCGAGGGCATCGGCCCACTGTGAAGCATAGTAGTTCCGCCACCCTGGCGGTGTGCGCTCGCCCTCGCAGCAGGCGGCACCATCCATGCGGTGTGCGTCCCAGTACTTGACGAAGTTGGGGAAATACCACGTAACAAAGAAAGGAAGGGTCACCGTCTCGCCCGGCGCCACCGTAGCGCGCAAACCGAGTGTGGCGACGTCGCTCTTACCCTCGTCCGAAGGGGGATAGGAACGCAGCGGCAACGTGCCCGTGGCCGAGAAATGGTCCCAGTAGTCATGCATCGCATCAAACCAGGCACCGCGCAACGACGCTTCCTGGTAGAAGAGGTCTCCCGTCCCGAGACTCCCCCAGGTGGTACTGATCCCCATATTGCCGAACTGTGGCGCACCGGGATCGTACTTATCTGAGGTGAGAAACAGGCCACGCACGCTGCCTCGCTCTTGGTAATGGTTGCTGTTCCGCCCAAGGTGCGGCCCGACAAAGGGGCCACTGCCTGGGTAGCCGACAGCATTGAAGAGACTGCCGGCAACGGACACATCCACTGACTCTGGCCCAGGGTTGGTAACGTGATATCGGAGCACAGCGATGGGCAGGCCAGAGTCATCGGCATTCATCGGGATAAAGGGGCTGTAGGCCTCCAGTCGCACCTCAACCGGCAGACGCGGGTCGGAGAACTGGATCTCAGCAAGGGGAAACTCGCCGCGAAAGACCGCCGAGCGCATATGCGGCAGGCCGGATCCATCCTCGCGCCCGACGCCGAATCCCAGGCCGCTGTACCCCTGTCGACCCTGACCAGTGAAGGGTGGTTGGGGCGGCGACTGAAGCACCCTCGTCACCGGCTCTCCACCTCGGGCGCAGGCCCAGATGGCGAAGAAACTGTAGGGCATGACGGCACCGCACTTGTTGGGCCGGTTGAAGATCTCCCAGTCCACCAGCGCGCCGCGCCCAGATAAGGAAACACAACCCGTACCTATGCCCCCAAGCGGGAAAGCCACCTGGTTGAGGCTGGCTCCCGCGTACGTGGCGGGCAGGCCGGGAGCGGTGAGCTCGCCGGCGGCGAACGCATTCTTGGCATCTCGCATGTGGCCCCTCCGCGAACTGAGTGTCACGTCAGGCACATTCAAAGGCCCCCGCGCTCTCTTGTCAACGGGTCGTAGCAAGACGGTGCCAAGCAATCTCCACCGTCGCCTCAACTCTCCAACGCAGTGTAAATTGGCAAACAGCTATGGTAGCTCGCCTCTCCTTGCACCCTGGCCAGAATCGGCAGCGGCAGGCATGCCTTTGCTCCGGCCCATCCAGTCGAGGCCAGCCAGTTCCCCGAAGTGTTCGCGGAAGACGCGGTAGTACACCAACTCTTCCTTACTAGCGAGCACCCAACCATTGGGCAGTTGCTTCTCTCTTTCGAAATCGCTGTCGCTGATGCTTGCCTCAGCCTGCTCACGCAACAGTTCGCCCACGCCAGCCCCTTCCCAGAACTTCGCCTTTCCACGTGCAAGCACCACTGCCGGCAGGCACCCAGCTAAGGCCTGCCGCAGGATCCACTTGCCGACGCCGTCCTTCAGCTTCAGAGACACAGGGATGCTGAGGGCATAGTCCACCACTTCGGCATCGGCAAATGGCACGTGAGCGACGATGCCGTGTGCTGCGGCGCAACGGTCCACGCGCTGAAGCGCCGTGTTGTGCAGGCGGCCAAGAATGTCAACCAGTTCGGCCTCCAAGCTGTGCGGTTCGACTCCGGCCAGGTACACATAGCCAGCGAACAACTCATCGCCCACCTCGCCGGAAAATACCTCCCCCACGTAGTCAGCAGCAGCCTCTGCAACCAGGTAGTTCATCAAGCTCGAGCGCACCAGAAGTGCATCGAACGATTCCAGGTGGTAGATAACGGCCGGCAGCACCTGCAACATCTCGGAAAGCGACACCAGGCGCTCATGGTGGGTCGAGCCAATGTGAGCCGCGACCGCTTGCGCATACTCCAAATCGGCGGCGCCGCTCAGTCCGACGCTGAAGGTGTGCAGCTGTCTCAGCCGCGGCCGTGCCAGGGCGGCAATGGCGCTCGAGTCCAGGCCCCCAGAGAGCCAGGCACCCATGACGTCGCCATGGACGCGCCGGTCAATTGCCGATCGCAGCCGCTGCTGCAGTTCCTGGGACGTGTCTGGCTGGCTTTGGGACCAGCGATGCCCGATGTGAGGACGATAGTAATAGTGCTCGCTGCCGCCAGTGAGCGCGCAGCCCGGAGGTAACTCACGGACCTCCTTGACGATGGTCAGGAGTGCTTTGGCCTCAGAAGCGAAAGCCAGGCAGCCGTCTTCCCCATAGCCGTAGTAGAGAGGAGCGACGCCCAGGCGATCGCGCACAAGGGTGAGGCACCCGCCGGAAAGCTGCGCGACAGCCCGATGCTCACCGCCACGGTCATCAGCCACCCGAGAGTCCTCACGCAACTGCCTGACAAGCCCGGACTGTACTGCCGGCCACGCCAGTCCCAGGGTAGCGCCGGCACACGCCAGTGTTTCTCGACCTGCCGGGCCACGGTAGGACATTTTGGCCAGCATCTCCTCAACGTCGCCACTACGTCCCTCGGCGGCAATGCCGGCGATTCCTGCCATGAGAACATGCCTCCCTAAGTGTAGCGAATCCGGTGAACAATCGTCTTGCGCCATGCGCCTCCAGAGCGACATGAATATGCCCTGTCGTTAGGAGGACTCCGCTGGTTTTCCGTCGCAAACGTACGCCTGCAACTCGTTGACGCTGAGTTGATCCAGGCCCAGCTTCTCAAGAGTGCGGCCGCGTCTCCAGTAATCTGTCTGATGGATGACGCACGCCAGATGGACGATGGCATCTACCGTGGTCACCGATACGCCATAGCGCCGTCCGAGGGCTGCTAAAGGCACCAGGCTCATGGGCACGTCTTCGGTGATGTAGCGGTTGCTTAAGGACGGCGGAGCTTGGATGCCGTGGTAGCCTGGTTGGTTCTGGATGGTCTCAAAGAGGCTATCGCCTCGTGCATCGTAAGCCATCTGCAGCCACTCCTGCGCTGTCTGCGCCCGTATACCCAGAGCAGCCGCTACAGTCACTCGCTCGCGGTCAAGCGCCTCAAGCACCCTGCAAACGGTTGGGCTTGCCCCGTCAATGTAAAACTGGAAGGCGCCGTGCGTGCCCTCAATCCAACCTGCATTGAGTATTGTGAGAGCCGGATGGAAGATGGCACCCATGTTGTCCAGGCTTGTCTTCAACACATTACCGCCGTCAACGAATTGGGGGTAAGCCCTTCGCAACTTCTGCAAGACGCGCGGCGTGCGGCTGGCCGGCAGCGCCGCAAGAGGCACAGCCTC
>DAOTVV010000036.1:0-6093 GCA_034436255.1 Anaerolineae bacterium
TGCCAGCGCCGTTGCTGCCGGGCCCGAGCAAGTGCACGAAGGAGGTGTAGTCCTGCCCGATGCGTCCGTCCGCCTGCCAGTACAGTGTCAGCGGGAGGCTGCCCGAGTTATCTTCCTGGAGTTGGAAGTCCAGCCCGACCAGGCTCAGGCCCTCCTGCCAGCGCCCGCGCAAAGCGGTCCCCGGCCGCAGGGGCAAAGCGCCGTCGCTCCTAGCCTGCATGGCAATGGCATAATCCTGGCCCAGGCGGTCGCGGAAGACGGCCGCTTGCCTGGCCTCGGGGTACCAGCGCTGCACCTGAGGCAGGCTCGCGCCGTCCTCCTGGGTCAACACGATGTAGGTAACCGACCGGCCGTCCCTGGGCGGCAGGACGAACAGCCTGCGCCCATCGTACGTGACCGGCCCGCCCACATCCCGCATGATGAAGTGGAGAGTCGCATGGTCCGGCCGCACCGGTGACAGATACACCCACTGGCCAGCCAGGGTGGCCTGGCGCATGTACTGGCCGATGTCGTAGATGCCCTCGCCGAAAGCGTAATAGAGCGCATTGCTCTCGCCCCAGGCGACGAAGTACTGGTAGAGCCCAAGCCCGCATTGCCCGAGCAGCAGCAGGCAGACGATGGCCACGCCTAGCCAGCGGTGCTGCCACCAGAGCGCCCGCACCAGACGGTACAGCAGCCACAAGCCCAAGGCGGTGAGCAGGCACAACGGCGTGACGGCACCGATGGCACGCTGGAAGCTTGGCGCGTACTGGCTGAACACGCTCGGCAGCAGCATGGCGCCAAGCCAGATGAGAAGCAGGCTGGCTTCGGGATGGCGCAGACGGCGCAGCGCCCATAGCAGGCCGAGCAGGAACGGCCCTACCAGCCACGGGGTGAGCGCCGGCGCACCGGGCAAGTTGCTGCGCGGGTTGCTGTCCCCCCGGAAGGGGATGGCCTGCAGCCATAGCCAGGCATTCGCCACCGCGCCGCCCAGGAGTTGGCCTGGCCCACCCTTCACCGCCACCTGCCCGGCGCGCAGGCTGAAGGCGTCAGGATGCCGGAGGAAGTAGAGCCCCAGCGGAGCGAAGACGATGATGGCACAGAAGCCAGCGAGCAGAAAGGCGAGGAAAAGGCGACCTCGCCCCGAGGCAGTGAGAGGCAGACGGCCTTGCCCTTCCCGCCTCGGAAGGGCAACAGGTGGGTTGGGACCTCCCGCCACCAGAAGCAGTCCCCACGCCAGAAAGACCAGCGGCAACAGCCTTGCCGCCATGTAGCCGTAGAGCGAAAGCCCTAGCCAGGCGCCGGAGGCAGCGAACCAGGCCCAGGCAGAGGCGCGCCTGGCCTGCCAGCGCCGCCAGCCCAGCAACAGGCAGAGCACGGCGGCATTGCCCAGCAAGGGCAGCAGTTCGACACGGATGCCGTAACGGCTGAAGTGCAGGTCCCAGGGCAGGACGGCCTGGATGAAAGCAGCGGCCAAGGCCACCCAGGGCAAGCCAGGGAATAGCTGCCGCCCGATGCCATAGGCAAGCAACACGGCGACCGTCCCTGCCACCGCCGGCACGGTGCGGATGACGGCGGGGCTGGCGCCAAACAGGGAGAAGGCACCGGCCAGCATGTACATGAACAGGGGCTCGCGGCCGAAATTGCCGCCGAAGAATATGCTCCGGTCCCCGGCCAGCACCTTGAGGCCATCGAGGGCATCGAAAGCTTCATCGAAGTGCAGGCCAGGCGGCACCTTGTCCAGGGCCACTAAGCGCAATGCTCCGGCCAGCAGCGCCAACCCGGCGCAGAGCAGAAGCTCGGTCCGGCGGCCAGGCCAGCAAATGCGCCGCCCTGCCCCCGTAGAAGGAGGCAATTCCGGGCCGAAACGGAACAAAGAACACCAGGTGATCATGCCCTGCTGCCGCAGGCACAGCCCGAGGAAGGCCAGATCAGGCGGACCATTGCTGCAGTTCGATCATGTTGCCCTCGAGGTCGGTGACATAGCAGAAGGTGACAGTGCCGGCGCCGCTCACCGGCAGGCTCACCACCTCGCCAACAGCCCTGCCCCCGGCCTTCAGCACCGCCTGGCGGGCGGCGGCAACATCATCCACAGCGAAGGCGATATGCCCCAGCCCTGGCCGGTTGGGGGCCGTGGACGGGTGAGCCCGCTGCGGCCGGTACTCGAAGACCTCGAGCGTCGGCCCACCGGGGCCGCAGCCGGGAAGGCGCAGGTGCACCCCTTCGATGGCAGCGCCAGCCAGGCCCGTAGCTTTCGCCAATGGCTCGCCGCCCAGGTGTCGCTCCGGCGGCACGACCTGGCAGCCCAGCACGTCCACGTAAAAGGCGGCCAGGGCGCGCCAATCGCCGGCGACGATGTTCGTGTGCACATACCTGGCTTTGATGGCCATCAGCCCTCCTTTCGACCCGACAGATCAGCTTACGCCGGCGCCCACGCTTCGTCCAACGGCTGTCGCCGTCGGACCGGGCGACGCCGTCCTGCAGCGGCAGCGGAAAGCGCGGGCCCAGGCGCCGAGAAGACGCCTGGGCCCCGGCGGTTGCCCTATGGCAACCACAGCAGCGGCGATGCGCAGGTGGCGGCTCTACACATTCACGCCGAAGAGCGGGCGGATGAGATAGAGCACGAAGGCAATGGCCGCACCCCAAAGCAGCGGCGATACTTCGCGCGACTTGCCGTTCACTACCTTCAGGAAGACGTAGGTGACGAAGCCCCAGGCGACGCCGTTGGTGATGCTCCAGGAGAAAGGCATCATGACCATGGTGAACAGCGCCGGCACACCCTCCTCGAAGTTGCCGAACGGGATCTCGCGGATCTGTTGGCACATGAGGAAGCCGACGATGATCAGGGCCGGGGCCGTAGCCTCGCTCGGGACGATGCCGGCGAGAGGGGCCAGGAAGATGCAGACCAGGAAGAGCACGCCCACCACAACCGATGTCAGCCCGCTGCGGCCGCCTTCCTCGACGCCAGCGGCGCTCTCGATATAGGTGGTGGCGCTCGAAGAGCCCAACAGACCACCGACCATGGCGGCGAGAGAGTCAACAATCAGAATCTCGCGCAGGCCCTCCATGCGGCCGTCTTTGTCCACCCAGCCGGCCTGCGAGCCGATGCCGATGACGGTGCCCATGGTGTCGAAGAAGTCCGACAGCATGAAGGCGAAGATGGTCAGTATGGCGGCGATCGGCCCAAGCTTGGTGAACAGGCCACCAATGTGCAGGCCAGCGCCGAAGGTCTTGAACGAGATACCCATCGTCAGTTGCTTCGGCCACTCGGCGGCGCCGGGCACGGCCGAGGCTGGCTTGCCCGTGATGTAGTGCATGATCATCGCGAAAGCGGTGGTGCCAAGGATACCCCAGAGCAGGCTACCCTTGACTTTGCGGGACATCAGGAAGATGGTGAACAGCAGCCCGAAGAAGGCCACCAGCATGGGCAGATTGTTGTACACGCCCAGGGTGGTGAGCGTCCCCACCAGGCCACCGTTGACGATCTGTTCGCCCGTGCGCACGAAGCCGCCGTCGGTGAGGCCGATGAAGAGGATGAACAGGCCGATGCCGACGGAGATAGCGCGCTTGAGGCTCATCGGGATGGCATCCATCACCGCCTGGCGCAGCCCCGTCAAGACGAGGATGGTGATGAGCAGGCCCTCAAGGAAGATGACAGCCATGCCCTCTTGCCAGGTGAGGCCGACCTTGCTGTTGCTCAACACCAGGGCGACCAGGGCGGAGTTGATGCCCATGCCAGGGGCCAGGGCAAAGGGGTAATTCGTCCAGAAGCCCATCAGCAGCGTCATCAGCCCGGCAACGACGCAGGTGGCGACGAGGAGCGCGCCCTGGTATTCCGGACCGGCGACCGTGGAGAGTATAGACGGATTCACGAAGATGATGTAGGCCATGACCATGAATGTGGTGAGGCCGGCGACCAGTTCAGTGCGGACAGTAGTGCCTCTCTGCTTGAGCTTGAAGAACTGCTCCATGCTACCCTCCTCACGAATCTGCGAGCGAGGCAATTCTATGCAAGTGCCGTGCCTTGGCAAGGGGAATTAGGCCCGGTCCGAACCATTTGCCCCCGGCATATCCGGGGAAGAACGAGAGCGGAAGGGCAGAGCCTGACCTGGCTCCGGCCAGGCCAGTAACACCAAGAGCGGCGGCAGGAAGGTGAGCGGCACCGCGAGGAGGTAGCGCTCGCCCGGGCCCCAGGCCAGCCAGGCCCCTGTGTAGGCGTAGACGAAGGTACCGAGCATACTGCCAAGCGTGAAAGCCACCGCGGCCGCTCGCTCCCCAGGCCGCGCCGCCGGCGCCAGGGCTAACGGCCAGATGAGATACCAGGCGCGGAACTGAGCCAGCGCGAACATGAGGAAGAAGAACACGCCGAAGGCCAGGCGCGGCCACTGCTCCGGCTGCTTCCACGCGGCCAGGAGTACCCAGGCGTAGTAGAGTGCGAAGGTGGTCAGTACAATGCCCCTGGCCAGCGCCGCGCCTGCTCCGGGCAGCAACAGTTCGCCCACCGCGTAGAGCAGCCCACCGGGCGAGCCGGAGAAGACGCCACTGTGGTGCAGGATCACGGCGAAAGTCTCCCCGCCGCGCCAGAATGGGGCGAAGGCCAGGGCAAGGGCAGCGGTCAGCAACAAGAGCGCTCCCAGTGCAGCCCGGCGCTCCCGCTGGCGCCAAAGCGCTATCAGTGGCAAGGGCAGCAGAAGCGCGGCCGGGTACTTGATCAGCGCCCCCAGGCATAGAGCCAGCGGCGCGAGCAGCGCCAACCTGCCCCTCGCCAACCTCAGTGCCAGCAGCACCGCCAGGACCATGAGGATGTCGTTGTGGCCGTTCCCCACCGCCTCCAGGAGCAGCAGTGGGTTCCAGAGAACGAGCAAAGTGCCGGCGCTCTGCCAGCCGGCATCCTCACGGCCCAGCCAGCCAGCAAGCAGCAGACCGGAACCAAGGTAAGCGAGCAGCGCCAGCGCCTTCAACGTGAGCAGCCCGGCAAGCAGGCTATGGCCCGCCAGCCAGCCGGCTGGCAGGCTGACGAGGCACCAGAGTGGCCCGTAGGGGCTGGCGTAGCCACCCCAGGCACCGGCATAGACCAGCAGCGGGTCACTGGGAAAGGCCGTCGGCGGCACCACCAGCGGATTGGCGCCGTGAACCACCCACACCCGGGCCTGGAGTATATAGCTGTAGATGTCGGTGGCCGTGATCGGGTACAGCAACACGAGGGCGATCCCACTCAGGGCCGCCGTCGCCAGGACTGGGCGGCGGGCTCGCTGCCAACTCAGGCGCCTCGCCTGCCCGAGGCCGAGAAGGTACAGGGCGAAGAGGGTCAGTTCCGCTCCCAGAAAGATCGTGCCCGAGGAGAGAGAGTAACCCGTCATCTTGCCGATGTCAGTGAGCGCGGCGTAGTAGCGCCATATTGGCAGGCGCGCGGTGAAGGCGAAAAGGTAAAGCACCACGGAGGCCAGGCCGAGAAGCCATAACCGGGTCTCCGCGCTCAAGCGTGCCAGCGGCTGCAGCAACGCGCCCCTACCAACCAGCGAGTTCAATGGCGTCCTGCCCGGCGGGCGCGGTCAGGCGCTCGCCCGTCTCCGGGTCGTACAGGCCGAGGCGGATTACGGCTGGGCGAGCACCGGCCGGCAAGAGCAAGGCATGGCGGTCCTCGACCAGTTCGCCCGGCAGCCAGGTGTCAGTCGGTCGCTGCCAAAGAGCGGGCATGCTGTCGGCCTGGGCGACCAGGTTGCCGGAAGGGTCATAAACGTGGACGAACACCTTGTAGCTCCTGGACGGCGTCGCAACGGCGCGCCAGTTCAAGTCCAGGAAGACAGTGTCCCCCTCGAACGCCATCCCGGCCTGCTCCAACGTAATGCCTTCCGAGCCCAGGACCCAGGGCCCGCTGCTCCGGCGCATAAGCTCGGGAGGGCGGGCGTAGAGCGCCAGGCGCCAACCTTTGCCGCTCTTCTGCAGCACCTGGTAACCCCAACCAGCCAGCCAGCGCTCGAGTGCGCTCTGCTCCAACGGAGTATCGTCGCGCAGCAACCACAAACGCTCGTAATGCCCGCCCAGCCACTGCGGCCACTGACCCGCCTCCGGCTGGGGCAGGCCATAGGCAGGCAGACGGCCCTTGTAGCGATC
>DAOTVV010000037.1:0-8831 GCA_034436255.1 Anaerolineae bacterium
TCTCGCCCGTGATGTAGGACGCTTCCGGCGAGGCGAGGAAGGCAATGGCGGCCGCCACTTCCTCGGGGCGGCCGATGCGCCCCAAGGGGCAGCGCTGGGCCAGGGCTTCCAGCTCCGCTGGCGTCAGGTTGGCGTTGATTGGCGTGTCAATGGTCCCCGGCGCCACAGCATTCACCCTGATGCCGTCGCTCGCCAGCTGGTTGGCCAGGCACATTGTCAGCCCGATCAGCCCCGCTTTGGAGGCGGTGTAGTTCACGCCCGCGAGGAGCGACTTCGTCCTGCCTGAGATGGAGGAGACGTTGATGATGGCGCCCGCATGCTGCTTCTGCATGATCGGCACGACCGCCTTGCACATCAGAAAAGCCCCTTTCAGGTTCACCGCCAGGACCCGGTCCCAATCCGCCTCGCTGATCTCGCCGATGGCGCCCGTCTGGTAGATGCCGGCCGAGTTCACGAGCAGGTCAATGCGCCCGAACCGGTCCAGCACGGCGGCCACACACTCGCTTACGCTGGCGCTGCTCGCCACATCCACCTGTGCGGCAAACGAAGCCACGCCCAGGGCCGCAACCTCTGCGGCGACGGACCGGGCGCGCTCAAGGGCGAGGTCGGCGACGGCGATGCTGGCGCCGCGACGGGCCAGTTCCAGGCACGTCGCCCGGCCGATGCCGCTGCCGCCACCGGTCACCACAGCAACCTGATCAGCCATACTTGCCTCTCACAAGACGAGATAGGGTGGAGGGACAGCGTTACCGATGAACGCAGACTCACGCCGGTAGTAGGGGATTTCGGCCCCTGATCGGCGCTAATCGGCGCCTGTCTGCATCTATCCGCGTTCTCGCACCCGGCCTGGAGCGCATTCCTCAGCCCCACGCCAGAGGAGCCTTTCCCATGCGGCCTGTTCCCGTGCCTTGTCGCGCCTGGCAGGGCACCGCCTGGCAGGCGCGGGACCTTCGCTCATTCCTCGGCCCAGCCCATCGCACGCAGGCGCACCATGGTTGCTTCCTCGATCGCAGCGGCGAGGCGCTGCCATCCCTCCCTGTCCAGGGTGCGGAAAATGTCGGCGCGCAGGCCGCGGTAAGTGAGGAACATGAAGCGCCGGAACAGCTCGCTCTGAGGGTCCGGCGGCGCCGGGTCGGTCACCGGCACGAGTTCTGCTGCCAGCTTGAACAGGGGCAGGCCATAGCCGATGGCCCCCTGGGCCAGTTCCAGCCCCTCTTGCCCGTGGCGCTGCGCGACCTGCCGGCGACCGGCGTCGCTGGCGAGGAAAGCCTGAGCCAGCGCCGGCTGCATGGCGGCCAGGTCGCTGGCATAGATGGCAGCCAGCCGCCGAGCGGCCTCGTAGGTGCGCCGCCAGGCCTCGGCGAAGATGGCACGTTCAGCCAACTCCGGGCTGCTGGCAAGCACCTGCCAGAGCACCTCCTGGTACACGTCCGCCACCTTGAGCTCGCAGGCGCCACCTGTCGCTTTGGCCAGAACCTCATCCACCCCCATGCCTTTTCCGGTGGCGGCGCGCACACCATCGGCGGAATGGACGGAGAGCACGGCGCCGAAGTGGGCCAGGATGGAGGAGCAGGTGTTCACCTGCGCTCCAAGCCAGGCCAGATCGCCCTCGAAATCGTGTCGCTTGGTGAAGCCGATGTTCGGCCCGGCCGAAGCGACGCCGCCCTCGGGGATACCAAACACGTCATAGAGCAGGACCAGGTAGAAGAGCAGTTCGCGCGGCGGCGTGGGCGACGGCGTCTCATCCAGAGAGAGTTCGTAGTCGAAGGGCCTGCCCGCGCACAGGCTGGCGGCATGGTCGTACAGTGCCTTGTGGACAGCGGCGGCTTGCCAGTACTTCCGCCCGAGGGCGCGGACCTCGTCATCGTCGAAGCGGAACCTGTAGCTGGCCTGCCCGGGCAGGAGGTTGGCTATCTCGAACTCCCGAGACCGAAAAGCGCCACACAAGCGAGCCTCGTCGGCGGCGCCCAGCTGCACCGGGAAGCCGAAGAGGTGGCTGGTGTCAACCGTGAACTTGGTGTAATCGCGGGCCTCGCTCATGGCGAGCTTGTTCAGGGCGAGCGAGTCGGCAAGCGACTGCCCATCGTAGCCGGTGACGATGGCGTGGTCGGCATCGGCGCCGATGGGCAGAGGCTGGCCGTAGCCCCCCTGGCTGGCGAAGGCGAAGAGACCGGCGCGGAGGAGTTCCCGCGGCCCGTAGCCGCCGGTGTGGCCGATGCCGGGGTGCTCGGCCTGGCTCACGCCCTCGGGGATCAGTTCGCGCACGATGGACTGCTGCACGTACCAGAAGGGCACACGGGAACGGCGCATGGCACCATGGATGCCATCCCAGCCGGCGAAGCTCATGGGTTCGCGCAGATCGTGCCCATCGAGCGAAGAGATGACCATGCGGTTGCCGGCGCCGAATGACCCTGGCGGCAGCGCACCTGAGCGGGCTGCCGAGTGCAGCGGCGAAAGGCGCGGCGCCGGTGCGAGCAGGCGTTCCCAGGCCAGCATGTTGTCGTAATCGGCCGGGAAGGCCAGGAAGTCGCCCAACTGGTAGCCGCCGGAGAGAGGGAGGATACCGCCGGTCTCCTGCGGAGCCAGGATCAGGTCCCGGCCACCATGGCGGCCCGTCCACACGGGTACGCCGCGATAGCTAATGCGGGATTGCTCGAAGATCACCAGATCGTCCATTAACTTGCCCCTGGGCCACTCTGGCCCAATCTAGAGGCCGCTGGCCTTCACGAAGCCTGGAACGCACCGGCGGCCCTGACCACGGTGCCTCGAGGTTCAGCCGGCGCGGGCCTGCCAGCAAGGAGCAAGGGTCCACGTCTGGAGCTTGCCTTGCCGGTAGAGGCTGCTCACGTCGAGGTTCGGGGGCACAAGCTGGCTCTCCGCCAGGTCCGCATACTGCTTGCCGATGCTGACACCGATCCTGGGCTGGCGGTCGAAACGCCAGAGGTCTAGCGTCTCGGGCGCGGTGCCGTCCTTGCACACTGAAAGGTAGGAGCGGGCCAGCAGATGATAGACGGAGCCCAAGCCGGCGGTGCTGCCGGCCACCTGCAGGTTGGCGGGCAAGTGGCCCTTGGCGCTGGCGAACGAGAGGAGTGCGGAGGCGGCGTCCAGCACCGCGCCCCAGTTCACGTCTCGGGGCGGTTCGGGCGTGATCAGCGGGTCCTCCAGAGGACCGAGGCAGTCGTTATTGCGTGCCACTGCGTCCGGCAGGTGGCCGCTCTGGGCGAAGGCGAGCAGGGCCTCGGCCCAGGCGAGCACAAGTTCCGCCGGGCTGAAGCGCTGGTCCAGGCTCACCTCGCGGCTGTCGCAGGCCTGCTGCGCGGCGCCGAAAAGGTCCAGGCGAGTGATGCTTGCCGGCACGGCGCCGTACTTGGCCACCGCTTCGGGGATGGTGATCACGTTCAAGTGCGGATGCCTGGCGATGTAGTGAGCCAGGCGCTGGAAGTTGCGCAGGGCGAGTTCGACCTGCGCCGGCGTGCGCCTGCCGGGGCCGCGGCGCTTCGGCCACTCCTCGGGCGGGATCAGCTTGCCGTTGGGTGAGACGTAGAAGTCCACCCAGTCCAGGTTATAGATCTTGAACGGGTGGCAGGGGTGGACGAGCATCACCGGCTGTTTCGCCTGCAGGCAGGCATCTATGTGCTGGTCGAAAAGCTCAAGATGCTTAGTGAAGGCGGGCTCAAAGGAGAGGACGTCGTCGAAGCCTTCGAAGTAGGGCAGGGTAGTGCCGGTGTAATCGGTGAAATAGGGAAAGTTGAGGTTGCCGCAATAACGGCTCAGGCTGTAGAGAGGCGGCGCGGCAGCATAGCCGTAGTTGAACGGCAGGCCAAGCTCGCGCGCCACCACGTGCATTTGGGGAGCGGCATTGAACGCGTGGGCGCTCAGGCAGACAGGCTGCGTGTCGAACACGCTGGCGACGATGCTGTAGGCCTCGCGTTCGAGTTGGCGCACTGCCTCCAGGCCGTCTTCCCAGGGCAGCCCGAGCACGGCAACGGCGTCGTACGGCTGGCCGTCCCAGCGCGTGTGCACGCCGATGCAGTGCTCTCGCATGGCGGCGATCACATCGTCGCGCCCGCGCTGCTTAAGCACCTCGGCGCGTTGGGCGATGACCATGAAATTGGCTTTGATGCCCTCGGCGCTGTAGATCTCAGCGAGGCGCTTGGGCACGGAGTCCATGCCCGCCTCGGCAGGCGTGTAGACGTCTTCGGTGTCGTGGCAGAGGATGATGTCCATAGTGCTCATTGTTTGCTCCCAAGTGGGTTAGCTGTAGCGCCGGCAGACCGGAGCGCCGGCCAAGTGATGGCACCGCCCATAGTGGCTGCGTCTTATGGGCATGATCCGGCCTCGACCATACCGTGCTATGGCTCCTTGTGAGCGCCGTCCGGCCGCGGAACAACGGCGGTGTGTCAGCTTCGCCGACCCGGCCCCTACACCACGTCGCCGTGCGCTAGATGACGCCTAGCCGGCAGCGCGCCCCCCTATCGCCGCGCCCAAGAAGAAGCGCTGGCCTCTTCCGGGCCATCTTCTGCTGGCCTATCCTTTCACGCCCGAGATCACTATGCCCTGGATGAAGTAGCGCTGTGCCGAATAGAACACGACCAGGAGCGGCAGGACGGAGAGAAAGGTCATGGCCATGGTCTGGCCGATCTGCGGGTCCGCTCGCGTCTGGAACAGGCGCAGGCCAGCGGCGATGGTGAACTTGACGGGCGTATTGATGTAGATGAGCGGCCCGAAGAAGTCGTTCCAGTTCCAGGTGAACTCAGTGATGGCGACCACGCCCAGGGCCGGCAAAGACATGGGCAGGATGATGCGCCAGTAGATGTCGAACAGGTTGCAGCCATCAATTTCGGCGGCATCGTCCATCTCGGTGGAGATGCCCATGAAGAACTGGCGCAAGAGGAAGACGTAGTACGGCGCGGCGAAATAACTGGGCACGATCAAGGGGCGCAGGGAATCGGTCCAGTGGATGCGGCTGAAGAAGTAGTAGATGGGGATGAGCGTCACCTGGCCGGGTAACATCATGGTCGCCAGGAGGATCATGAAGAGCAGGTTGCGCCCTTTGAACTGCATTCTGGCGAAGCCGTAGGCTACCAGGGATGAGGAAAGCAAGGCGCCGAAAACGTTAAAGCAGACCAGGATAAGCGTATTCTTGTACCACTGGAGCACAGGTTGGCGGTGCAGGGGCTCGGTGAAGTTGCTCCACTCGATGCGCGACGGGATCCAGACTGGGGGCATCACCAACTGCTCCCAGCGGGGCTTGAAGCCAGTGCTGACCATCCAGACAAACGGCAGGACGAAGATGATCGAGCCGAGCCCGGCCAGCAGGGTCCAGAACACCCAGGGAGCGATGCGGCGCAGGCGCGGACGATGGGTGCGCACGGCTCTTGCGCTCAGGCTTGCTGATGCGGCGGTCATCGTCTCAACTCCCCTTCGTAGTAGACCCAGGCGGTGGAACTGCGGAAGACGAGCAGGGTGAAGGCCATGATGATGACGAACAGGACCCAGGCCACGGCCGAAGCATAGCCGAAGTGAAGCTGCTCAAAGCCCTTGCGGTACAGGTAGAGGACCATGGTCAAAGTGGCGTTGTTGGGGCCGCCGTTCGTCATCACAAAGGCCTGGGTGAACACCTGGAAAGCGCCGATCAGGGTCATCACCAGGTTGAAGAAGAGCGTCGGGCTGAGCATCGGCAGGGTGATCCTCCAGAAGCGGGACCAGCTACCGGCGCCGTCAATGCTGGCCGCTTCGTACAAGGGCGTTGGAATGCTCTGGAGCCCGGCCAGGTAGAGCAGCATGTTGCTGCCCGCCGCCCAGACGCCCATGATCACGAACGACGGTATCGCCCACTGCTCCGAGTAGATCCAGCGGGGGCCCTGGATGCCGACCAGGCTGAGCAGGTAGTTGAACAGGCCGAAGTCCGGGTTCAGCATCCACATCCAGAGCATGGAGACGGCGATGCCGGAGACGATGGAGGGCATGTAGTAGAGGGTGCGCCAGACCCCCACGAGGGCTATCTTGCGATTATTAAGCATGAGTGCGATCAGCAGGGCGGCGAGCACCTGCAACGGCACGGCCAGGAGCACGTAATAGCCGGTGACCGAGAGGCTTTTCAGGAAGAGCCTATCGTGGGAAAGCTGGACGAAGTTCTTGAGGCCGATGAACTTCGTCTCCGTGAGCAGGTCCGTATCGAAGAGCGTCAGGCCAAGTGAGAAGAGCATTGCGCCCACGGTGAACACGAGGAAGCCGATCACCCAGGGCGATATGAACAGGTAGCCGGCGATTTGCCGTCGCCGGGCTCGGCTCGACATGCGCTTGGGCCGGCCCGAAGCCAACGCAGTGCTTGTAGCCACGCCAGATCACCCCCAGATATTCAGGTGCGCACGGGAAAGCCTGGAGTGCCGGTTAGCCGGCACTCCAGGCTGGCAGGGAAAAGCGGTGGGCTAAGCCTCCTGGTTGAGCTTCGTGACCTGATCGGCCACGGAGTCGAGAATGTCGGGCTTGGCAGTACCCGTCCTGAGGATCTGCTCCATGGCCGGGTTGATGATCTCAAGCGAGGCCTTGTGCTTCTTGAACTGCGTGCCGATCTGGACAGCACCGCTGGTGAGCAGGTCCAATTGCGGCTGAATCTGGTCGTCGGTGGCGTCCTTGTACTTGGCCTTGACGGCGGCGGCGAACTTGGGCAGCAACGACTTGCGGTTGGGCGTGGCGACCCACTTGGCGGCGAAGGCCAGCTGGAAGTCGTCCTGGATGGCCACGATCTTGAGCAGGTCCCAGACGACATCGGGGGCCTTTGTGCCCTTCCAGATGCCCCAGTTATCGATGGTGCCGATGCCCTGAGCTTTGCCGGTTGGGCCGATGGGCGGCGCGACGCAGCCCCACTTGAACTTCGGCGGGTTGTCCAGCATGAGGCCCTCGTTGCCATTGCCCTCGCCCATGATCGCCACCTTCTCGGTCGCGATCGGGTCCATGTTCGTCAACTGGCCGACCTGGGTTTGCTGGATGAGCGTGTTCTTCTCGAAGAGGCGGACGCGATGCCACTCGAAGGCATCCTTGGCCTCTTTGGTGTTGAGGACGCACTTGGTCCAGTCGTTGGGATCCACCATATTGCCGCCGAAGATGCGCAGCCACATCTCAAAGCGGAAGGGGTCGTAGGAGTTGTCCATGCCGCCCCAGCGCGTGACCTTGCCGCTGTCATCTTTCTTGGTGAGCTTGGTCAGGTCGAGGTCGTAATCGTCCAGCTTCCAGCCCGCCTTGGGAGGGGTGAGGCCGGCCTCGGCGAAGGCGTCCAGGTTGATGTAGTACTGGTAGATCCAGGTGTAGTAGGGCAGGCCCATGCGCTGCTTATTGCCGGGGTAGAGCAGGCCGTTCCACTGGTACTCGAAGAAGTCCGCGATCTGGTCCGATGTGAGATCACGATCCACGAGCGGGTTGAGGTCCAGAAGCTGGTTCTTTTCGGCCCAGATGTAGGAAGTCTGGTCGTTGCCGGTGAGCAGGTCGGGGGCGTTGCCCGAGACCATCTGGGTGAGTTGCTTGTCGCCCCACTGGTCGCCAATGGGCTCGAAGTTGACGGTGACGTTGGGGTGCTTTTCCTTGAGCTTGGCGATGGCGGCATTGATGATATCGTCCTGATCGGACCAATCCAGCCAGCGGATGGTGACGGCGCCGCCACCAGCAGCGGCGGGTGCCGCTGTCGCCTCAGTGGCCTGGGCGGCAGTTGGAGCCTCGGTCGCTGCTGCTGGCGCCTGGGTTGCGGCGGCCGGGGCCTGAGTTGCGGCCGGGGCCGGCGTGGCGCCGCAGGCGCTCAGGGCAGCACCAGCTGCACCGGAGCCAGCGAGCAGGGCGATTGCCGACAGAAAGTGACGACGCGAGAACCTCGTACTCATCTCTTCCTCCTCTCAGGCATCAAAGAAGTGATTGGGCCGGACGCACCCAGCCCAAGTTCAACTGCGCTCTATGATAGCCGAACCGTGCAAATATACAAGCGTTGCCGTACGCCGCTTGGCGCCAGCCAGGATCGGCTATGCGGGCCGACACGGGCGGGAACGTGGTACACGGCGAAGGCAATGGCTGAGCGGCGCCCTACCTGAGCAACTTGAGCATGGTCGGGCCGAAGGCGCCCAGGTCCACGTCAGGTGGGACGCGGTCGTTCGCCAGCATCAGGCGCTCGGTGGCCACCTCCTCGAGGAACTGCTCCGGGCTCAGCCTGTCCTTCATCCGGCTGTGGTAGAGCCCTTGTGTGACGTGGCAGGCTTCGGCGGCCAACTTGGCCTGGGTGAACTCGGGCAGGCGCAGGATATGAGTGACCTGGCCGATCTGAGCGATGTTGGGGTCCGGGAAGAACACCAGGCGGCGCAGCGTGTCCGAGATGGCGATGTTGAACAGGCGCCAGGGCCGCCAGCCCTGGAGTCGGCTTTCCCAGGAGTCGGGATAGGCGGTGGGGTCACCGGCCAGGTAGTAGGCGGCGCTGGCCCAACCACCGGCGGCCAGATGGTCCCGGTGGTTGTACTCACCATCCGGGCCGTAAGTGATCACCACCTGGGGTTGGTACTGGCGCATCAGGCGCACGAAATGGCCCGTGACCTCGGGGCCGGGCGCCCTGGCGAGGCTACCCTCGGGCGCTGGCTCGCCGGTGCGCCAGCCAGAATCGCTGTAGGGGAGCAAATGCAGATGCTGGATTCCGAGGCGCTCGCAGGAGCAGGCCAGTTCCCTGGCGCGGGTTTCGCCAAGCTGGGCTTTGCTGAGGCCGGGCGCGTGGCCACCGCCAGCGTCGCCATTGGTGGAGCAGACGAGCACGACCTCGGCTCCTTCAGCAGCGCAGGATGCGAGAATGGTGGCTATGT
>DAOTVV010000038.1:0-9240 GCA_034436255.1 Anaerolineae bacterium
GGCCTGGGTGCGGCTCATCGCCGGGCCCAGGGCCATGTTGGCCGTGCCGCGAGCCAGCTTACGCACCCGCAAGCGTGGATCGACGGGCAAGTCGCCGGCTACGCCCATGTCCGTGACGACAACACGGGCGCCCACCTGGCGGGCGAGAACGTTGATGGCAGCCCCACCCCTGAGAAAATTGAGCACCATCTGCATGGTCACGGCCTGGGGATAGGCGCTGACGCCCTCGGCCACGACGCCGTGATCACCGGCCATGAGGAAAACGGCTTTGTGCTCCAGGCGCGGTAACGGCTTGGCGGTGACGCCGGCGATCTGGACCGATAGCTCCTCCAGCCGCCCCAGGCTGCCCTGGGGCTTGGTGAGCGAGTCCTGGCGCCGGCGTGCCTCGGCCTGGGCGGCTGAGTCGAGCGCTGGAATGGCGGCGATGGTGTCTTCGATCGAGTGTTGCTGAGAGTCGCTCATATGCTCCTCACTGGAAAATGCTCCCCAGTCACGATAAGCGAACGCCGATGAACGCGTATGGACGCAGGTTCGGGTTGATGCAAGAGAGGATGCCCATTTCCAATCGGCGTCCATACGGGCCCATGAGCGTTCATGCTTGTTCCATGACCTGACCGGAAGATACCAGCCTCGGGCCGCCGTCAACGAGGGCTGAGATGGACACTGTGGCCACGCCCGCCAGCTTGCGGCGGGCGAAAGCCTCGGCGGCGGGCAGGTCAGCGCGGCCTGGGTCGAAGAGAAGGCCGAGGATCGTGCCGCTGTGGGCCCGGCAGACGCCAACGGCCCCCAACTGGCGGCCAAGCTGGCAGACTTGCTCCAGCAGTGGGTTGTGGAGAATGGCCTGGTGAACACGGGCACTGAGCGTGGCTGCCTCGCCCACGCTCAGCAGGTGGCCGTCTGCCAGGCCCTGGCTGAGCAGGGTGAAAGCCACGGCGTGCTCCCTGCGCAGAGGCCGCAGGGCCTCGTCCCGTTTGACGGCGTTGAAGGCCAGCGTATCCACCTCGCCGCCTGGGTCCACCACAAGGAGCGAGAGGCTGGGCGCGGCGCCCAGTGGCTGCCAGACTGTGCCATGGCGGTGATCCAGCAGCGCCAGCCCGGGCAAGAGGGTGCTATCGCTGGGCTCGATTGCGACGGCCAGGGGCACAGTGCGTGCGGGCGACAGAGGATGGCCCAGAGCGGCGCTGGCGGCGTAGAGCGTCGCCCCCAGGTCGGCCGTGCTGCTGCCGTAGCCCCTGGAGCGTGGCAGGTCCGACTCGAGGGCCAGTTCGCCACCGTCGCACTGCCTTTCCGCCTGGGCCAGGAGGGCGCGCAGAGCCGCTATCGCCTTGCTCGCTTGCTGCGGCAAGCGCCAACCGCCGCTCTGGCGCAGGACCACCCTGGCGCGGCTGAAGCGGGCTATCGGGCAGGACACGAGGCAGTAGACACCGTCAACCGTGCCCTGAAAGAGCTCGCCGCACGTGCCTGGCAGGCTTGCGCTCGCCTGCAACGCTGGCCACGAAGCTGGCATCGGCAAGAGCTCAGTACTCGATGCCCGGCTGGGCCGGCACACCGTCGTTGTAGGGGTGTTTGAGGCAACACATGCGCGTGGCCAGGTCGGCAGCCTCGATCAACTCCTCCGGCGCCTCGCGCCCGGTGATGACCACGCTGGTGGAACGGGGGCGGTTGGCGCGCAGCCAGGCGAGTGTCTCCGCGAGATCCAGCCAGCCCCACTTGAGCGGGTAGGTCATCTCGTCGAGGACGATCAGGTCGTAGTTGCCGCTCATAATCTTTGTCTGAGCGAGGGACCAGCCGTCGCGTGCCGCCTGCCTGGCCTGGCTGCGGCTCTCGCCGGGCATGACGAAGCCGTCACCGGCGGTATGCCACTCGAGGTCGAGCCTGGCGGCGGCACGCACCTCGCCCCAATCCTGCCCGGGGGCCTTGATGAACTGGATCACGCAGATGCGCTGGTTCCAGCCGAAGGCGCGCAGGGCGAGGCCGAGGGCGGCGGTCGTCTTGCCCTTGCCATCGCCCGTGTAAACGATGAGCAGACCATGCCGGACCGCGTTTGCCTCAGCCATGCCTCACCCCCTGGTGCTCTGTCTTCGAGGACGGAAGGCGGCGGCACGCGCCTGGCGCGTGGCAGCGCCGCGACATCTCGCCTGGCCGGCGCCGGCCAGGAAACGAAACACCCGTCCTGTGAGGGACGGGTGAGACAGCGAACCCCTTGCCAGCCAGGTGACCCTGACATCTCGGCAAGGGGGGCGTACAGCATGCGTCGAGCATAGCCCAGAGCATGGCTCCCACCCCCTTCCGCGAGGCTGTGTGGAGTGCAGGCGCCGAGTTAGCGGCGGTGTCGCCGCTAGCAGCGGTCATGAGGCGGGCGACCTGGCTTGGCGAGCATGGGGCTCGCCTTACAGTTGCGGGACAGCGCCGGTCTTTCACCGGCTTCGCCTTTAAGCCCTGGCATCCGGGCCGAGGGCACCTCACCTGCGACTATTCACTTGTGGGCCCAGAATAGCGTGTTCCGCGGCCGGCGGCAAGTTGGGGCGGCCTTTCTGATGCCCTGGCATTCATGACAGAGGACCGAATCACTGAGTCGCACTCTAGCCAGACCCAGTGGTTCGCCACTGCCTGCCGACAGGCTCAAGAGGGCTCCGCTGCCTCAAGGCAGGTGATGTCAGGTACTCCGCTCGAGTACTCCGAGTCCATCACGCTGAGCTGCCGTCTGATGGTGGCCCGCATCTGCCTGGCAGGGGCCAAGCAGTAGTGCTCCAGGTCATCTGTGCTGATGCCGGCGTGCAGCGCCCCTGGGAAGAGCAGCTTGAGCCAGGCCGTGGCCAGCCGCTTGATGGCCTCGGTGTCGCGCGTATCTGCGCCCCGGGGAACGCGCAGGCGCTCGTCAATGATGGCACGGTAGCGCAAGTCGTCGCGCAGACAATGGAGGATGTCGGAGAGGTATTCGACATTGAGTCCCCAGCCGCTTGCCTTCATGTTCTCGCGCATGCGCGGGATGTCCCATCCACGTATGAAGCCATGGAAGCGATCTATCAGCGCCGACTCGTGAAAGACCTCCGGCAATGTGAGGAACATGTTGACGCTCTCATTCATGTCCGCTTCGTCAATATTGCCAAGCAGGACGAGGCCGGCCTCACCCAGCCCTTTGTAGTCGGCAATGCGGTACTCGCCACTCTCCAGGTAGCCCTTTAGGGCGCCTTTCACTTCGTCCTCATCGGCGAAGCTGATGCTCTGGATCTCGTCCAGGGCGACATAGTCACAACGACTCACCAGGCCGGGCAAGCGTCGGCGTTTGTCGTAGAAGAGGCTGACCCTGCCAACACTGCCGCCGCTCACCAGCCAGCCGTACTTGCTGATCTGAGAGAACATGGTGGACTTGCCGGTGCCTTTCGGCGCCAACTCGATGATGTTCAGCCTCTTCTCGACAAAAGGCAGCAAGCGACTCAGCAGCGCCAACTTCTGGCGAGCCTCGGAAAAACCGGCCGGGCTGTAATCTACGGCCGTGAGCAGCAAGTCCACCCACTCTTGCAGGCTGAACTCGTTGCGCACTTGCTGGTAGAAATTGAGGTCCACCTGATATGGCCGGAAGGGCTTGAAACCCACCATGACGATGTGTCCCTCGGCTGGCCGGCCAGCAATGCCGAGCTGGCGCCACTCCAGGTCCACGACTCCCCAAGTCTCCGCTGCACCTAGCAGTTCGGCTTGCCAGTCTCTGACCACTCTGTTGTCTACGAGTGCCTCAGCCCGGCGCGAGGGGAAGCCAAAGTCCGGCAAGCTGAAGAAGGCCTCCTTACTGGCAACATCCAGCTCAACTCTCAACTTGGCCAGAAAGCGAACGGGGCGGCCGTTGGTCATCATCTCGCTCTTCAACAGCTCCCACTGGTCGCGCCGAGGGAAGTACTGCTCAACAAAGTGCTGCACCGCCTCACTGTCCAGCTTGCCCTGCTCGTCTGCCAGGCGCATCACCAGCCAATCGCGCATGTAGGATGGCACGCCTAGCGCGGAGAAGAACCTGTAGCGTTGCGGATCTTTGTACACCACCATGCCGGCGAAGAGATCTTTGGTCTTGGCGGAAAGCGCCTCTTTGCTCACAGTGTCCACGCTACACTCCTCACAGCCCCAGGTCGTTCTCGGTGAGGCCGCGGCTGAGTCTGAACTCGATCTGCTCCGGAGGGCGACCTTCACTCTCCAGGCGGCCCCGATAGGTGCCCAGGGGCAAACCGGATAACGCGAACTCCCAGATACCGCCACCGGTCGGCTGGCCGACAAACTCCGCCTGCGGGAGCCTGAGTGTTAAAGAGGGAAGGCCAGCACTGACCTTCACCTGTAACCGGCCGAAGCCGCGGGCGTCCAACCTGACGTCAGGGGTCAGCAGCTCGAAGCTGAAGGCAGGTAAGGTGGCCTCAAGGAGCCGCACCAGCAGTAAGGGCACAAGGCATTCTTCTAGCGTCGCCCCGCCATGAGCCTGGCCCTTGGGCGCCCCTGCCCTATCGAAATGGCCGTGAACTGCGAGGATGGCTCTGCCATCCATCCGCAGGCAGACATCCTCAGGCAGGCTCAGGTCTGGCGCTCCCGTTACTGGCTCAGCGTAGCGGCCCCACTTGTGTGGCGCCCACCCGTCTGGCAGAGCGACCACTCTCCCTTGGCTTGCGAAGCGGGTCAGCCCATGATCCGAGGTGACGAGCAGCGTCTGGCCTGGCCGCAAGCGCTCCCTTATTGCTGCCGCTATCCTGTTCACCGCGGCGATCTCGCGCACGAGACTGCGCGGGAGGGCGTAGTCGTAGGCGTGGGCCTCTTTATCCAGGTCACGAGGCGGCTGATCGTCGCCCCACTCGCGGTTGAACTCGGTCGTGGTGGGCAGGTTGGCCCTGGCCACTTCGAGGGAAACGGCACAGCTGTCCCTCAGCAGTTCGCGCAGGAGGCCCACCCACTCGAGCCCGAGCGCGTCCACCCAGAATGGGAGCGCTCCCTGCTCACGCTGAGCCTCGACCTTCGCCCCACGGGCCTCGAAGCTCCAGATGCGCCGCGCCGCTGCCAATTCCCGCGCCAGCTCCGCCAGCTCCGGCGATAACTCATCGCAAACCCGCGAACGGGCGTAGAGCTGGAAGTACTGCTGCAACTGCGGGTCAGAGAAGGGAAATGCGGTGAGGTAGGTGGCCAGGTGGCGATAGGCCACCTTCAGATATGGCAGCCATTGCTCCGGGGGTGTGCCATTGCGGAGCAGCTCGGCAGTGGCGCGGACCGCCTCCTCTCGTTCCCGATCGGAGAGATCGGCAAGGGCTTTGAGCCTGGTCAATGGATCGGCGAGCCGCTCGAACTCCTGCCAGAACTCCGGCGGCATACTTTCCAGCCCAAGGTCGCGCAGGAGCACCTGGCGCTGCTGCAGGGCTTGCTCAGGCAGGTCCCGACCAAAGTTAGCGGTGGCGGCCGCCAGCGGCAAGGCGCTGACGCTCTCGCTGGTATGCACCGCCAGGAGAGCGTAATGGTCGTTCACGCCTCGCCTGTGGGCCTCCAGTTTGCTCCACAACCAGAGCAACCAGCGCTTTTCGGCGCTCAGCTTTGGCCAAAGCGCAAACAGATGATCGGCATCGTAACCTCGCACCGCCAGTTCACGCGCAGCCAGGTGAGCCAGGCTGTCGCCCTCTCCCGCCCTCTCGCCCAGCCAGCGCCATTGGCTCTCGCTGCCCCATGCCGGCTTCGCCGCGTCCAGCTCGCGAATGGAGGCGCGCAACAACTGGAATGTGTCGGCATAGACGTCAACCCTGTAGTTGCTCAGGCGCGAACGGAGCGAGGGGGCAAGCCTGGTGGCCAGGAACCTCGGGGGCGTTTCCCCTTTTTCCCAGGCCTGCAGGTAGGCGCGTATCCCGACTGCGGCTGCCGCGGCGCCAGGCCCGAGCGCCGCCGGAGCGACCACCAGCCGACCTTCATCGCCGCCAGCCAGCGACCATACCGGCGGCAGGGTGCCACTTGTATATCGGGGCACCTGCCCCATCTGCTGCTGGAACAGATCACCAACATCGAACAGAGGGATGTAGATGCGCTGCTTGCCCACTTTCTCGAGCTGGGCCAGGCTAGCAAGCTCCGGCACCGCATCCGGCTTCAGCCGCAGCACCTCTCCCAAGGGCAGAACAAGGATTCTTGGCGCCGAGGCCTGGCGCAGGTGCAGCAGCAGATCGGGCATATAGGGCAGGGAATCGTCCCCGGCGCAAAGGCTCGACAGCTTGATCACCGCATCCACCCTCGCGCTCAGTTGCGGCAGCAACTGCTGCCACTGCCGGATGCCGCTGACGAGGATGAAGCGCACAGGGAAACGACTCTGGCTGCCAGCCTCCTGGTCCAGTGAGGCAAGCAACTGCTCAGCGCTGGCGCATCCGATCATCGGCCCCCCTGGCCAAGCAGACGCAACCCGACGGCCGGATCGCTCGCTAGCTCCCTCACCAATTGCCTCAGTCTATGCTCAGGCAGGGAATCAACCTGTTCCAGGGCTCGCCGGTAGAAGCGCTCTCGATATTGGCCCTGCACCCAGCGGATGGCAGCCTCAGCCGCTGCTTGACGCCCCCAGTTGGCGGGATTGCCGCCCAGCGTGCTGCGCAAGTGGGCCAGAATGGCATCCGTGTCGGAGGGGCTGAGCAACTCCCTGTAGTTGTGAACCAGCGCCCTGACCGCGTCGGCGATCCGCGTCGGCTCGTTCAACTGGCGCAGCTCGCTCTCGTGCTGGTCCATGAAGGCGAGCACCTGTTCCAACTCGCCCTGGCTGCGGCTGGCGGGGGTATTCAGAGTGGCGAAGGCCTCTATGTACCCCTGGCCGTCGAGCAGCCAGGTGATCGGCAAGCCATGGGCGGCGCTCCAGGCCGAGGGGCTGGCGCTGCCGGTGAGCTGTCGCCAACGCTCACTGACCTGGGATGCCAGCCGCGTGCGCTCGAGCTCCTCCACGCGCCGCCGAATCGCCTGCCGGATCACCTCCGGGTTGGTCTCGCCGCTAAGGTCGCCGAGCCGTTGCCACACCTGCAAAGCGTCGTCTGCGTTCAGTTGCGCCTGGAGGTTCATGCTGACCCAGCGCGCGAGGGCGTCCTGAGGGTGGTCGAGAGCTTGGCGGATGGCGTCCTTGTTGGCCTCCACGAGCCCGGCAAGGCCCGCCTGGCCAGGGCCGAGCGGTTCGACCAGCTCGCCCAGGCGGGCGATGACCGCGGCCGCTGCCTCGCTGCTTGCCGCCAAGATGGATGGCGGCAGCTTGGCCCGCTGCAGCTTCTCTCTCAACAACTGCTGGGCCGTGTCCAGAGGTTGGCCGGAGATGCCGAGCAGTGAATTGAGGGCGAGAGTCAGCTCCAGGCGGTCGGCGAGGTCAGGCAAGCGCTTGCGCACTTGCTCCTCGCGCCAGAGCCAGACCTCTTCGTGCATCAGCTGTTTCAGCTGCGAGAGCAGGGCAGTGTGGCTGAGCTTGAGGAGCCTGGCGGCCTCGAGGACGCGTGGTTCGACTTCGTCCAGGTAAGCATCCAAGCGCTCGCCCCAGTTGCTGCTCGAAATCGCCTGGCTGAGGCCCTGCCGATAGGGTTGGACGGCCTCCAGGCAGTCTTTCATCGCCTGGCTGCTGAGCGTCGCTGAGCCGGTGTTCGTGTCCGCCAGCGTGTCCTCCAGCGCCTGCACAGCCTTGGCAAAGCCAGCCGTGGTGTGCAGTCGCAACAGCCAGATGGGGTAGCCCTTGTTCCTGATCGCGTCACGAGCGGCCTGCAGGGCTTTGCCACCCTGTTCCGTGCTGGCGGAGGGTAGCTGGAACAACTCGCCCATGAGCTGGCAGAACTCTTGCTCCTCGCGCGTCATGCGGCAGATGACGGCGCGGCCTCTATCGGCATCGTGCACCACCTTGCTGATCAGGTCAGCCAGCTTCTTGGGGTCCAGAGGGAAAGTGTTGGTGCCGTCGTCGTAGTAGTAGCCATCGCAGTGATCGCGCAGCAACAGGCCGAGGAGCGTGTTGGCGATCGGCGAGGGCATCAGCCCAAACGGGGGCGCCTGCAAGGTCTCCCAGAGGTCGGCCAGGTTGACCTTGTCGCTCTCGGCGAAGGCTGATTCCACCACCTGCCACATTCGGCACAGTGGGTGCTCGGAACGAGCGGCCGCCGCCCGCCCCAGGGCGCCCTCACTCCAAAGGCCGTCCTTCTTCAAGCTGTCAACGAGGTTGGCATACTGCTGGCTGCCCGCCTTCAGGCCGAGGCCGATTTCGGCAGCTGACGGACCATAGCTGCCGGTGTAGAGAGTGCTGGTGCGGCAGAGGCGCTCCGGCCGGTTAGGGTAGATTGCCCCGACTACCTGCTCGAAGAAGGCCGTGTAGCCGCCCACGCCGGCGACGGGCTGCTCCTGGCCACGGAACCAGGCGGTCAGAGTGCCGGAGGCCAGCGTCTCGGCCCAGCGCTTGATCACGTCGTCGGCGCGTGTGTTCTCGAAACGGGCATTGTTGGGGTCTTTGTGTTCCTCCCAGTAGCGGGCAAGGGCAATGCGCTCCCGCCATTCCTCCCAGGCCTGAGTGCCGAAGATGGGCGAGGCAAGGAGGATGAGGAGGCGGTCGTTGACTGACGATGCGGCACGAGCGACGTTGCGTGCTTCGGCGAGGCGCGTCTCATCCTGGAAGAGGACCAGGACGACCCCCACCTGGTATGGCCTCAGGTCATTTGGCGCCGCATGCTCCCGCCTCTGAATCAGGTCCTCGGCTGCCATGGCTACCAGCCTTTGCCGCAGGCTGAGCACCTCGTCAGCTAGGGCCAGAGCCTTGCTGGCGGCACGGCCCACAGCGCCATTCGGCTGGGCCTGGAGGCGGAAGCTCTGTACCTGGCTCTTGATTCGATCGACTTCGCTGCGGTCGATGCTGCTGCTGGCCACGGTGTATTCCAGGTCGGTGGTCAAGTTGCTGCTTATGGCCCGTATCACCTCCGTTTCGCAGAGCTTGGCGATGTCCGCCAGCACGGCTTCCTGATCCCCAGTGCCGGCGAGCATGAGCCGGACGTTCTTCTGCGTGGGGCGAAGCCGCGGCTCGTCGTGCACGAGGCGGCTGAGCGCGATGAGGAGCAGGACGCTGCGGAAAGCACGCAGTTCGCCCTCGGTGGAAAGGGCGCCCTTGCGCGAGTGGTAATAGGCGACAATGTCGCGCACGCTCTTCCGCTTCCTGCAGGATGATGCCCCCGGCTCTTTCGCCCGTTTCTTGCGCCGGGACATCGGCGATGGTTCACCCTGGTACACGGCCGACGCGCTATGGGA
>DAOTVV010000039.1:0-3059 GCA_034436255.1 Anaerolineae bacterium
GCTCGCGGTCAGCCGGCACCCCCGCCTGGCCGCCCTGCTGCTCCTGGCGGTGCTCAGCGCCACCATAGTTCTGGCCGCTGCCCTTGGCGGCAATCCCGCCTATCTATCCTTTCTCTGCGTCGCGATCCTCGCCTCTGGAGCGCTGGTGGCCCCGGCGGCGTCTCTCGCGGCCTCGGCCCTGGCAGCGGCGCTCGCCTTCGCCCTCCCACCGGCCGGCGCTCAAGGCGGCTGGCTGGCGATTCTCTTTGCCGCCGTCGGCGTGACGGCCTGGGCCGCCTATCGGCCCCAACACTCGCTATTGCTGCTGACCTGGCAGCGCAGCATCAGCGCCACCATGCTCTCGGAGCGCCTGCGCGATAAGCAGGGGCAACTGAACAAGACGATCAAGGCTCTGGACCTGTCCTATCAGTTGCTCGAGAAGACCAATGCCGAAGTCATTGCCGCCCGCAAAGAGGCGGAAATGTTGCGCGACATGCGCAATCGCTTCGCTACAAACCTCAGTCACGAACTGCGCACACCGCTCAACATAGTCCTCGGCTTCGCCAACCTCATCTACCGCAAGCCGCGCCTCTACGGCTACGAGCAGTGGAACAGCGCTCTCCTGCGGGACCTGGCGCAGTTGCAGCGCAATGCCCACTACCTGTCGAAGCTGGTGGACGATGTGGTGGACCTGGCGCGCGTGGACGCCCTCGCCATGCCGGTTCGCCGCGCCCCCGCCCGCATTGACCAGGTGATCGCCGAAGCGGTGGAGAGCGTCTACACCCTGGCCGAGAGGAAGGGCCTGCAGATCCTCGTCTCCTGCCCTGCCGGTCTTCCCGAAGTGCCGATGGATGCCCTTCGTGTCAAACAGGTCCTATTCAACCTGCTGTCCAACGCTGTCAGGTTCACCGAACAGGGCACAGTCTCTGTCACTGCGAGCATTGACGAGCGCGAGTTGGTCGTCGCTGTGAGCGATACTGGCCCGGGCATACCGCCGGGCGAACTCTCGACCATCTTCGACGAGTTCTACCAGGTGAGCCGGCCAAAGACGGGCGCCGACCCGGGCAAGGGCCTCGGCCTGGCCATCGCCAGGCGCTTCGTGCACCTGCACGGAGGCCGCATCTGGGCCGAGAGCGAGCCGGGCCATGGCAGCACATTCACCTTCACCCTGCCCCTCTCGGGCATGGGCGTCTCGCGCCTGAAGGGCCCAGCCCCTGTGCCAGCGCCACGGGCCCGTGCCCCAGCCACCGTCCTGGTGCTCAGCCACGACGAGTCGCCCTGCCTCTACCTCAGCCGCCGCATCGAGGGCTACGATTTCGCTTTCGCTCCCAACCTCGAGGTAGCGGAGTCGCTGCTGGCAGGCTCGACTGTTGCCGCCATCTTGATAGACTCCAGCCTCGGGCTGGGAGCGGCGGAAGTGAGACGCAGCTTGGGCGAACGCTGGCCGGCCAATCTGCCTGTCGTGGAATGCCCTCTGCCGAGCACACGCTGGCTCTCGGCCGGAGGTGACTTTCAGGCTGTGCTCACCAAGCCCGTGGCGGCCGAAGATGTCCTTGCCACCCTTGCCCGCCTGCTCGACGGCCAGGATTCCGCCCGCGTGCTCATAGTGGATGACGACAGGGGCTTCGTATTGCTGATGAGGAGGATGCTGCAGGCCTCCGACAGGGGCTACCAGCTTGACAGCGCCTACAGCGGCACCGAGGCCCTGCGCAAGATGCGCCGCTCCCCGCCAGCCTGCGTCCTCCTGGACCTGGTGTTGCCGGAGATGAACGGCTTCGAGGTGGCGAAAGCCATCCGCGCTGACCCGCAGCTAGGCAACATCCCGGTCGTGGCCATCAGCGCTGCAACGCCGGGGGAGGACAACCTCACCGCACAGGGGGCCACCCTCAGCCTCAGCAAGCGCAACCCCTTCCGACCGGGCGAGCTGAAAGAGCTCCTCTCCGCCATATTCAGGATCGCTTGCGAGGGCACTACTCTCCCAGACAGCGATGCAGGGCCACAAGAAGCTGTGCCTGAGATACCGGCTTACTGAGAGAAGCGGCAGCGCCCAGCGCTCTCGCCAGCATGGGGTCGTTGGCAATGGAGCAGATGACGATGGGAGTCTTTCGCGTTTGAGGGTTCTCTTTCAGATCCCTGAGCACTGTCCAGCCATCAACGTGCGGCATCATTATGTCGAGTATGACAACGTGAGGCTTCAGCGCCTTGATCAGCTCGAATGCCACGCGCGAATCGCTTGTAGCCTCAACCTGCCAGTCCTCGACAGGCAGGTAACGGCGGGAGAGCTCCACGGCGCCAGGGTTGTCCTCCACAATCAGCACCCGTTTCGGCGCCCGGCGACAGAGCGTGAGCGTCAGGTCAACCTTGCCTGGCGATTGGGAAAGCGCTTCGCAGGCCATCCCTTGTGACTGGGTGATACGCCGGATGGTCTCCAGCCCCTCGGCAAAGGCGAACGGCTCTGGCGCGCTGAAGCCCAGATGCAGCACGACCCGCTCATCCTGCACCTCAGCCCCGATCGCGATCCCGCCTGCCGTCGTCGCCTGCACCGCCAGGCTGAGGGCGCGAACGAGCACCTGCCTGGTGAAAGCGAGATCCCCCACGACCCGTATCCGCTCGTCCAGTGGACTGACGAGCTTCAGCTTCACGCCCAACTCATTGGCGAGTGGCTGCACCAGTGAGAGAGCATCATCCAGCACCCGCCGCAGCTGGACTTCAGCCGGGCGGCTGGAGAACAGGCTGAGCTCTTCGCCGATTGTGTCCCCAGGCGCGGCCGTCTGGGGCCCCTGCTGGGTCGGGCAGGCCCAACTGCTGAGCAACTGCGTCAGACGTTTCTCAGCTAAGCCGAGGTCCCGGTACACCTGGCGCCGGCTGACGGAGAGTTCGGCCGCCATGTCCTCGATGCTCATCTCTTCCACGTAACGCATGGTAAGGGCCTCGCGGGCGCGTGATTCCGGCGACCCGAACGACGTGGGGCGCGGCGGCCCGAGGGCCTCGATGGCCTCAAGAAGGATCGCCCGCAACTTCTCCGCTCGTTCATCAAGCTGGACGACACTCTCCAGTTGCGGGAAGTGCGAGACAAGCGG
>DAOTVV010000040.1:0-7171 GCA_034436255.1 Anaerolineae bacterium
CAGGCCCTTCCCGAAGTGGCGACCGTCGGCAATCCGGTGGTGTACCTGTTCGAGGATGACGGGACGCCCGTTGACCCGCGGCTACAGCGAGTGAAGACGGCGGCGCTCATCGCCCGCTACACCACCAAAGCCGGGCCAACCGAGGTCTGGAACGCGCAAGAGCTCGACTTCCTGATGGAGATCGGCGAGATCGTGCGTGGCAGCCGCGAGGCCTATCTGGCTAACCCCTGCTTCGTGACCGCGAAGGAAACAATAGCGCCGCTCATCCTTACCCAGGAAGCGGCAGAAGTCTTGCTCCTGTTGGCTCAGCGTGGGCTGCCGACGACGGTGATCCCGATGCCGATCACTGGCGCCTCTTCGCCGCTGAGCCTGGCTTCCAACGTGGCCCTATGCAACGCTGAAGTACTTGGGACTGCCGTGGCCGTGCGCGTCGCCTGCCCCCAGGCTTGGGTGGCTGGCGGGGTGATCAGCGGCATACTCGACATGTCAAGTGGTGCCGCTTCTTTCTCCGCGCCTGAGGCCATCCTTCAGGATCTGGGCATCGCCGAGTTGCACGAGCGTCGCTATGGCTTCGATTTCGCGTTAGGTACTGGTTACACCGATGCCCGGTACCCGGGGCCGCAATCGGTCATGGAGAAGATCGCCAAGTACTGGGCTTCTTACATGACTGGCCGCTACAACTACCCGGTCGGCCTGTTGAGCGGCGGCAAGTGTTTCTCAGCTGAGCAAGCGCTTCTGGACATCGAGATTGCTCACTGGCTGCACCAGTTCGGCAAAGGCATGCTTGTCAGCCCGGTTTCGCTCATGGTCGAGTCTATACGCGAAACCGGGATTGGCGGTAACCATCTGGCCGACGACTACACGGTGGCCAATATGCGTCGGGCGATCTGGTATCCGGCGCTCATGGATCGCGGTCTGGCGCCGGTCGAGCCCACTCAGACGAGGGGGCGCGACATGCTTGAGCGGGCACGCGCGCGAAAGGAAGCCATCCTGGCCAAGGCTGACTACGAGATTGACGCTGACCGCGCTCGGGCGATTGAGGATGTGGTGCGGCGGGCGGAACGGGAATTGAGGTAAGACGCTGCTTGAGCGTGGGAGCTTGGTGGCAGCATCGGCTCGCGTACGACGCGGCGGCGAGCCTTTGCTTGTGATGGATTCGGGAGAGGTGGCCCTTGAACACGAAGATCACGATCATCGGAGCCGGCAGTGGCGCCTTCTCGCTTTCTCTGATCAGGGACATCTGCCTGACGCCGAACCTGGAAGGTAGCACCGTCTGCTTCATGGACATAAACGAGGAGAGGCTCGAGTCCTCTTACGCCCTCTGCCAGCGCTATGCCGGGGAACTTGGCTTCAAGCTCAATCTGGAGAAGACCCTGGATCGGCGCTGCAGTCTGGACGGTGCCGACTTCGTGGTCAATACGGCTCTGGCGGCGCCGCATGAGCGCCTGCGCGAGGGCTGGCGGATCGCTCAGCGCCTTGGGTACTCCTGGGGTTCGTCCTTCCATGTCATGTACGACGAAGCCTTCTGGGTGAACTTCTACCAGTTGCGGCTTTTCGAGAGCATCGTGGAAGACGCGCTAGAGATCTGCCCCAACGCCTGGCACCTCCAGGTGGCGAACCCGGTGCTCGCCGGTGTCACTCACATCGCGCGTAAGTACCCGGAGGCCAAGTGGGTCGGCCTGTGCCATGGTTTCAGCGGTGTGTACACAGTGGCGAAGACGCTGGGCCTGAGTGAGGAAGGGCTCACTTACGAGATTCCTGGGGTGAACCATTTCGTTTGGTGCACTCACCTGTACCACAACGGCGAGGACGTCTTCCCCCTACTCGACAGGTGGATCGAGGAAGACTTGCCCAGGTTGCGGGCTGAAGGGAGGCCCACGCCGGGCCTGGACCCGAAGCACGTTGATCTCTACCGTCGCTTCGGCGCCATCCCCATCGGTGACACGTCGCACTGGAGCGGCGCAGCCTGGCCATGGTGGTACAACAGCGACGCTGAGACCGAGGCGCGCTGGAATGAGGACCCCTGGGAGGGCTGGAGCCGATACTTCAACGGCGTGGCCGCCGCCTTCGAGGAGCACAAGCGCATCGCCGCTGACCCCTCAGTGAGGGTGACCGAGCACTACCCTCCCAAGCTCTCGGGCGAGCCAATGGTGCCTATCATCGAGGCCATAGCCTGCGATGTGCCACGGATTGTCATCGGGAACATCCAGAACAGCGGCGACTTCGTGCCTGGTGTGCCAACGGACTTTGAGGTCGAGATTCCTTGCCTTGTCAGCAAGCGCGGCATCCAGGGCATCGCCACGGATGGCCTGCCTGAGCCCCTGCTGGCACACATACTGCGGGACCGGGTGGCGCCGGTGAACCTGGAACTGGAGGCCTTCGAGACGGGCAGCAAGGACCTGCTCCTGCAGTTGATACTGATGGACCATTGGAGCAGGAGCGAATCCCAGGCGCGGCAGCTGCTCGATGAGATCATGGGCCTGCCGTATCACGCCGAGATGCGGGAGCATTACAGATAGTGCGGCCGATGTCCATTGGCAGGGCACGTCTGTGCCATCTGGCCGAACGAAAGCGCAGTCTGTTCGGGATGTCGCGCCGTAAGGAACCGGCTATACTGGGGCATGTACTCAGACAGCCAACCACTTAGGAGGGCTCTACATGTCCGAATTTCCGCGTACGGTCGTCGGTGGGGTCTCCATGCCCCGCCTGATCATCGGCAGCAACTGGTTCCTGGGTTACTCGCACACGAGCCTGGCGCAGGACAGGTTTATCAAGAGTTATCAGACCCGCAAGAACATCGCCGACATTTGCACCGTCTTTCTTGAGGCGGGTGTGGACGCCATCATGGGCATGGGCGATCCGCTGATGATGGACGCCGCCCATGATGCCGAGCAGCGCACCGGCCGCAAGATGATCTTTGTGCTCACCCCTAGCTGGGACACCAAGGCCGCCATGACCGATCAGGGGATCATCGCCAAGGCAGTTGACGGCTGCCTGGAGAAAGGTGGCACTTTCGTGCTGCCGCATCAGAACGTCACCGACGCTCTCACCGACAAGCGCGCCGGTATCATCCGGGACCTCGACATAATTACAAAGCTGATCCGCGAGCGGGGCATGATCCCGGGCCTGTCCACGCATATGCCCGAAGTCCCTGTCTATGCTGACAGGCAGGGCGCTGACGTGGAGACCTACATCCAGATCTACAATGCCGAGGGCTTCCTGATGCAGATCGAGATTGACTGGGTGCAGCGGATGATCCGCGATGCGAAGAAGCCGGTCATGACGATCAAGCCGCTGGCTGCCGGGCGCCTGATGCCGATTGTCGGCCTGGCTTTCGTCTGGAACACTATCCGTGACCAGGACATGGTGACCATCGGCTGCACCACACCGGATGAGGCCAAGGAGTGCATCGAGTTGTCACTGGATCTGTTGGAACGCCGCATGCCGGATAACGAACTGCAGTACACGCGCAGCAAGGCATCGCTGCGGGGTTAGGCACTGGCGCGAACGAAGGAGCTAGGACATTGGTGATTGGCAACCAAGACAACCTACGCCTGCGCTGGGGCATAATGGGTACTGGCAGCATCGCCCATGCCTTTGGGGAGGGGCTGCGCCACTCACGGAGTGGCTATCTCTTGGCAGTAGGCAGTCGCAGCCAGGAATCGGCAGACAGGTTTGCCGAAGAGTTCGGCGCCGAACGCCGCTACTCCTCCTATGAGGCACTGCTGGCCGACCCCGAGGTAGATGCTGTCTATATCGCTTTGCCCAACCATCTACACATGGAATGGGCTATACGCGCGGCTGCGGCGGGCAAGCATATCCTCTGTGAGAAGCCCCTGGCCAGCAATTACGCTGAGGCCATGACAATCGTGGACGCGGCCAGGCACCATGGCGTTTTCCTTATGGAAGCCTTCATGTACCGCTGCCACCCGCAGACGGCCAAGCTCGCCGAACTGGTACAGTCTGGCGTCATCGGCGATCTGCGCCTGATTGATGCCCAGTTCAGCTTCAACGTTGGCGTACCCGATTACGATGCCTTCCGGCACCAGAGCTGGAGCTCGGGCGGTGCGATCATGGACGTTGGCTGCTATTGCGCCAGCATGGCCAGGCTGGTTGCCGGGGCAGCGATCGGCGCGCCTTTCGCCGAACCGACGGAGGTCAAGGGCGCCGCCCATGTCGACCCAAAGGGCCACGTGGACGAGTGGGCGGGCGCAACCCTGCGTTTCACCTCGGGTAAGCCGGCTATGGACGTGATCGCCAACTTATCCTGCGGCATGATGGTGAACCAGGACTCACGCGTAGCTTTGTGGGGCTCCAAGGGGCACATCATCGTCAACAATCCCTGGTTTCCGGGCCGTGGCGGCGGGGACGACAAGGGCCATATCTTGCTTTTCTGCGATGAAGGGCGGAAGCGTTCACAAGAGGCGGAGGTGATCACGGTCGGGGCTGATGTACCCCTTTACACCATCGAGGCCGACACGGTGGCGCGGGCAATCTCAGCCGGGCAGCAGCAGGCGCTGTGGCCGGCCATGACCTGGGATGACACCCTGGGCAACATGCGCACGCTGGATCGCTGGCGCAAGGATGCTGGCGTGGTTTTCGAAAGCGAAAAGCCAGAGGGGCTGAGCGTTCCTTACAGTATACGGCCAACGCCCAAGCGACCCTTGACCACGATGCGGTATGGCCAAGTGCCAGGCATTCCCCAGCCCGTCTCGCGCCTCGTCATGGGCACCATGGTCCTCGCTCGGGGGGACCTGGCTTACGCAGTAGCCCTTCTCGACCACTGGGTGGAGATGGGCGGCAACTGCCTGGACACAGCCTATGTGTACAACACCGAGGCTATCGTCGGCCAGTGGCTGAGATTGCGCGGCAACCGTAAGGACATCGTGCTGATCACCAAGGGCGCCCATACCCCAAACTGCACGCCCGAAGGCCTCACTCGCGAGTTGCGCGAGAGCCTCGAGCGTTTCCAGACCGACTACACTGACCTGTACTTCCTCCATCGCGACAACCCGGCCGTGCCTGTCGGTGAGTTCGTTGAGGTGCTCAACGAGCACAAGCAGGCCGGGCGCATCCGCGCTTTCGGTGGCTCCAACTGGACGATCGAGCGCATCGAGGCGGCGAACGAGTACGCTACTGCTCACGGCCTGGTTGGGTTCGCCGCTTCAAGCCCGAACTTCGCGCTCGCTGTCTGGAACGAGCCCATGTGGGCCGGCTGCGTGGCGGCTGTTGACCCTGTTTCGCGGGACTGGTATCGCCGGACGCAGATGCCGCTCTTTGCCTGGAGCAGCCAGGCCTCCGGTTTCTTCACCGGACGTTACAAGGCCGATGATAGGGACAACCCGGCTTGCGCAAACATTGTCCGCACCTGGTTCAACGAGACCAATTTCCGGCGCCTCGAGCGCGCGAAGCAACTGGCTGCCAGTAAGGGCGTCACTTCCACCCAGGTCGCACTCGCTTACGTTCTTCGCCAGCCACTCAACATCTTCGCCCTGATCGGCCCGCAGACCCCGGCCGAGGCTGATACATCGGCTCAGGCTCTCGATGTGGAGTTGACCCCAGAGGAACTGGCCTGGTTGGAGGGCTAGCCGTCCGCGGGGATTGGCGGCAACTCATATGGAGGTGGGCGTGCAAGGTATCGAAATCCGCATGAAAAGGCTGATCCCTGATGGGCAGCGAATCATCATTCTGCCGCTGGATCATGGGGAGTTCCAGGGGCCACGCAAGGGCCTGGTGAGCGTCGTTGAGACTCTGCAGTGGGTGAGCGGCTATGATGCCGCGCTCGTGTCGCCAGGCATGTTCGCTCGTGCCAAGGACTGTTTCGCTTCCAGGCGTGGCCTCTCGGCAATCGTCCGCCTCAACTGGAATGCCGACTACTGTTTCCAGTGGAACTACAGCGACGGCACGCATGCGCAGACGCTCTCGCCTTCGGCGGCGCTGGCGATGGGGGCGGATGCTGCGCTTGGATCTGTAGCCATCGGAACCGGGGACCCGAAGCAGGACGCCGCCTCTGTTGGCCTGTTCTGCAAGCTGGCCGAGGAGGCGCACGCCTGTGGCCTGCCCATGGGTGGGGAGTTCTATCCCGGCGGGGACATCAGCCGCTTTTCCGAGGCGGAGTTCCACGACCTGGTGAAACGCTCGGTGCGGATCATTGCCGAACTCGGCGCGGACTTCATCAAGACTTTCTATACCGGGCCCCGCTTTCAGGAAGTGGTTGAGGCCTGCCCAGTTCCCATCATTGTTCTTGGAGCAAGCAAGCAGGCGGAGGCTGATGCCTTGAAGAAAGCGGAGGAGGGTATTGCTGCCGGGGCGAAGGGGGTAGTGTTCGGGCGAAACGTCTTCGAGAGCGAGCGCCCACAAGACTTCATGGCTGCCCTAGGCGAAGTAGTGCGTGCCGGCAGGCCGGCCGCAGAGGTTGCGAGGCAGTTCGGGTTCTGAAAGAGGGAATGTGCCCATCCGTACTGGCCCAGGGCGACGAAACGACGCATGTGGAGAAGTGTTCGCGTCGTGCGGCAGGGGTTATCACTATCGTCCAAGGCACGTCGTTCCGGCAAGCATGTGGGTTTCGACCGTGAACATGGTCGTACCGGGGGTCAAGTGACCCTATCAGCGTAGCGAGGAGGATGCACATGTTAGGCAAGACCTGCTCCCGACGGCGGTTCTTTCAGTATGGCGCCCTAAGCCTGGGCGCCGTTGCCGGCAGCGCCGTGCTCGCCGCTTGCGGAGCCACGCCAGCGCCGGCCGCTACCAAACCACCGGAGGCGGCGACCCCTGCTAGCGCCGGGCAAGCTGCCACCCAACCACCAGCCCCGGCTGCTACAGAAGCGGTCGCCACAGCGGCACCTGCCAAGGCCGCCGCTCCTGGTGAAGTTCGCTTCGCCATGTGGGACTGGTATGCTTACACGCCGGGCATCAAATGGGACGAATGGAACCAAAAGACGGCATTCCCGAAGTTCAACGAGGCCAACCCGGATATCAAGGTCTCATGGGAGCCCATGGACGACTTCACCAAAGTCTTGACGCAGATGTCGGCCGGGACAGCCGCCGACGTCATGTCCGTCTGGGATCCGGCGATGACCGTCTGGGCCGAGAAGGGGCAACTGCTCGACCTGCAGCCCTTCATTGACAAGGACATTCCCAACGCCGACAGCTTGTATATCCCTCTGGCCTG
>DAOTVV010000041.1:0-18680 GCA_034436255.1 Anaerolineae bacterium
TTCGCGGTCTTGGTCTGCCTAGATCGGCTTGCCCAGCCCGCCGAGAAGACGGTCAACCGCCGCCAGCAGCACTTTCATGTCGAACTGCACCAGGCAGCGGCCCGGGAGCGGGTCCATCGTCACGACGGTCGTGACATTGCCTTCGGACAGCATATCGCTGAAGTCACCGAATGTGCTCTGCTCGATATGGACGAAAGACACGACGACGCTGCTACGCAGTGCTGCTGAAAGCGCACTGCTGAAATGCCTGCCGACGGCGCTGTACACCATCTGCAGAGTGCGCACCTGCTCTTTGGAGAATCGGTCAGGCGCGCGGAAGTCATATCGGCGGACATTATCCGCCTTGCCGAATCCTTCCGCCGGCTGCGGCATCTGGCCCGGATCCGGAATGGCGGCAAGCAGTGCATCAATCTCTTCCTGGCTTAGTGCACGGTCGGGGACTTCCATGCCCTATCCTCAGACACACGCTCTGGCTGAAAAGGCGAGCCTTACTGGACCAGAAACTCAGTGAAGTAGATGGCTGCTACCTTCTCGTAGCCCAGCACTCCGTTTATCTCCGACAGCATCGCCTGCTTGAGTTGGTTCTTGCCCTCTACGGTGAAGATCTCGGCATAGGTCCGGCTCGTAAGCAGGCTGATTGCGGCGTCTTCAATGACTGGGCGGAGCACATCGAGCTTGGCCTTTTCCTCCTCCTCGGCCTTCTTCCGCGCCTCGCCTTTCAGGTCATAGAAGCCGGCATCGCTTGGCAAGCATTCCAGAACGATCCCTACCTGCAGGTAGCGCCGTCCGCCCGGCTCGGCCAGATTCACGATCTTCGTGCCAAGGCTGTACATGATCCCTTCGCCAGGCTTGTACGGGATCACCTCGTTCTTGCGCGCCGCTTCCGCCGTCTTCGGCGGCTCGGTCGGCGTGGCGCTGGCCGCAGCCTGCGCCTCGGCGGCTGCCGGGCTGTTATCGAAGCGAATGTACACCGGCTTCCACATCGTGTTGGGCGCCACCAGGACATAGGCCACGAAAGCGACGACTAGAACAACGGCCAGAATGGGAATAAGCGTCTTGGGTTTCAGCATTTTGCCCATGCCTCTAGTTCACACCACCTTTGGTTGGCTCGGCGACTGGCGTCAGGCTGGACTGCGGGTTAATTAGCGGCCCCAGGCTCATCTGCTCCTTCTCGACCGGATACAAGACCACTATCTCAGCCCTCCGGTTGATGGCTCTATGCTCGCGGGTGTCGTTCGGAACCAGCGGGCGGTATTCGCCGTAACCGGCAGCGCTCAGCCGCTCGGGCGCGATGCCGCAATCCTCGGAAAGAAAGCGCACTATCGCTACGGCGCGTGCTACCGATAGTTCCCAGTTCGTCGGGTAAGCAGGGTTGTTGGTAGGGACGTTGTCCGTGTGAGCCTCGACTCGAATGGGGTTGTCCAGGTCCTTCAGGACATCGGCCACGGTCTGCAGGGTTGTCTTTGCCCGTGGGCTCAGCTGGGCCAGGCCAGGCTCGAATATTAGTGAATCCGACAGGCTGATCACTACTCCCTCGTAGGTCATGTTCACCGAGATATCCCCGGTGAGCCCGGCCTTGTCGGCGAATTCAGCCATCGAGGCACCAACGCTCATGAAGTCCTGCTGTTCTCGCGGCAGGTCAGCGAAGAAGATCGGCGCAGGCGACAGAGCGCTGCCGTTGCCTCCGATTCCCTTGATCATGCCTCCACCCTGTCCAAAAGCCCGCGACATTGACTGAGCAACCGTTTCGAACTTCTTCTTGTCAATGTTCGCCATGGAGTAAAGCACGATGAAGAAGACGAGCAGCAGCGTGATCATGTCCGAGTAGGTAAGTAACCACCGCTCGGAATTCTCCTTGCCCTCAACCGCCTTCTTCCGCGCCATACTCAGGACTGCCTATGCCTGGGCTCTCGCCGTCGCTGTGGCTGCCCCGGCACCGGCCGTGGCAGCGGCGCCTTCTTTGGTCCCGCGCTCCTTCGGCGCTAGATAGGTCTCCAGTTTCTCGCGTACAACACGAGGGTTCTCGCCCGCCTGAACAGCCAGCACCCCGGCGATGGTCATCTCGCGAACTGCCACCTCATGGGCGCTGAAAACCTTGAGCTTGTTGCTGACCGGCAGCCAGACCAGGTTCGCGAAACCCACGCCGTACAGGGTGGCGATAAACGCGGCCGCGATCTTCTCGCCCAGGCCCTCTGGGTTGCTGCCCAAGGATCCCAACACGTTGACAAGACCGGTCACCGTTCCAATGATGCCCATTGTCGGCGAGAAACCGCCCATCTGGGCCAGCACCTCGAAGCCCTCTTTGTGTCGCTCCTGCATGTTGGCGGTCTCGCTCTCTAGAACCTCCCGCACGACTTGGGCGTCAACGCCATCCACTACAAGCATGATGCCACGGCGCAGGAATGGATCCGGGACTTTCTGGGCCTCCTCTTCTAGTGAGAGCAATCCTTCACGTCGCGCCTTATCAGCGAGAGAGACAAAAAGGGCAATGATCCCCTGCGGGTCAAGCTTGTTGGGCTTGATGCTCATCATGATCAGCTTAGGCAGTGCCATCACGGCCTTAAGTGGAAAGGCGGTGAGCGTGGCTGCCAGGGTGCCGCCGAAGACCATAATGGCAGCCGACGGTTTGATCAGCCCGGCAGGGTTGCCGCCCTCCATGACAAAAGACACGACGAGAGCCGCGAACCCAAGGATCAGGCCTATCGGCGTGGATATCTCCATCTCTCTACACCTCTGCCGGCGCCTGGCTGTTGGCCTGGCGGATTATCTGCGCCCTGAGGGCGATGACTTTCGCGGCGATTTCGGCCGGCGACTCCTGTACGACCATGACAGCGCCATCGGTGAACGTGATCGCTGTGTCGGGGTTGGCCTCGGCTCGGCGGATGTGGTCGGCATTGACGAAGACCCTGGAGCCGTTCAGCCTGGTAACCTCTATCACGCCTGCCCTCCCTCTCAGGCCCGACTATAGGCCCCGGCTTGAGGCCCTTTCAGTAAATGGCACGTGATTCTTACGTAAACGCTACGTAAAGACAGGCCACGCTGCGTATTTTACGCATCGTTTACGAGCGTTTAACGCTTGCTTTACTGATCAGCCCTAAAGCCGGTGCTATGAATCTAGCGAGCGAGATCAGTCTGTTGAGGAGAGGCAGCGTGGGCGAACCTCTCGCCGTTCCGCTGGTTACCCCGTCATCGGCATCTGGGCCAAACGCGCTTGCCGACAGCTCCAGAGCCCTTGGCTCGGCTGACGGCGCACCTAGCTTCTCATCCCAGCTCGCCGAGGCGGTCAGCGCCTTCAGCAGGCGCCAGAGCCAGACGGCTTTCTTGCTCAGCCAGACCGTGGCCGAATCGAGGGATCTCCCCACGATTGATGAACAGCAACGCTTGCTGGTCAGCCGCAATGCCGCAATGGGGTACTGTTTCGTCGCTCCGCAGACGGCGGCGGTGCCCGCCCCTGCTTTGCAGACTGTTCCCGCCAGGCCGAAACCACAGGCACAGCGGCCTGACCCGGGGACGACGACCAGCAAGGTAGATGAGGCCGGCCTTAACGCAGACGATGTCGCTCCGCTTGCCATAGAGCAGTTCCCCCGCCCGGCCAACGACAACGGCCGCGGTGTGCACTGGGTGCCCACAACCAGCAGTCGCCCAGAAGTGGTTGACGAACTCGTCAGCAAAGCGGTGCAGATGGGGATGAAGTGGGTGGTCTTTCTCAACGACGGCGCCAGCATCGGCGCGAACGATTACCTGGTGCAGCGACTCACCGCAAACGGCATTATGCCCGTGCTGCGTGTCTACACCAATGGCCTGCAACCGATCACGGGCGACCTGGAGGCCATGGTCCGCCACTACAAGTCGCTGGGAGTGAGCTACTTCCAGCTCTACAACGAACCGAACCTCAAGGTGGAGACCGGCGGGCAGCAGCCGGATGTCAAACACTACCTGGACCTATGGATCCCGGCGGCAAAGCAGGTGATCGCCGCTGGGGGCCTCCCCGGCATCGGCGCGCTCAGCCCGCAGGGCGATGTGGACGACCGCCAGTTTCTGGCAGAGACGCTTGCAGAACTTCAGGCCAGAGGTGAGACGCGCCTGCTCAATCGAACCTGGTTGGCCGTGCACAACTACACCGGACCGCGGGACTTCACGGACCCAGACGGCTTCCTGCGCTATCGGCAGTACGACGCCATCATCCGGTCCATACTGGGTCACTCTTTGCCGATGGTTGGCACCGAAGGCGGGACCCAGCTCGGGCCTGGCGTGACAGAAGAGAAGCAGGTCCAGTTGATGACACAGGCTTACCGCTATATGGAGAGCCATCCCGACCCGTACAACTTCGCCTACACCTATTGGATCATTGCCAACGAGGCGGGCGGTGGGAAAGACCCGGCCTTCAGTCAGCACGCGCTTATCCGCCCTGACGGACCGACCGCTCTCGCCCAAGCACTGACCAGACTTGCCTGAAAGGTGACCTATGAGCATTGAGAGGAGTCTCGGTATCAGCGCCTCCGCCCTCACGGCGGAGCGGCTGCGTATGGATGTCATCGCCAACAACATCGCCAACGCCCAGACCACGGGGCCAAAGGGCCCGTACAAGCGCCAGACCGTCGTCTTCCAGGCTGCTCAGCCCAGCGGCCCATTCCAGGCCGTGCTCGGCAGCGAGATGCGCGCCTCGCAAGCGGCGCCCGTCGTTGGTGCCGGCGTGAGGGTAGTGAAAGTGGTGGAGGACAATTCACCCGGCCAGCGTGTCTACGAACCTGGCAATCCTGACGCCGATGCAGATGGTTACGTGACCTACCCGAATGTCAACATCACCTCTGAGATGGTTGATCTGATGACCGCCACGAAGGCCTACCAAGCTAACGTCACCGTGATCAACGCCACCAAGAACATGGCCCTGAAGGCCATCAGTATCGGCAGCAAGTAGCGGGCTGCCGGGGAGGACCCATGCCAGAGCCGATCAGTGCCATCACCCCCCTTTTGGGAGCCAGGGCCGCTGAAGCAACACAACTGAAGCCTGCGACCGTTCAAGGGGGAACGCAGTCCCCCAGTTTCGGCGCAGTGCTGCAGCGAGCTATCACGGGCTTGGACCAGGTGGCCAAGGCTGGAGACAGCGCGGCAGAAGCGTACGCAGCTGGAGCCGACGTCGAGTTGCACGATGTAATGATCGCCATGCAAGAGGCGCAAATCAGCTTCGAGTTGGCCTCCCAGGTGCGCAGCAAGGCCGTAGAGGCGTACCAGGAAATCATGAGAATGCAGCTCTAGGCCGGACGGGAGAGTGCTAGATGGACCTGGCTAACGTCCGCCAGCGTTTCACTGAAGTATGGGCGCGCTTGGACCGCAAACAGAAAGCGATCGGCGCCGGGCTTGTCGCACTGTTTGTGCTGGCCGCAGTGCTTTCCTTGACGGCATCACGCAAACCAAGCTACGCCGTTGCCTATAGCGGCCTGACCCAGGAGGACGCGGCCTCAATAGTCGCCAAGCTGCAAGAGCAGAAGATACCCTACGAGGTGTCCGCGGACGAGTCCATGATCCGCGTTCCAGCAAACGTCGTGCACGACGTAAGGCTGCAGATGGCGAGCGCCGGCCTGCCCAGCGGGGGTACGGTCGGCTACGAGATCTTCGACACGACGAACCTGGGCATGACCGATTTCACCCAACAACTCAACTACCGCAGAGCCCTCGAAGGCGAGCTCGCCCGCACCATCGCCAGCCTCGATGCAGTCGAGCAGGCCAGAGTCCACATCGTCCAACCCGAAACCAGCCTCTACACCGATCAGCAGAAGCAGACGACGGCTTCGGTCTTGCTCAAACTCAAGGCCGGGAGACATCTCACAGCGGACCAGGTGCAAGGGATAACGCACCTGGTCGCTACCAGTGTCGAGGGATTGCAGCCAGAATCCATCACTGTGCTGGACACTAGCGGCACCGTGCTTAGTGATGGCCTGGCTAGCCAAGGCGCCCAACTGAGCGATGAGAGGCTGAAAGCTCAGCAGGCGTATGAGGATGCGCTGCAAGCGAAGGTCCAGCAAATGCTGGAGACGGTGCTCGGCCCGAACCGCGCCGTAGTGGGCGTGCATGTGGACATGGACTGGACCCAGACCGACGTTCAGAAAGAGACTTACGACCCGGCCGTCCAGGGCACGCCTGTAGTCCGCAGCGCCCGCGAGGTCCGCGAGTCCTCCGGCAGCAGCCCTGCCGTCGCCCAAGGCGCGCCTGGAGTGGACTCCAACGTCGGCGTTCCTAGCTACCCAGGGACGGCCGCTACCCCGGGGGCAACCGCCTCAGCCAGCAGCGGCTACGAGAAGTCTGACCTCACTTACAACTATGAACTGTCAAAGACCACCTCGCGTCAGGTCGAGGCGCCGGGCAAAGTCAAGAAAATCAGTGTATCCGTCCTGCTCGATCAGGTGAAAGACGATCAGCAGATGCAGCGGATCCGCCAGGCCGTCACCGCCGCCGCGGGCATAGACACACAGAGAGGCGATGTGGTGACGGTAGACACAGTCGCCTTCGACCGCACCTACCTCCAGCAGGAGGAAGCAGCAATGAGCAAGGCGGCCAAGCAAGAGACCTACATGAGCGCTGCACGCTGGGGCGCCATCGCCATCGCCGTGCTTGTGACCCTGCTCATTGTGCGCAGCGTGGTGATGCGGAGCTTGGCCCGGCCGCGGGCCGCCTCTCAGACGCTGGGCAGCCCGGTTGTGCTGGCTGCCGGAGCCGGCGAGGACGTGGCCGGCGTCCCCCAGGCGCTACAACTGCCCAACGGCCAGCAGTTGGAGCTGTCGCCGGAACAGCAGGCACTGGCTGCCAGCGTGCAGCGTCAGCACCAGCTAATGAGCCTGGCGGAGAAGCAACCAGAAGTGCTTGCCCAGGTCATTGATCTCTGGCTCAGCGACACTAACAGGAGGAAGTGAGAGCAGAATGGCCACCGCCGAAGTCGAACTCAGGGGTACAGAGAAAGCTGCCATCATGCTCATCGCCCTGGGGCCGGATTTGGCCGCACAGGTGCTCAAGCACTGCGACGAGGACAAGATCGAGCAGGTCACCCTGGCCATCTTCAACATGCAGAATGTGCCCGCTGGCGTCAGGGACGCGGTTCTCGAGGAGTGCGTTCAGCTGAGCCGGACATCTTCCGCCCTCGCCGAGGGTGGCGAGGAATACGCTCGCCAACTGCTGACGCGGACCTTTGGCAATCAGCAGGCCGACGAGTTCATTGAGCGCTTGGCCGGCAAGTCCCTCGAAAGGCCCTTCGAATTCCTGGACTCGGTTGACCCGGCGCAGCTCGCGTCGTCACTGCGCAACGAGCATCCACAGACGGTGGCCCTCATCTTATGCTACCTGACCCCCAAGAAGGTGGCCGCCGTGCTGGCCAACCTCGATGAAGACTTGCAGGCCGAGGTCGCCGCGAGGATTGGCATCATGGACCGCATCTCGCCAGATATCGTCTCGGATGTCCAGAGTGGCCTTCGGCGCAAGATGGCTTCCTTCTTAGCGCGAGAGTACTCGACAATTGGCGGCGTAAACTTCCTGGTTCGTGTGCTCAACCAGGTTGACCGTGGTACCGAGCGTTCGATCCTGGAGAGCCTTGAGCACACGGACACTACTTTGGCCGAAGCGGTGCGCCGAAGCATGTTCGTTTTCGAGGACATTACGCAACTGGACGACCGCTCGATCCAGCGCGTCCTGAAAGACGTTGACAGCCGCGACCTCGTCCTCGCCCTGAAAGGATCGGCAGAAGAGGTCCGCAATGCCATTTTCCGCAACCTTTCGAGCCGTGCCGCAGAGACATTGAAGGAAGATCTAGCTGCTCTTGGCCCTATCCGTCTGCGCAATGTCGAGGAAGCGCAGCAGCGGATAGTCAACGTCATCCGCAAGCTGGAAGAAGCCGAGGAGATTGTCGTTGCCCGTGGCAGTCAAGACGAACTCATCGTCTAGGGTCATCAAATCGCTGCGTTTGCCGGTGGAAGCATCGCCTATCGTTGAGGTGCGCTGCCTGGAAACGCCCCTGGCTGACGCTGTGGCCAGCGACCAACCAGGTGCCGATGTCTCCAGGTCACCGGAGGAACTCCTCGCCGCAGCGCGCGCCCAGGCGAAGGCCATCCTCGAGCACGCCCAGGTTCAGGCTCAGGCTGCGCTGCGCCAGGCCGAACAGGAGGCAGCCGTGCTGCAGGCCAGGGCGCGCGAGCAGGGTCTGGCCGAAGGCAGGCGCCAGGGCTTGGAGGAGGGAAAAGCAGCGGCGGAACAGGCGAACCGCCAGCTGGCTCTCCGGTTGGTTGGGTTGAGCGCGGCCGCCGAAGCGGAGCAGGAGCGGCTGCTCGAGGCAGCCGAACTCCAGCTGGTAGAGCTGGCTCTGGCCATTGCCCGCAAGATAGTGGGCGAGGAACTGCGCATCACCCCTGAACTCGTCGTAGAGGTGGTCGCCCATGCCATTGACGAGGCCAAGGAGAAAGGAGAGCACACTATCCGCCTGAACCCCGAGGACATCGCTCTGCTTCAGCCATACCTGCCGCGGGCAGCGATCGAGGCAGGCGGCAGCGAATGGCAGCTTCAACCCGATGAGTCGCTTCAGCGAGGCGACTGCGTGATCGAGACAGCCTACGGCACCATAGATGCCCGCATCGAGACTCAGTTCGAGGAACTCAGCCGCCTTCTCCGCGGGGGCGATGATGGCACCCACTGACCTGCGCAAGTACATCCAGGTAGTGAGCCAATCCAGGCCCATCCGGCGGATAGGACGAGTCTCCCAGGTAGTAGGGCTCACATTGGAGGTGCAAGGCATCACCGGCTTGCTAGGTGAGCTATGCTACGTGCACACCTACGGTGGCGGCCTTCTGCCGGCCGAGATCGTCGGCTTTCGCGAAGGCCGGACCCTGCTAATGCCGCTCGGCGAGATGCAGGGCATCCAGGCCGGTAGCCCGGTCCATGCCAGCGGCCGGCTCATGTCCGTCCCCGTCGGCCCCCAGTTGCTCGGGCGGGTGCTCGATGGCCTGGGCCGTCCTCTAGACGGCAAGGGACCGCTCCTAACCGCGGAATTCTACCCGATCACCAACGAGGCTCCGCACCCTTTGCGACGCACGCCCATCAAAGAGCCCATGGTAACCGGTGTGCGTGCTATTGACGGCCTGCTCACCTGCGGCGCTGGCCAGCGCATCGGCATCTTCGCCGGCTCCGGTGTGGGGAAGAGCACCCTCCTGGGCATGATCGCCCGCAACAGCCACTCCGATGTCTCAGTGATCGGGCTCATCGGAGAGCGGGGCCGCGAGGTGCAGGAGTTCATAGACCGTGACCTCGGCCCCGAAGGGCTGAAGCGCTCGGTCGTTGTCGTCTCCACCTCCGATGAGCCACCTCTGGTGCGCCTCAAGGGCGCGCTTGTAGCCACCGCCGTCGCTGAGTACTACCGCGACCAGGGCATGAACGTCACCTTTCTCATGGACTCGGTGACCCGTTTCGCTATGGCCCAGCGTGAAGTCGGCCTGGCTGTCGGCGAGCCGCCTGCCACCAAGGGTTACACTCCCTCTGTTTTCGCCGCACTCCCCAAGCTTATGGAGCGGGCCGGCACCTCGGAGAAAGGCAGCATCACCGCCTTCTACACCGTCCTCGTCGAGGGCGACGACTTCAATGAGCCTATCACCGACACATCTCGTTCCGTTCTAGATGGGCACATCATCCTCTCGCGGGACCTGGCGGCCGAGAATCACTACCCGCCCATAGATGTGGCCAACAGCGTCAGCCGTCTCATGGCGACTGTGGCTGCTCCTGAGCATCAGCGCGCCGCCTCTATGCTTCGCGAGGTGATAGCGGTCCACAACCGGGCCCGCGACCTTGTAGATATCGGCGCCTACGCACCTGGGACCAATCCCGATATTGACCGTGCCCTATCGCTGATGCCGAAGATCAAGGCATTCTTGCAGCAGTCACCGACGGAGGTGACGCCATTGGCCGAAACCGTACAACGTCTGCTCGCGATATTCGCGGAGTGACGCAATGGCGTTCAAGTTTCGCCTTCAACGTGTGCTCGACTACCGCGCCAGCCTGGTGGAAGCGCAAGAGGTCGAGCTCGGGCGCTGCCAGCTAGCTGTGGCCCAAGCCGAGGCACACCTCTCCGCTCTCAGGCGCCAGCGGCGTGCTCTCATCTCCGGGCTGCCCGCGGGTAACGGCAGAATCCGCGTTGAGCCAGTCGAGGGGGCATGGCGTTATCTCGACCTGCTGCACATCCAGGAAGAGGAGGCCGAGCGGGAGTTGCGGCGCCGCCAACAGGCACTCGCCGCCGCCCGCGAGCGGCTGGCGGAACTGAAAAAGCAAGAGCAGATCATCGCCAAGCTACGCGATCGCCAGCGGGCCAGGGCCGATCTCGAAGCCCGCCGGCAGGAGACGCGCGTACTCGATGACATCACCAACACACGCTATAGCTTGAGACACTGAGAGGTGAGTGAGCGGTGAAACAGATAGTTGCTAGTTCAGCATTGATGCAAGTCGAGATGGCCCTACTCCGCCAGGTAGCCCAGCGGCTCATGGCCGGCACCGCGCGACACGGCAGCCTGCAGAACGAGGGCATATCGGCCTGGGCCGACCCCTCCGCCTTCGACCAGTTGATCCAAGAGGCATGCAAACGCTACAGTGTCGACCCCGCCCTGGTGAAGGGCGTGATCGCGGCCGAGTCCGGCTTCAACCCCATGGCCGAGTCAGTTGCTGGCGCCAAGGGGCTAATGCAACTCACCGACGCCACGGCCTCGTCGCTTGGAGTGGAGGACGCTTTCGACCCTGCGCAGAACATTGACGCCGGGGTGCGCTTCCTAAGGCAATTGCTCGACCGTTTCCAGGACGAGGCCATGGCTCTGGCTGCTTACAACGCCGGCCCGGGCGCAGTCGAGCAGTATGGCGGCCTCCCACCTTACCACGAAACGCAGCTCTACGTGCCCCGCGTGCTCTCCTACCGCAACGAGTTCAGCGTTCCTGAGACGTGGGAGGCATAGCAATGGGTGACTTGTTGAACGACCGGGCGATACGCACGCTGCGCTACGCGCTTGACGGCCTCTCGCTGCGCCAGCAGGCGATCAGCAACAACGTCGCCAACCTGAACACGCCGGGCTACAAGGCCTCGCGCGTGTCCTTCGAGCAGGCACTACAGCGCCAGCTACAGGAAACAGGCGGGCCCGCTCTCACCGTCACCGACAGCAGGCACATCGGCGGGGCCGATTCGACCGATGCCCAGGCCACCGTCACGCAGGATACCGCTCGCTCCATGCGCCTGGACGGCAACAACGTAGACCTGGACTGGGAGATGGCCAAGCTCGCTGAGACCGTGGTCAACTACAACGCTGTGAGCGAGCTCGTCTCGATGAAACTCGCCATCCTCAAGAGCGTGATCAATGCTCGCTGAGGCCGGCGAATTCACGCTTCGCTTACGCATCCTTCATGGTCGCTTTACGGCCGGCTTGGCCGCGAGGCACCTATGATGGCATTTGGTCGTTCTAGCGAGGTTCGCTCGCGTATCTCACCCAAGGAGGTGCTACGATGGAAGCAATACCGGTAGCAGGCACGGCCCCGTCCGGAGTCGGTCCACCCGGAGCAGCGGCTGCTGCAGTAAGTGAAAGGAACGTGAGCACCGATGCCTTCACGCTCCTGCTCGCGGCCCTGCTGGGAGGCGGGGAGACCCCGGTGGAGCCAACTGACAGTCAGAACTCCACCGTGCTGCCCGAACCCAAGGAGCACAAACAACCCAAGAGAGCAGAGAGCTTGGCTGGCCAGGCCGCCCAGGCCGTTGTTCTGCCGCTGACGCCTGCGCTCCAGCCAGTCCCTCCCGATGCTGCGAGCGGTAGTCCCGTCGAGGGCTCGCCTGCCAAGGGTATCGCCGGCTCGGCGGTACAAGCCATACTGGGAGTACCACCTGGCAAGGTAGCCCCGGCACCCGTCGCTGAGGCGGATGCGAAGGCAGCATCCCCCGGGACGTGGAATCCGGTAGCTACGCAGCCTGGCGCGACGATTGAGGGTGGCCAACCGGTGGTACCGGTGGAACAGGAACCGGGAGCCGAGGCCAAGGCGAAGGACCCGTCAGTCGTCGAACCGGTGACCGGGCAAGCCAAGGGCCTCAAGTCGCGCACTGACACCGGCCCGTCGCCAGAGAGCCAGGTGCTCGCCAAAGCCGAGGCAGGTGTGGCTCCGTCTTCCGAGGTAGCACAGAAGCGGGCGGACCCACCGGCTGCGGAGGCCGCGGCAGTTCAGGTGCGGCTCGAGGAATCGGCCAGGTGGACGGTATCCGCCGCCGAGGCCAAGGCTCCGGCAGATGTACGCAAGCTAGAGCCGGCGCCTGGTAAAGGCAAGCCATCCTCCGCGCCGGTAACCTTCGTCCCTTACGAGCGCCCGGCCGTGCATCAGACACTTCCCGAACCATCCGATTCGCTTCAAGGCAGCCTGCGTCTACAAGTGCATGTCACTCCTTCGCAGCTTGTGGAACACATCGTCGCCAATGCCAGGCTAGCCAGCGACGGTAGCAGCCAGGCCCAACTGCAGTTGCAGCCGGAGAGCCTCGGCAGACTGCACATCAACATGACGGTGCACGACGGTCGCATCAACCTCGTCATGACCGCCGAGACCCCTCAGGCGCAGCAGGCGATCATGGATGGCCTCGCCGACCTGGCAACGGCCCTCAGCGCCGCCGGAATGACGCTTGCCCAGGCGAATGTGACCCTGAGCAATAACGGCCACAACCGGCACTTCGCGCAGCCGGGCTCGAATGCGTGGCACGGCGACAGTGAGGAAGATGTGGGCCCAGTCGAGACGGCCATGTGGCCCCGTTCCCTTTCGATTCTCGATCTCTCAGCTTGAGGTGAGAACATGGGTGTGACTCCGGTCAGTTCGACTCAGACAGGAAGCAACACCACGAGCACAAGCGCGACTGGTTCCACCAAGCAGCTTGAGCTCGGGCAGGACGCCTTCATGAAGCTCTTGCTCACTCAGCTCAAGTTCCAGGACCCGCTCAGCCCCATGGAGGACAAGGATTTCATCAGCCAACTGGCGCAATTCAGCTCGCTCTCCGAAATCCAGAAGCTGAACGAGACGGTCACGGCGATGGCCACCGCCCAGGGTTTGTCCAGCGCCAGCCTGCTCATGGGCAAAACCGTGTCAGGCCTGGATGCTTCGGGCAACAAGGTGACCGGCGTCTGCGATGCGGTGCTGCTGCGAGACAGCAAAGTGATGCTGCGTGTTGGCACTGCCGAGCTCGCTATCTCAACCGTGGAGGAGGTGACTCAGGGAGGAACCAGTGGTACAGCCGCTTCATGATCTGGATGCTCTACGGTCGATCCAGCCGGAGCGCCAGGCAGGTACCGTCAGCAAACAGCTGCAGCCCGGCCAGCCTTCGTTCGCGGAGGTATTGGGCAAGCTTGAGGGATCATCGCTGGAGCCGACCAGCCTGCGCTTCTCGAAACACGCGCAGAACCGCCTCGATCAGCGCGGCGTGCGCCTGCAGGAAAGCGACCTGCGCCGCTTGGAGGACGCGGTCAACAAGGCGGCAGAAAAGGGCTCCAAGGATTCCCTTGTGCTGATGGACGATCTGGCGCTGGTAGTCAGCGTCCGCAACCGCACAGTGATCACGGCAGTCAACGCTGCCAGCGAGAAAGAAAGCGTGTTCACAAACATTGATACCGTCGTGGTGACCAAGTAGTGGTACCAGCCCCAGGCCGGACCCCCTGAGGGAAGCCTGGCAGGTGGCGGACCGGACATGCAGCCGGCTCCCGCCACAGCGCGGCATGCTGAATATGCCACGCAATATCTCTTAGGAGGCACCCAAGATGATGCGTTCACTGTTCTCCGCCATCTCGGCACTGAAGAACCATCAGACGTATCTCGACGTCGTCGCGTCCAATATCGCCAACGTCAACACAACCGCCTACAAGTCCAGCAAAGTATCGTTCCAGGAACTGATGAGCCAGACGTTACAGGCAGCCGCCGCCCCCCAGAACGGGCTCGCCGGGCGGAATCCTGTACAGATCGGCCTCGGCATGGGGCTTGGCAGCGTGGACACCAATTTCACTCAGGGCAGCTTGCAGGCCACAGGCAAGATGACCGACCTGGCCATCCAGGGTGACGGCTTCTTTGTCGTGAGAGGGCCGAATGGCAACCTGTTCACACGGGACGGCAATCTGGACATCGGGCTCGATGGCTCTCTGGTGAACCCTTCCACCGGCATGCATGTACTGGGTTGGGCAGCTGATGCCGATGGCAAGATAGACTCCACCCAAGCTTTGGGCCAGATCAACATCCCCTTCGGCCAGAACATGGCCAGAGCCACCAGCAAAGTGCAGTTCCAGGGCAACCTCGGGGCCGAGGATGCTGCCGGATCTGTCGTCAGCACCCAGTTCGGCGTCTATGACTCTCTCGGCGTGGTACACACCATCCAGGTAGACTATACCCGCTCGGCCAGCAGCAGCCCTGTCACCTGGACGATAAGCGCCAAAGAACTCAGTGTTGATGCCAATGGCAACCCGGTGAGCACCAATGTGCCGCTGGCGGCCACATCGCCGACGGAAATCCAGTTCGATTCCAAGGGCCAGATCATCACCGACGCCACGCATCAGCCAACCATTACGATTGAGCCGGCCTACAGCAACGGCGCTGTCACCCCAGGCAGCATCAGCCTGGACTTCAGCACGGTGACCGGCCTCGCGGGCCGCTCGAATGTCAACCCTGTCAGCCAGGATGGACTGGAAAGTGGCTCCCTGGTCTCCTTCAACGTGAACTCTTATGGCCAGGTGGTCGGGGTGTTCAGCAACGGCCTGAACCGCACCCTCGGCCAGATCGCGCTCGCCAAGTTCGTGAACCCTGGCGGCATGCTGCGCGAGGGCGAGAACCTTTACGCCGTATCTACCAACTCGGGCACGCCTCAGTTTGCGGCGCCCGGGCAGGACGGCCGGGGCCTCATCAGTTCCGGCTATCTGGAGATGTCCAACGTGGACCTTGCACAGCAGTTCACGAACATGATCGTGGCCCAGCGTGGTTTCCAGGCCAACAGCCGGGTCATCACAACGTCCGACGAACTGCTGAATGAGTTGGTTAACCTCAAGCGTTGACATGCCGCTAACCTCAGCTAGCGGCGCAGAGTCGTCGTCCCCGGGGACGGCTGGCCCAGCCCTCCCCGGGGGCTAGTGTGCGTTTAGAGGTCGCGTATTGGAAAGCATGCCGCTCCCCATCCCCGCCCTGGAACAGGCCGGCTATCGCCCGGCTTCCGCCCCGTTGCTCCTCGTCCCGGGACGCCTCTACTACGCGACCATACTTAACCTCAGTGGGAACCAAGCGGTTGTCGCGATCGGCGGCCACCGTTTTGCCGCCGAGGTCGTCGGCGAACTGCCATCCAGTGGCACGATCCCCGTGCTCGTACGCGAGGCCCAGGGTGAGCGCATCGTCTTGCAGCAAGCGCCGGAGACCGTCGAGGCTCTGCCGGCCTTTAAGGCGAGCAATGACCCCCTGGTAACGACTCTGGAGCGCCTGGGCCTCCCCGCGCGCAGCGAGTACATCCAGGTATTGCCCTACATGCTGCGCGCCGGCCAGCCGATCACGGCCGAGGCTCTGATCGAGTTGCACACTGCATGGGTGCAGTTGACCGCCGCGTCGCCGGCGGCGCTGCCACTGCTCGCCAAGCTGCAAGCGAGCGGCCTACCCCTTGTTGATGCGACCCTTGCCGCAGCGAAGACCTGGCAGACGCCCCAATATCAACTCACCACGGACGCACTTCTGCGCCTGGTCAAATCCCTATCTGACCTGCGCCAGGCCCTTGAGGCCGAGCCGCTGGGGAAACAAGCGGAGCCGCTGCCAGCGTTCCTGAGAGCCTTCGCGCGAGCCTTGCTGCAGATGCCCCTGAAGGAAGCAATAGACCAGACCCTTCCGGGGCAGATAGCCACTCTTGTGCAGACTCTCTCCACTCCGCCCGAGGCCCTCCTCTCGCGCCACCGGCTAGCTCTGGCAGCCGGACCAGGCAGCCTGGCCCCGCTGCGCGCAACCGATGGCCGCGACGAGGAACTGTCAGGTAGGCAGGCGGACGCGCGCGAGCCTGTACTGCTCAATAACCCTGGCACCCTCAAGCAGGGACTGCCTGGCATCGAACGGAACATCCAGGTGCAGATGCGGCGGCTAGCGTCCCTGTTGGATCAACTGGCTGAGAGTCCAGAGCGTTTCTCCTCAGGGACCAGGCAGTGCCTGGCGGCAGCCCGGGACCAACTGGGAGCGGTGGTGCAATCCCTGGACGCTCAACATATCGCCAACCTGCGCAGCGCCCCAGATGCTACTACGGCTCACTACTACAGCTTCAGCCTGCCAGTCGCCTGGTCGGCGCCAGGCAGTGATCTCTCTCTTCGCGTGCACTATCGCCCTGGCGGCCGCCGCAAGGTTGATGCCAACGATACCTGCCTGTCCTTTCACATGCAGCTGCAGCCTCTGGGTACTGTGCAGGTGGACCTGCGCGTTTTCCGGCGTCTGGTGGCCTGCGATGTGCGCACCCAGTCGAGCAGCACCAATGAGCTTGCCCTGGCGGAAGCGCCCAAGCTTCGCGAGGGCCTGCAGAGGCTGGGCTACCAGGTGCAGGCCATACGGTGCTCGATCGCCGATGATGCGGACTCAGTGACTGGCGATGCCAGCCCCGGCCTGCCCCATTGGCCACTCGCCGAAGTGAACGTGACGGTGTGAGCGACAATGCCGCACAGCAGCAGACGCAAACGAGCCGTCGCTCTATCTTACCAGCCGCAAGTATACGCCGCGCCACAGGTTGTTGCCTCAGGCTCTGGCCCCGTCGCCGAGCGACTGCTCCAGCTAGCCAAGGAAAACAACGTGCCCATACACCAAGATCCGGACCTGGTGACACTCCTTGCTCAGCTGGATATCGGCGCCATCATACCGCCGGAATTGTATGCCGCTGTCGCCGAGGTGCTCGCTTTCGTCTACAGGGTCAAGGTCGCGGCAGAGAATCGTCAGCGAGCAGGTGGTGCATGAGAAGGACCATGCCTGCCGGGCGGGTGTTGCTGCTGCTTATGCTGCTGCTGACCATGGCGCCGGCGTCAGTCCGAGCCGACGGGCCACTGGCGCTCTCTGACTACCCGCGGCCAGTGAAGGACAACGGCCGCGGCATTCACTGGGCGCCGACGCTTTTCGCCCAGCCCAAGGACATGGTGGACCGGTTCGTTGCCGAAGCAGATGCGATGGGTCTGCGCTGGGTGAAGTTGGTCCAGGGCGATGCGCCCAAGCTGGAGCATAGCTACCTGATCGCGTGCCTGACGTCGCGTGGCATCATGCCTGTGCTCAGGGTCTACAAGCCAGGCAATGAGCCCTACGAGAACCTCACAGCCCTGGTGCGGCTAGGCGTCCCAGCGGGCGTCTACTACTACGAACTGTACAACGAGCCCAACCTCTCTGGCAGGTCCGGCGGCTGGGCCCCCGGCGAAGACATTTCGGTCACCAGGATCGTTGACCTCTGGCTGCCAGCGGCGGACGCGGTCACGCAGGCCGGCGGTTACCCGGGATTGCCGTCGCTTGCGCCAGGTGGGGACTACCCGGACACCGCCTTTCTGCGTAACTTCCTATTGGAACTGAAGGCTCGGGGCCGACTTGATGCCCTCTATCACGCCTGGCTGCCCATCCACAATTACTTCCTGAACCATCCTCTGAACTATCCCTACGATAACGTCAACCTGCACAGTACACCGTTGACCCAAGCCGACATCACTCGTTGGCACCTGACCGCGGCGGACGTGGCCTCCATCAACCAGGCCCGGGCCGATTCGCATCTGCCGCGCAGCCAGGGCGGGTACTATGTCGGCGACACTGTAGACCAGGACTCGAACGGCTTCCTGAAGTTCGAGGCTTACGCCAATATCCTGCGCGATCAGGTAGGCTTCGTCATCCCGATGATCACTACTGAAGGCGGCGCCATCGTCGGCACGCACGAGGACCCTCGCTATCCGCCGGTCAGTGAAGACGATCTTACCGACATGACCCTGGCCGCCATGCGCTACATGACCACCCAGGCACCGCCCTACTACTTCGCCTTCATGCCCTGGCTGATGGCGAACCGCGCCGGCAACAGCCTGGAACTGGCCTGGGAAAGCGCCGCCTGGTACAAAGAGGACGGTACAGCCCGGCCCGTAGTTACAGCACTGAAGCAGCTCGCCCAGGCCGACGCATCAGCACCGGTGTCTGCCTCTCAGGCGGTCTCCCTGGCCACTGCCATTCCAAGCCCGGCGCCCGGTCGCTCCGCCCTGCTGGCCCAAGCGCAGCCATCAGAGGCGCCTCGTCTCGCTCAGGCAGCCCTGCGCGTGACCAGTTTCAGGCGTTCGTTCCGCTTCCCGGAGGTCGGGCCGGCAACGCGGCCTTCGACCCCGGCGGATCCCACCTATCCCTTGCCCGCGCTGGCGAATCCGGCAGGCGTCAGCAGCCTTTCTCGGGAGTGCGACGTGCTCTCCGTGGCCAATGATCGCTGGGAACTGTGGCTGCTGCCTGAGCTGGGTGCCCGCATTGTCCGTGTCCTGGATCAGCAGTCGGGGCGCGAGCTGCTGCCAGCAGTTGACCAGTTTGCCCTCAAGCCGCTGGCGAATGGTGCCTATGAGATCGAGGGAGGAGTTGCCTGGGCCTATCCCTCCGCTGCCTTGCCGCTTGCGGCCGCCCTGCCCTGGAAGGTAGAGGACGTCCAGGGTTCCGTCCGT
>DAOTVV010000042.1:0-31401 GCA_034436255.1 Anaerolineae bacterium
TGGCAGGGCTGCAGGACATCCCGCAGCATCTTTACGAGGCAGCAGACCTCGACGGCGCCAACGGGTTGCAGAAGATGCTGAATGTAACCTTGCCGATGCTGACACCGACAATCTTCTTCAACCTGGTCATGGGCCTAATCGGCGTCTTCGGTTTCTTCACCCAGGCGTTCATCATGACCAATGGCGGCCCGCTCGATTCGACCCTGTTCTACATGCTCTATCTCTATCGCAACGCCTTCGTCTACTTCAAGATGGGCTATGCCTCTGCCATGGCCTGGATCTTGTTCGTGATCGTGGTCTCGCTGACGCTCCTGGTCTTCAAATCATCAGGCAGGTGGGTCTACTATGGTGGCTCGATCACCTGAAATGGCTGCAACGGTCCACACCGTCCACAGGCAGTCGCTGCGGGAATTCCTGGCCAGCAAGAAAACCCGCCAATTCGTGGACCACTTCCTATCGCACCTGGTGCTCTTGGTTCTGGGCCTGGCCTTCTTCCTGCCGTTCTATTGGCTGGTGAGCACCTCGGTTAAGCCGAATAGCGAACTATTCATCTTGCCGCCGAAGTGGATTCCCAGCCGGTTCGTCTGGCAGAACTACCCTAAGGCATGGAACTACCTGCCTTTCGGCACCTATTTCAAGAACACGCTTTACCTCTGCGCCTTCAACGTCATCGCCACAGTCCTCTCGTGCACACTCACTGCTTACGGCTTCTCCCGCATTCGCTGGCCAGGCAGGGACGCCCTCTTCCTCTTTCTTATCGCGACGATGATGATCCCTTATCAGGTGACGCTCATCCCCACTTTCCTGATCTTCAAATGGATCGGCTGGGTCGGCAGTTTCAAGCCTTTGACCTGGCCAGCTCTGACCGGCAGCGCCTTCTACATCTTTCTCCTGCGCCAGTTCTACATGACGATCCCGACCGAACTCTCAGAAGCGGCCAAGATGGATGGCGCCAGTGAACTGCGCATTTTCCTGCAGGTCATCGTCCCGTTGACTCGGCCGGCTATGGCAACCGTGGCTCTATTCACTTTCCTGGGGACCTGGACGGATTTCCTCGGCCCGCTCATCTACCTCAGCCGTGAAAGCCAGTACACGCTGTCGCTTGGCCTGCGCGGCTATCTCACTCGTTTCGGTGCCAACTGGGAGATGCTCATGGCCGGCACCACAATCACGGTGATCCCGATCGTGATCCTCTTCTTCTTCACGCAGCGCACTTTCATTCAGGGCATAACCTTGACGGGCATCAAGGGCTAGAGGAGAGTCTGCTATGGGACGGTTCCCAATCTACCCTTGCCCACAGTGGGCTGAGTTCGGCTCCGGGCAACTGCGTCTCGATCCGGCCAAAATCGCCCTCTGGGCCGACTCGGCTTGCCACGGCGCGGCCGCACTGACAACTGGCCGCCTGCGGGCGCTTGGGATCGAACCCACGACCGCCGACAGCCCAGACGGCGCCGCGATCGTCCTTGGCCTCTCACCGGAGGGCGAGCGGCTGGAACCGCCGTTGCCCGCCGAAGGCTACATACTCAAGGTATCACCGCAAACTGCTGTGGTCACCGGAGCGGATGCGAGCGGCTGTCTTTATGGCGCGAGTGCCCTCTGCCAGTTGCTGCGGCGCGTAGACGGGGCGCTGGCCGTCCCTTTGGTACAGGTGCGGGACTGGCCGGCGAAACCGATGCGCGGCGTCCACATCTACATGCCTGGACGCGCCGAGATACCGTTCTTCAAGGACCTGCTGGCCTGGCTCGCATCGCTGCGCTACAACATGTTGTTCCTCGAGGTGGGTGGCGGCATGCGCTACGACCGCCATCCCGAGGTTAACGAGGCATGGCAGCGCTTCTGCCGCGAGGCCAGGGCATTCCCGGGTGGGCCCCAGGCGCTGCAGCAGTCACAGCCGTATCCGAAGGACTCAACCCACACGGAACTGGCCGATGGCAGCTTTCTCGAGAAGTCCGAGGTGAGCGACATCGTCGCTTTTGCCAAGTCAGTCGGTATCGAAGTGGTACCCGAACTGCAGTCGCTTAGCCACGCTTACTACATGGTCATGGCCCATCCCGAAATCGCCGAGAGGCCCTGGGATCCTTACCCCGACACCTATTGCCCTTCGAACCCCCGCTCCTATGAGCTATACTTCGATCTTGTCGACGAGGTGCTAGAGGTCTTCCGGCCGCGAATGCTCCACATCGGCCATGATGAGGCCTACACCTTTGGCATCTGTGACCGCTGCCGTCACAAGAGTGGCGCTGAGCTGCTGGCTGGTGACCTGAACAAGATCCATGACTACCTGGCCGCGAGAGGCGTGCGTACGGTCCTTTGGGGCGACAAACTCCAGAACATCATCATCGGCGGCGTCAACCATGGTGGGCGTGCCCGGCGTTCGGAGTGGGTGGAACGTGGCATGGACCACACCATGCTCGAAACCTACCAGGCGGTGGACTTCGTGCCCAAGGACATGCTGATCATGGACTGGTATTGGTCCCTGGACCCGCTATCTGAGCGCTTCTTCCACCGCAAGGGTTTCGATGTCATCTTCGGCAATTTCGGCAACAATTTCGCTCCGGCCACCTTCTCGCGTTGGCCAGAGCGCTCGGCCGGCGAGCACATAACGGGCGCCGAAGTATCAACCTGGTGCGACGTCAGCCAGTATGCTCTCGGCCATAACCTGGCTCTGTTCAACATGCTTGTCTCGGCAAACATGCTCTGGTGGCGGAACTACAGCGATCGCGATCGGGCAGACACTCTGGCAGCCGTGGCGGCCCTCCAGTCCAGCGCCGCCGAGTCGCTCGGTGACCGCGTACCCTCATTGCATAGCGACCAGTATCTGCCGGTGCCGCTGAGTGGAGCCGGTAACTACACCGAGACTGCCCTCGTCGGCGCTACCGGAAACTGGACTGAAGCCTGTCCGGTGCCGTTCACGGTCGCGACAGCCGCCGTTCAGGTCAGGTCCGGCGCCGAACTCAGCCAGGCCATCGCGATAGGCCGGCAGGCGACCGGCATCGCCTTCCTGCATTACTGCCTTTGCCAGCGCCAGCCCAGGCCGACCTGGGGCTACGCTGACCCAGACCAGCCCGATGACTACAACCTGCTCGGTCGGTATCTGATCACGTATACTGACGGCAGCACGGACGAAGTGGACATCCGCTATGGGGACAACATCGCGCGACCCAATCTGCGCTACGGCGAGGACGAAGCGTCATCATGTTTCTGGGCGGTTCCTGCCTGGGAAGGATATGACCGGGCCAACGCTCCCGTGACGCTCTGGGCTACAGAGTGGGCCAACCCGTCGCCGGAGAAAGAGATCCAGGACATCAAGCTGCACTACCTCGGCGATGACCCTTCGGAGCGAATCGTGCTCCTGGCAGTGACGCTCATCACCGGATAAGGCAGCCCGGACAGCGCTTTCGCTGAGAGGCGGAGACCAGAATCCTGGTCTCCGCCTCTTGCTTGTGGCCGCGAGGATGTGAACGCAATCCCGTGCAGCGCAGTTGTGCGCCGGGCAGGCGAGGCTAGCTACTTGCCCGAATCCCTGACATTTTCGGCAGCATTGCGGATTCCGGTAATGATATTGTCGCAGTCCTCTTTGGTGAGCCGCGGGTGGATAGGCAGGTTCATCTGACGCCGGTAGAAGAACTTGTCGGCAACGGGGCAGAACTGCCCGCCATAGCCGCGCTGTTCGAGGTACTTCTTCACGCCAGTGAAGTCGTAGTTCGGCTGGTAATGCAGGATGCCTTGCACACCCTCCTCATAATACAGGCAACGCAGGAACTCGTCCCGGCTGGCACCCAGCACTTCTGGCTCCACACATAGCGTGTAGAGGTGGTAGGAGTGGAAGCAGTCGGGGTCCTCATAGGGCGGCGTAATACCCTTGATGTCACGGATGCCCTCCGTTATGTAACGTCCGATCTCGCGACGCCGCGCGACAAGATCGGGCAGCTTCCGCAGTTGCGCCCGGCCAAGGGCGGCCTGGAACTCGTTCATGCGGTAGTTGACACCCCACTTCCCGTCTACGTCAACCACATCGAAGTGGCTGGGCAACCAGTAGTATTTCTGGTTCTCCCAGCTCTTGATGTTCATGTTGCGCAGCAACTCTATGCGCGGCACCAGGTCGTCGCGGTTGGTGGTGATCATGCCTCCTTCGCCCATCGTCATGTTCTTGAGCGAATGGAAGCTGAAAGCACCGGCGTCGCCGATCGTGCCAGCGTTGCGCCCTTTGTACTGTGAACCGTGACCGTGAGCGCAATCCTCGAGAACCTGCAAGCCATACTTGCGGGCAACCTCCATGATCGGATCCATCTGGCACATCTGCCCGGCATAATGCACGACGTAGATGGCTTTCGTCTTGGGAGTCACCTTCTTCGCCACTTCCGCCGGGTCTATGTTGTAGGTCTTTGGGTCAATGTCGGCATATATGGGGATTCCGCCTTCTTTGAGGATCACGAGCGTGGTGGCGATGAAGGTGTTAGGTGTGATGATGACCTCGTCGCCTTCCTTAATGCCGAAAGCTTGCGTAGCGACATGCATCGCCGTCGTGCAGCTCGTCGTGGCGAAGGCATGTTTGACTCCTAGGTAGCCTGCGAACTCCTTCTGGAAAGAAGCCACCTGCGGACCGGCCGTCAGCGAATCCTGCCGGAGGACATGAAGCAGTGCCTGCTCCTCATCCTCATCATAAATCGAGCCCATGAAGCTGTACGGCACCTTGACCTTGACGCCATCGTTGAAAGCATACCCTCCGGTGATACCGCCCACATTGTCCTCGAGATAGCGCGCCATTGCTTGACCTCCCTCTGAATGTGCTGACGGCCTCTAGGCCGTTGGAAACCTAATGTCCCACGGCTGCTAGGCGAGCGGACGGCCCGGCCGCGTTCACCGGAACGCGAAACGCCTCCTCGAGCACCAGAACAGCTGCCCCGACAACCGCCGCCTTCGGCCCCAATCGCGAGCGAATGATTTTCGTGTAGGCGGCCAACTCAGGAAGAGCCGCCTCCGCGACTGTCGCCTGGACCACTGGCAGGAAAATGTCCATTGCTGGCCAGATCGGGCCGCCGATGACTACCAGCGACGGGCTCAGCAGGTTGATCAGGTTCGCGGTGGCCAGGCCAACGTAGTAAGCGACCCGCTCGACCGCCTCGATCGCGAGGCTGTCGCCGGCGGATGCGTGTTCATAGACAGCTGCTGCCGTGATTGCCTCCAGTACCGCCAGGCTGGACCGGCTGCCGGCGCGTATCCGATCGTTAACCCAGCGCAGCATCGCCCGCTGTGAAGCGACAGTCTCCAGACAGCCACGGCTGCCACACTCGCAAGGTAAGCCGCCCGCTGCGATCACGGTGTGGCCCAGTTCGCCCAGCGACGTGTGGCGGCCCCGGCGAACCTCGCCATCCAAAAGGAAGGCACTGGCAATGCCAGCCCCTACGGTTATGTACACCAGGTCTGCGGCCGGCTCGCCGCCATCGCCGTACCAGTACTCGCCCATAGCGGCCAGGTTTACATCCAGGTCGCTCACAACCAGCTTCCCCAGCTTGGCACGAACCATGTCAGTCAGTGGCACGTTGCGCCAGCCAAACAGGACCGCTCGTTCGACCACACCGGATTGGTAGGCCATCGGGCCCGGGCTAGTGATGCCGACGCCAAGGACTGATGCCTCAGGCACGCCACCAGCCGACAGCACCTCTCGATAGGCAGCCCCAATCGCATCCACCACTGCAGCAGGATCGGCACTCCTGAGCGGCACAACACATTCGCTGACCACGCTGCACGCCAGGTCCAGCAGAGCGACGCGTAGGGCATCGTCAGCCGTCATGTCTACACCGACGGCGTAACCAGAATCCTCCCTCAGGCGCAGGCGCATGGGGCGTCTTCCTCGCTCCGAGCGCATGTACCCATCCTCACGGATGACGCCATGTTCCAGGAGTTCGTCCGCGATCGCGGTGATAGCGGCCGGGCTCAGGCCCAGGTCGCGAGCCAACTCCGCCCGCGACAGCGGCCGCCGTCGCAGAGCGTTTATCACGAGATAGCGGCTCAGAATGCCCCGTTTTGCGTAGCCGCTTATCCGCAGCTGCATACCGGCCTCCTCACTTCATTCACCGACCGAAGGATATTACCCTGCGCCCTGGTTGTCAAGCGCAAAGCGGCGATTTCTGGCCCTGTTGTCCCAACCAAGGTACCCGGCCTATGGACCGAGAGGTGCTTCGCCGCATGCGCGACGGGTCGGTCGCCTTGGCCTGCTCTCCCGCAATCCCTGGGCCGGCCAGTTTGTCGGGTTGCCAATCTCAGCCTCAGCATGTAGAATCTTGAAGTCTACATGTACTGGGATTGGGGATACTGATGCCAAAGCGCACATACCAGCCAAAGACTAAGCGGCGCATGCGTGTACACGGCTTCCGGAGCCGGATGTCATCTGCCGGTGGAAGGGCCGTGCTTAAGGCTCGTAGGGCCAAGGGTCGCTACCGACTGACAGTAGGGCCGTCTCGCAACTCAGTCTGAGTGTACCGCAGGAACAGGCTTAGGGGCGCAGCCGATCTTCGCAGGGCCAGGGAGGCCGGAAAGGCATATCGGGATGCGCTGCTGGTATTGCTTGTTAGCAACAGTGATAGGCCGTCTACGCGCTTTGCCTTCGTCACCAGCAGGAGAATTGGTGGTGCTGTCCGGCGGAATCGCCTTCGTCGCCTGATGCGCGAGGCAGCGAGGCGGCAGGTACGTTGGCTAAGCACCGGTCATGACGTCGTGGTAATCGCTACGGCTAGGGCCGCCGATGCGTCATATTGCCAGGTTGAGCAGTCTATGCGCTCCCTCCTGCAGCAAGCTGGATTGGGCTGAAGAGATGTCTATCGGAACCGTACTCATCGGCGCGATCCGTCTCTATCAGCTGACTATCAGTCGTGTTTTGCCGCCCACCTGCCGGTTCTACCCGAGTTGTTCACAGTACACTTGCGAGGCGATAGAACGTTACGGCGCGCTCCGGGGAAGTTGGCTCGGCCTGAAGCGTTTGAGCCGTTGCCATCCATTGAATCCGGGCGGTTACGACCCTGTACCGTAGGCACGCTTCCGGTTTCAGCCATATTCGCGGAGGGCGCTAGGTAGTATGTGGCAGACTCTAGTGGTAGGACCGCTTGAGGCGGCCCTTGTGTTCCTGGCCGACACGTTCGGCAGTGCCGGCATCCCCTACCGCTGGGGGCTGGCGATCATAGCATTCACACTCCTGATCAAGATCATCACAATTCCCCTTTCCATCAGCCAGGTTCGCTCCAGCAAGAAAATGCAGGACATGCAGCCTCAACTCAAGGCGCTGCAGAAGAAATACGCCGGCAACAAAGAGAAGCTATCCCAGGAGCAGATGAAGCTCTACAAGGAAGCCGGCGTCAATCCTTTGGGCGGCTGCTTGCCATCGCTCATCCAGCTGCCAGTCTGGATTGGCCTGTACCAGGCGCTCCTGGGCCTGGCCCACAAGAACCTTCTCACCGGAGGTTTCCTGTGGATCAGCGACTTGACATTCCCTAATACGACTGTCGGCACCAAATGGATCTGGCCGGCGACAGCCTCCAACCCTTACTGGGGCAACGGCCAGGGCTGGCTAGGCGTGATCAGCTACCTCATCCTGCCGGTGCTGACGGTGATCACCCAGATCATCACCCAGAAGCTGACCACGCCTCCCTCCACGGATGAGACTCAGAGCGCCATGAGCGGCGCCATGATGATAATGCCGTTTATGTTTGGGTTCTTTGCCCTGACGTTCCCGTCAGGGCTGGCCCTTTACTGGGTGACCAATAACCTGTTTACGATGATCCAACAGTACCTCCTGGTGGGCAAGCCTGCTCCGGCAGCGTCAACTGCGGCGGCCGGCGCTTCTTCCTTGGCTGCCGGTCCTGGTGCCGGCGAGGCCGCACGACAACGGGAAAGCGAACCGGAACCTGAGCTCGTGGAGAGCAGCGAGCCCAGCCCCAGGAGAGTGCCGCGTCAAATGCCAAAGAAGAGGGCTCGGGATGGCAGCAGAAAGCGAAGAAGGAGTTGAGGTCGTCGGCCGCACAGTTGATGAAGCCGTCCAGAAAGGTCTGGACATGCTGCATCTGCGGCGCGATCAGGTGAGCATAGAGATAGTGTCCGATGGGGCTCGCACCTTGCTGGGCTTTCGTCCGGGCCAGGTACGCGTTCGCATGGCACCGAAGTCGGGTCTGGCCAAGCCGCATCGGGCTGAAGAGCGGCGCGGAACCAGGAACCGGGTCGGCAGCGAGGTCAGCCCCACCGTCGCTGCAGCCGGCCAGGAAGCACCGCCCGAGGTGGCAGCTAGGCGCGCCGAGCCAGGGGCCGTGGGGACGGGGCCAACCCCCGAGGCCAATGCCAAACCTGCGACGGAGGCTGTCGGTGACGAGCTAGATGTGGCGCGTCGCCTCCTGGCGGACCTCCTTGAGCGTATGGGGCTGCGTGCCAGTGTCGAGGTTCATCCAGGCACTGGTGAAGAGCCGGCACGTCTCAACATCACCGGCAGGAACCTGGCGATGCTCATCGGTCGGCGCGGCGAGACTCTGGCCGCGCTGCAGTTCTTGACCCGGCTCATGGTAAGCCACAAAGTCGGCCATTGGGTCAGTGTAGCTGTGGACGTTGACAATTATCGCCTGAAGCGCGAGGAAACCCTGCGCCGTCTGGCGGTCAGAATGGGCGAGCAAGCCATCGAGACGGGCCGGGTCCAGGAGCTCGAGCCCATGCCTCCGGCCGAGCGCCGCATCATACACCTGGCTCTGCGAGATTTTGCAGGCGTATCGTCTCAGAGCATAGGCGAGGGTGAGAGCCGTCGGGTAACGATCATTCCTGCAAGAAGCAGCCGGTCTTGAGCGCGCCCACTTATCTCGTCATCGGCCACATCACCCTCGATGTGGTCAGTGGCGGATACACCATCGGCGGCACCGCCACTTACTCGGCCGTCACCGCGGCCCGGCTTGGCTGGGAGCCGCGGGTTCTTACGTCTTGCTCGCTGCAGGGCAAGCAGTATCTGGCCAAGGTATTGCCGGCCGATCAGTTCCAGTGCCTTCCCGCTGGGGCGACGACGACGTTCGAGAACGTCTATGTGGGCGGCACACGGCGGCAGCACATTCGCGCCGTTGCTGAGATGCTTCGCCCCGCTGACGTTCCCAGGGAGTGGCTGAACAGCGACATCGTTCACATCGGTCCGGTAGCAGAAGAGACGGATCCGGAACTGCTTCAGGTTTTCGCCGGGCGCTGCACCCTGGGGGTGACGCCCCAGGGCTGGCTAAGGACATGGGATAGCGAGGGGGCGATCCGCCGCCGGCGCTGGGAGCCCGATGCTCCTTCGCTCTCTTCAATAGATGCCATCGTGCTCAGTGAAGAAGATGTAAATGGGAACGCCGACCTCATCGAATACTACGCCGCTCACTGCCCCCTTACGGTGGTAACCAAGGGTTACCGCGGTTGCACTCTGCATATGCGGGGCGATGTTCTGACACTAAACGCTCGCGCGGCGCGCGAAGTTGACCCCACCGGAGCCGGGGACGTCTTCTCAGCTGCCTTCTTCGTGCGCTTGCACGAGACTGGAGACCCGATCCTGGCGGCTCGTTTCGCCAATGTGGCGGGCTCTTTCTCTGTGGAGCAGGTCGGCATCGCCGGCATACCCTCTCGGCCGATAGTTGAGGCCTGGCTGGCCGATCACCCTGATTCCTGAACAGCCATGCCAAGCGGGAAGATTCTGGCCGTGGCAAACCAGAAGGGTGGGGTCGGCAAGACCACAACCGCGGTCAGCTTGGCGGCCTGTCTCGCCAGCCTTGGCTTCACCGTCTTGCTGCTCGATTTCGACCCCCAGGCTAACGCCACCGGTAGCCTGGGCTTGGACAGCCGCACGATCCACCCTAACGCATACGATGTGCTTGCCGGTCGCGCCGCGGTCCCCGCAGCCGCGCTTCCCGTCGAGCGCCCTGGCATGTACCTGCTGCCATCCAACCCGGATCTTGGCGGGGCCGAGGTGGAGTTGGTGGGGCTGGACGGACGCGAACTGCTGCTGCAGGAGCGCCTCGCCGATGCAGCAGCTGCCTATGACCTCACTCTGATTGACTGCCCTCCCAGCCTGAGCCTGCTCACGGTCAACGCGCTGGTTGCCGCAAGTGATGGCGTCCTCGTACCCGTGCAGTGCGAGTACCTTGCTCTCGAGGGGCTGAGCCGCCTGATGCAGACAGTAGAGGCCGTGCGCCGGTCATTCAACCCTCGGCTTGCCATTGCTGGCATCCTCATGACCATGTACGATGTCCGCACTAACCTTGCGGCAGAGGTCGTGCAGGAAGTGCGCCGGCATCTTCCCGGCCAGGTGTTCCGCGAAGCGATTCCCCGCTCGGTGCGCCTCAGCGAGGCACCAAGCCGTGGCCAGACCATACTCAAGTACGCGCCAAACTCGGCCGGCGCCGTCTCGTATATGCTCGTCGCCCGAGAACTCGCCCAACGGCTGAGCCTGGGTTAGGACTGCGACGATGGTTGATCGCAAGCGCGGGTTGGGACGCGGGCTTTCGGCACTGCTACCCGGCACTGAGCCAGGGCTACAACTCGTGCCACTGAGCGAGATCGCCACGAACCCTATGCAGCCCCGGCAGCGGTTCGCCGAGGATTCGCTTCAGGAACTGGCGGCCAGCATCAGAGAGCACGGCGTCCTGCAACCGCTGCTAGTGACGCCATTGGTGCCATCCCGGCCCACAGGCGAGCACTACCAGCTAGTCGTGGGCGAGCGCCGTCTCCGGGCTGCCCGCATGGCCGGCCTCGAAAAGGTGCCCGTCCTCGTACGCGGACTCTCCTCTCGCGAGTCTCTGGAAGTTGCCCTGGTAGAGAACCTGCAACGCCAGGACCTCAACCCTGTCGAGGAGGCTCAGGCTTTTCAGGAGTTGATGCTCGCCTTCGGGCTGACACAGGAGGAGGTTGCCGGCCGAGTTGGCAGGAGTCGCTCCGCCGTGGCCAATAGCCTCCGGCTCCTCAAGCTGCCCGAGCCGGTTCTCACCATGCTCCAGGATGGCCGCCTCTCAGAAGGCCAGGCGAGGCCCCTGCTTGCTCTCGCGTCTGACGATGCCATCATCCGTACAGCACAGCAAGTGGTGGATGGGGACCTCACGGCACGCCAGTGCGAACGGCTTGTCCGCGAGCTCTTGGCGCCTGCTTCTCACCACCGGCCTCCACAGGCGCCCAAGCCACAGCCTACCCAGCTTGAGGAGCAACTCCGCCGACGGTTGGGCACAAAGGTGAACCTCGTGCGCACGCGACGCGGCGGCAAGCTGGTCATCCACTTCTACTCTGACGAGGAGTTGGACAGCATCGTAAGAAGCATTGTGGGGAGCGATGAGGGGCTGTGAAGTCGAGTCGCGATCAGGACATGGTCTCCGGGAACCGGCGCCCAGGAACCCTTTTGTCCCCGTCGCGCCTCGTTATTCCCTGGTCATCAAACACGGAGAGCAGGGCCAGCGTTGAGCGGCGATTGCTGGCCCAGGTATCGCGAATCTCGGCGACGGTGGCCCCTCCTCGCTCCTGCATGAGGCGGACCAGGCTCGCCAGTGCCGAGTTGAATGCTTCCGCTGAGATGAGAATGTCATCGGGCAGGCGAATGATCCGACCGGCTGCCACTGCGGCTTGGAGCAGCTCGGGTCCGGCCTCAGCGACCACTTCGCTCTGGGCCAACCCGGCGGCTCCCGCCGCTGAGAGCCTGGCCATTACAGCCTCCAGCCTGGACGCATCGTCTGCTGATAGCTGTGGTTGCCAGCCCGCTAGCCGCAGCCGGTCCCCATCCTCGGCGAGCAATCCGTCGGTTGCCAACTGCGCGACCACGCTGGCGAATACTGCCTGGCGAAGGCGGAGGATGCGACGCAATTCCTCCCTCGGCATGCCCTGGCGAAGGGGGTAGCGCTGATGATAGTCGTGCAGTGCATCTCTTGCAGCTCGACTCAGGGCTTCCCAATTCGCGCGTGCCGCCACGATCTGGTTGCCACTCGCAGTGCCAGGCCCAAGAGCTGATACCTGCCCCTGCTCGATCAGCAGGCGCACGAGAGCTCGAGCGCGGGGCAAGGACACGTCGAGCCAACGCGCGACCATTTCCAGGGGCGCTGGCCCATTCCGCTCGAGCCTCATAAGGACCTGCTGCTCTTCCGTAGCATCCTTGAGGGCTCCAAGCCAGGACAGTGTCCGGCTATCAAAACGCTTGTGCCTCCGAACCGGGCTGCTGTCCACGACCCTACCACCGCCAACCGTCGCCGAAGGCGATGCCGTCCGCAGAATGAAGCGGTCACCGCGGCAGATGGGCATCGCCTGATCGCATACGATCTGAACCCACTGTTCTGACCCCGGTGCCATGTAATCGGCTTCAAGCAGTCGCACCCGCACGAGGGAGTCAAACGTGCCCGAGAACAGTTGCAGTTCATCGCCATGTTCAAGCGGCACCGAAGCGCTCTCGAGGTAGCGGACACAGGCATCGAATAGACGGGTGGGTCGCAGCCAGTCTCCGTCGCTCAGCACTTCGCCACGATGGACCTGCTCCTTCTGCAGACCGACTAGGTTAGCCGCCACCCGGCTACCTGGCATGGCCACCTCCAGCGCCCGCCCGTGGGTCTGCAAAGAGCGGATGCGCGCCTGAAGCCCCGATGGCTGAATGATGACAGCCTGCCCTAAGCTCAGCCTGCCGCCAGTGAGCGTGCCAGTCACAACAGTGCCGTGGCCTCTCAGGCTGAACACCCGGTCTATCGGTAGCCGAGCCTGTCCAAGGTCCGGAGGTGGAGGCAACTGCCCGAGAAGCGTGTCTAGAGTGCGAACCAGCTCTGGCAGTCCCTGACCCGTGGTCGCACTCGTGATGCAGATCGGAAAGTGGGATAAGCTGGTACCAGCGACCTGTTCCCTCACCTCCTCGACTACCAAGTTCAGCCAGTCATCCTCAACCATATCTGCCTTGGTTAGTACGATGATGCCGTTGGCGATCCCCAAGAGGTCGAGGATTGCGATATGCTCCTTCGTCTGCGGCATGATCCCTTCGTCGGCAGCGATAATGAGCAGAACGGCATCAATGCCGCCAACGCCAGCAAGCATGTTATGGATGAAATCGCGGTGACCAGGGACGTCAACGATACCGGCGATGATGCCACTGGGAAGAGGGAGAGCAGCGAACCCGAGGTCAATCGTCATCTGGCGCTCCTGCTCTTCCCGTAGACGGTCCGGGTCGGTGCCAGTCAGCGCCTTGACGAGCGTGGACTTGCCGTGATCAACGTGGCCCGCCGTTGCCACGACGCGGTAGACTACGGCCTGGCTCACGCGCTTCGCTGCCCCTCACGCTGGCGCGAGACAAGAGCCAGCCGCTCCTGAGCCTCCGTCACCAGAGCCTCAGCCTCCTCCTCCATCGTCTTCCACAGCCGCTCGATCTCAGGCTGAAGCGCCTCAAGGCTCGCCAGCAGGTTGTTGATGCGGGCATCAGCGGCCTCGTCGTGGTTCTGCAGTTCAGCTACGATGCGAGACGAGTCCATCTCGTGCCTGGCCCAGCGTTTCTCGTTCTGTTCCTGCCACTTCTCGAGCTCGTGCTTCTGACGTTCCTCCGCCATCCGCTGCACCTCGGCGACCTGCTTGCTCTCTCGGACGAGGCGTTCCTCCAGCTGCGACAGCCCCTCCAGAGTGCGGGTGGCGGCATCATGAGCCTCACGGAAAAGCCGCATTTCCTTGGCGTAGCGCTCCATCTGCTGCTGGAATTCCTGCAGCGTCTGCGCCCAGCTGGCCATCTGACGTACGTCTTCAGAACGGTCCTTCAGATAACGCTCGTTCGATTGCGAGATCTTCTCAGCAAGAGCAGGCAGGGCGGCACGCAGTTCTTCGATTCCCGCCGCGGCGCGACGCAGTTGCTCGTCGAGCAACTCGAAGCGCCCCGGATAAGGCTCGAGGCGTTTGAACAGCTCCGAGACTTCCTGCTGCAGCTGAGCAATACGCTTGCCGTCCTGTAGCCTCTGCTCCTCGAGGTACGCAGACCGGCGCGGCCACTCGCTGATGGCCTTATCAACGTCAACCATCTTCTCGCGCAAAGCCACCAGTTCCTGCGACAGTCGCCTGTCCTCAACAAACCGCGTCTCCAACCGATCCATGAGTTCAGGCAAGATCTCGATACGCTTCCGCAGCTCGGCCAGAGCCCGGCTCTGAGCTTCGACATCGGCCAGGCGAAGTCGCGTTGCCTCGCGCTCCGCGCGGTGTCGTTCCTCCTCAACGTTCTCGATCATGCTCACGAGTTCTTTCTTGAGCAGTTCCGTACTGCGGCTGAACTCCGGCATGCGAGCCTGCTGCGCCTGGAGGCTCGCCAGCCTGCTCTCCATTTCCTGCAGCTTGCGAGCCTGTTCGCTGATCTCAGTCGCCTGGCCTTCGAGCCGCTGCTGAAGGCGTGCGATCTCGGCGCGGTCCTTGCGGTGCTCTTCATCAAGCCAGGACAGGGTGTGCAGAGCCTGAGCGAGATCGTTGGCCTGTGTATTGGCAGCACTGGTCACGGATTGAGCTCCTCGATTTCACCTGTCGCCAGTTGCACCACACGCTCGGCGATGTTCGTCGCCCGGTCGGCGGCGCGCTCCAGGTTGTGTGATACCCAAATCAGGTAGGTAGCGCGGGTGATCGTCTTGGGGTCATTGATCATGAAGGTGAGCAGCTCGCGGTACACCTGGTCCGTCAGGGCATCAACCTCATCGTCGCCCTCAGCGACCTGCCGCGCACGCGTCGCATCTCGGCGGACGAAGGCATCCAGCGCGTCGTGAATGAGCTGGCGCGCCAACTCGGACATACGCGGGATGTCGAGCAGTGGCTTCAGCGGCGGTTCCTCAAGCAGACGTAAAGCGATCTTGGCGATGCCCTCCGCGTAGTCGCCAATGCGCTCCAGTTCAACCGCAACGTTGAGGACAGCGATTATCAGACGCAGGTCCCGAGCCATCGGTTGCTGCGTAGCGAGCAGCACAATACACTGTTCCTCGATGTCGCGTTGAGCCCGGTTGATCTTGACATCATCGGCGATCACCGCGCGTGCCTCTTCGGCGTTGCGCGATGAAAGCGATTTGACAGCGCGATCCACTGCCACGTCCACCAACTCACCCATAACCATTAGCTGGCGTCCGAGAGACTGCAGCTGCTGTTCAAGGTTTTCACGTGGCATCGGAGCACTACCTCGATTGAGCATGCGGAACGGCTGAGGACCTTGAGCGCCACTAAGGCACCCACGCTATGAAGGCGATTATAGCATCATGGTGGCTCGCCTACAATCCACTTCCCAAAAGGCTTCCCTCATATCCTCGGCGCCAACACATACGCACCGTGCAATCCAGGCTGCGACCGGTCCGAGTCCTTGTGCCACCAATGGCACTGACGTGGCCCAAGCCACGCCGGCGGAATGGCACGGGCGCGAAACCTGGCAGTCGGAGCAGAGGGAAGCCGTGGCCTGCCGCGGAGCACAATGAAACAGGGCGGACGCGCTAGCATCCGCCCTGTGACGCCGATCGTGCTACAAACTGCCGATCACCTGATCGGGACTCTCGTCTCCTTCGTCTCAGTGATCAGGTTGGCCTCGCCACCCTTACTCTTCTGGATGGCCCAGCCGACCAAGAGAATCGAGCCCACGACAAAGAGAACGGAGAAGATACTGAGCTTGCCGCCGTACTGGACGACCAGCGGCAGGACCAGCAGCGACACCAGGTTGACCACCTTGATCATAGGGTTCAGTGCCGGACCAGCCGTGTCCTTGAGCGGGTCACCAACGGTGTCTCCGATGACGGCCGCAGCATGCTGGGGCGAGCCCTTGCCACCGTAGAGGCCATCCTCGATGATCTTCTTAGCGTTATCCCAGGCACCGCCGGTGTTGGCAAGGAACACTGCCATCAACTGGCCGGTCACGATGATGCCAGCCAGGAAGCCACCAAGCGTCCAGGCACCCATAGCCATGCCCAGGGCAATGGGCGTGAGGATAGCGATGATGGCCAGGTTGATCAGTTCACGCTGGGCCGAAGCAGTGCAGATCGTGACAATCCGGGCGTAGTCAGGCTTCACAGTACCTTCCATGATGCCCGGCAGGTGGAACTGGCGCCGCACTTCCTCGACAATCAGGCCCGCTGCCCTGCTCACGGCCCGGATAGCCAAAGAGCTGAAGAGGAATGGCACGGCACCACCGATGAGCAGGCCAACAAAAACGCGCGGGTCAGCGACATTGATCGGCGACACTGCGCTCTTCGTGTAGGCTGCGACGTCGGTCACGAACGACCCGAACAGAGACACGGCAGCCAGCACTGCCGAAGCGATAGCGACGCCCTTGGTGATGGCTTTCGTCGTGTTGCCGACGGCATCCAGGTCCGCCATGATCTGACGGGCACGCGGCTCCAGATCAGCCATCTCGGTGATACCTTGAGCGTTATCGGAGATGGGGCCAAAAACGTCCATTGCCACGTTGTTCCCGGTGTGGGACAGCATGCCGATGCCGGCCATCGCAACACCGTAGAGAATGAACGTGGGGTTAGGATCGCTGCCGTAGATCAGAATCGAAGCGATGATGGTGAGGGCGATGATCACCAGGGCCCAGACCGAACTCTCGAGACCAATTGCAAGGCCGCGCAAGATCAGCGTCGCCGCACCGGTCTTGCTTGAGGCGGCGATCTCCTGCACTGGCTTGCGGTCAGCATGTGTGAAGTAGCTGGTGTACTTGTTGAAGCCAATCGCGAGCAGAATGCCGGCAGCGGTGCTCAAGAAGACGCGCCAATCATGCACATACAGCCAGGCGAGCAAGCCGAAGCTCGTGGTCGAGATGAGCGACGACAGGTCGTAGGAAAGGTCCATCGCCTTGAAGGCGTCCTCGCCTACCTTCCACCACGCCACCGCGTAAGTGCCGATGATGGAGCTGACCACGCCGATGCCGCGGACAAGCAGCGGGAAAACGATCCAGCGCAGGTCCACCGGCCCACCCTTCGGCGAGAGGGCCAGACCAAGGATCATGGCTGAGACCATGGTCACTTCGTAGGACTCGAAGATGTCGGCAGCCATCCCAGCGCAGTCACCCACGTTATCGCCCACGAGGTCGGCGATCACTGCCGCGTTACGCGGGTCGTCCTCGGGTATGCCCTGCTCGACCTTGCCCACAAGGTCCGCGCCCACATCTGCGGCCTTGGTGTAGATGCCGCCGCCGACACGCATGAACAGTGCCAGGAGAGTGCCGCCAAAACCGAACCCGAGCAGCACATCAGGCGCATGAGCGCCGTAGAGGAGGAAGATCAGGGTGCCACCGAAGAGACCCAACCCATCGGTAAGCATGCCGGTGACTGTACCGGCGCGGTAGGCAATGCGGAGAGCTTCATGAAAACTCGTGCGCGCTGCTGAGGCGACACGCACGTTGCCCTGGACCGCCATGTTCATGCCCAGGAAACCTACAGAGGCTGAGAACAAAGAGCCCATCAGGAACGCTGCGCCTCGCCCAATGGCGATCTGCATCTTGGTGGCAGCATCCATCCCAGCGGGTGTCTGAGAGAGCGCTGCTGTCAGGTAAAGCGCAACTGCCAGAAAAGCGACGAGAGCGAGGATCGTCTTGAACTGGCGCCGGAGGTACGCATTGGCGCCCTCACTGATAGCGTTGGAAATTTGCTGCATGCGGTCAGTGCCCTTACCCCAGGCGAAAACCTGGCGCGAGAGCATGTACGCATACAGCAGAGCCGCCACAGCCACAGCCATCACGGTAAACAGACCCGCCATCTCGAAGGCTGAGGCTCCGATCACACCATGCATGACTTCATGCCTCCTTAATCCTTGGTATCCCCAATGCTCGTCACGGCAGGCTACACCATCGTGGACCGCCGTTAACGTCCTTACGAAAGGCCACGCGGCACAAAAACAGAGGGAGGTTGACTACCCCTCCCCCTAGCAAATGCTGAGACCTATATTGGAGGCCAGCCAACTAGGTCGCTGGCGGGATGGTTCAATAGCCGGTGCGCATTATAGCATAGGGCAAAGGCCTGTCAAAAAGAACTCTGGGCACCCCCAGGCAGCCGGCCGATTCCGCGTTGACTGGCCGCTGCCGCCACAGCTATACTGTCGGCGCTCGGGTACGGCTCGCTGCCGGCTCGGCTATGTACTCAGGGAAAGGACACACCTGATGACTGACTCTTCTAACCGCCTCGCTACCCTCCTGGCAATGTCACAAGAGCTTGGCCTGCCAGGGAACGGTTACGTTATATTGGGCGAAGGCAACACAGCCGCTCGTGAGGACGAAGACAGCTTTTGGGTGAAGGCGAGCGGCTACCCGCTACGGGCCATAGGTAGTGCCGGGTTTGTGCGGGTGCGCTTCGAGCCTCTCTACCAGGCCCTACCGCAAGACCTGGACGACGCCGCTGTCGCTGACGCTCTGAGGAAATCGCGGGTTGATGCCGACGCCCCCCGGCCCAGCGTCGAGACCTTCCTCCACGCGATAGCAATTCAGGAAGGGCGGGCCGAATTCGTCGGTCACACCCATCCTGTCGCCGTAAACCGCGTGCTCTGCTCTCGCGAGGGCGAGGCAGCCGTTTCTGGGCGCCTGTTCCCCGACCAGGTTGTCAGTTGCGGCGCCCGGTCGCTCTACCTTCCCTACTGCGACCCGGGCCTGGCGCTTGCACGCGCGTTTCGCGAGGCGCTGCTTCGCTTTCAGGATGACAATGGCGAGTCTCCCCGAGTCGTGCTTATTCAGAACCACGGCCTGATTGTGCTCGGTCAGAATGCCGAGGAAGTCCTGGCCACGACGGCCATGACCGTGAAGGCTTTCGAGATACTCTGGGGCACATATGCCATGGGAGGGCCGCACTTTCTCTCAGAGGAGCAGGTGCGTCGCATCCAGGGCCGGCCCGATGAACACTACCGTCGGCAACTGATCAACAAGCAGGCGTGAAACAAGGAGCAGCAGGTGGCCTCTTCAGTGCACATTGACATTGGGATCAACGGCGCCTTTCTCACGCGGCGTTGGGAACGCCCCGAGAACTGGATGCGCCTCACCGCTGAACTTGGCTTTCCCTACCATGAGTTCTGCTCTGACGTTCTCGACCCTTTCTTCTCCGGCGATGCCAGCTATCAGGCTGACACCGCTCAAGCCGTCCGAGAGGCTGCCGAGCATCACCGGGTCAAGGTCTGGGACGTCTATACTGGCGTTGCGACCCATCGCTTCCACGGCCTGTCGCACAGCGATGCCTCAGTGCGGCGTCGCATGGCAACCTGGATCATACGCACCATGCACCTGGCCCTGGCCATGGGTGCTCAGCGCGTCGGCGGACACTGGGACGCCGTTCCAGCCGAGTACCTGACTGACTCGACCGCAACTGAGCAGGTCACCGCCCGAACACTAGTGCAGTTCAGGCACCTGGCCGAACAGGCAAAGGCCCTGGGACTGTCCGCTCTATACAACGAACAGATGTACATCCCATCCGAAAAGCCCTGGACGATCGAAGAGGCAGAGGCTTTCCTGCATGGTGCCAACGATGGCCGGGTCGGCGTCCCGATCTACCTCACTGTAGACGTCGGCCACCAGGCCGGGATGCACTACGGCCTGGAAGGGCCCGACCTTGACTACACCGCCTGGCTGCGTCGCCTCGGACCATATTGTGAGGTCATCCATCTGCAGCAGACGACGCCGGACGCCAGCCACCATTGGCCATTCACGCCAGAATACAACGCCCGTGGCCATATCCAGTTGGAGAAGGTACTCCAGTCCCTCGAAAGCGGCTTCGCCCAGGCTGGCGCCAGCCCCTTGAGCCAGGTGCTTCCGCCAGTCACTCAACAAGTGTTGGTTGCTGAGATAATACCCGGGAGCACAGTCAGGGAAGAGACGCTGCTCAGGGACCTGGAAACAAGCCGGCGCTACCTCCGCCAGTACGTGCCAGAGGGCGGACTTACGCTCAGCTACTAGAGGTGCTCCATGAGTCTGTTAGGGCTGGACATCGGCACGACCGGCTGCAAGGCTATCATCTTCAGCGAGGCAGGGACGATCCTCGGCCGTGCCTATCGCGAGTATCCTCTCATCCAACCGCAGCCAGGCTGGATTGAGCTCGACCCGGCGCTCGTGTGGTCACGTGTCGAGGACAGCATTCGCGAGGTGGCGGCGTTGGCCGGCTCTGGGGACCCCGTCGTCGCGCTGGCTGCGTCTGTCCAGGGAGAAGCGGTATGCCCCGTTGACGACGCGGGCACGCCCCTGGCCAACAGCATCGTCACTTTCGACAACCGCACGTTGCAGCAGGCTGAGCAACTGAGAAGCAGCCTGGGCAGCAGTCGCATCTATGACATCTCGGGCCAGCCACTGCACCCGATGGGCACTGTCAACAAGATCGCCTGGTGGAAGCAGAACCGGCCTCAGTTGTATCAGCAGGCGCACAAGTTTCTTTGCTTCGGGGACTTCGCACTGAGTCAGTTGGGGGTGCCGCCGGTCATGGACATGTCCATGGCTGCCCGCACGATGGCATATGACATCCAGCAGAAGCGCTGGTCGCCAGACGTGCTGGGGGCGTTGGACCTGGACGAGGGCAAGTTGCCCGCAGTCTCTCCCAGCGGTACTGCCGTGGGGACTTTGCCTGACGAGACATGCGAGCGCCTCGGTCTACCGCCGGGTGTGCTGGCTGTGGTCGGTGGCCATGACCAGCCTTGTGGTGCCTTGGGTGCCGGGGCTGTAGCGCCTGGCAGGGCAATGTATGCGATCGGGACGGTGGAATGCGTCACCCCCAGCCTCGGGGCGTTCACGCGAAAGCTCGGCGAGCGCGGCTTCCCGTGCTATCCCCATGTCGTCTCCGGCCAGTATGTCACCCTTGGCTTCAACTTCGGGGGTGGTTCGATCCTGCGTTGGTATCGCGATAACTTCGCTCAGGCCGAAATGGCAGAGGCGCAGGCCACCGGCCGCGACGTCTACGACGTCATCCTTGACCCTCTCGACGCGGATCCCGGCAGGCTCATGATGTTGCCACACTTCGCTGGCACCGGTACGCCCTGGCTAGACCCCTCGTCCAAGGGGGCCTTTGTTGGCCTCACACTTGCCACAACCAGGGAGGATGTCCTCAAGGCCATCCTCGAGGGCACAACCTACGAGATTGCCCTGAACGTCCAAGAAATGCAGGCCGCTGGTGTATCACTCGGAGAACTGAGAGCGATTGGCGGCGGCGCTAAGTCCACGAAATGGCTGCAGATCAAGGCCAATATACTCGGCATCCCGCTTGCCAGGTTGAGCATCAGCGAGGCAGCTTGTTTGGGCGCCGCTTTGCTGGCGGGATACGGCGCCGGCATCTTCCCGAACCTCGCCGCCATTGCCGACGAGCTTGCCAAGCCGGTCTCTCGAGTGGAGCCCGACCGGAGCCGTCACCAGGCATACATGGAGAGGGTGGCCCTCTACCGCCAGATTTATCCCGCGCTCAAGGAGATTTTGCACGCCATCTAATTGCTATGTGGCCCGAGATGCAGGTGTCGGCTGGCGGTCATAGACTATCGGCCACGATAGGTGGTACCGGTTCTTCGGTGCCACGAAGAGAGAAGGAAGTGCTCATGAAAGACGAACTGAAGCGATTCAAGATGGTGAGCCACCCGCTGCCCGACGAGAACTGGACTTGGCCCCTGACCGGTGTCGGGCTCGAGAACCTGGGCCAGGATCACCGTGCGGTGCGTCAGCCACTGCCAGAGATCACGCCGGACCAACTGCTCTTGCGCGTGGACGCCGTCGGCTTGTGCTATTCGGATACGAAGGTGATCGCTCAGGGTCCGCAGCACCCTCGCATCTTCGGACGCGACATGGTGGCGAACCCGGTCGTGCTCGGGCATGAAGCCACCCTCACAGTCGTGCGCGTGGGCAGCCGCCTTGCCGGCCGCTTCCATGTCGGCGAGCGCTACATCATCCAGGCCGACATCATCTACAAAGGCCAAGGACTGGCTTTCGGCTATGCCCTGCCCGGTGCCCTCCAACAATACACAGTGGCCGGTCCCGAGATACTAGATGGCGATGAGGGCTGTTATCTGCTGCCTGTGCGCCCTGAAACCGGCTACGCCGAGGCTGCGCTGAGCGAGCCATGGGCTTGCGTCGAGCATTCATATTCACTCTCCTACCGGCACTCACTTTTGAGCGGCGGCAACACGCTCGTGGTGGGCGGCTTAGCCGGCGTGGATTATTCGTTCGGCCCGCTTTTGCAGCAGGCCCAACCCGGGAAAGTCGTGCTCTGTTCGGTAGCCAGCGCCGTTCGTGAGTCTTTGGCAGCCGCACTTGGTCCGGACAAAGTGGTGGAGGCCAGCGGCGATTTCAGCCCTGAGACGGCCGATACCCTGTCGTCTGAGTTCACCGGCGGCAAAGGGTTTGACGACATCATCCTCTTGGACCCCGAACCGGATCAGGTCACAGCGGCTATGAAGGCATTGGCAAGAGCGGCCACACTAGCCTTGGTCATCACCAAGGCCCGGCCTCTGCCGGCCTCCATAGATGTTGGCCGGGTGCACTACGAGAACTGGGCGATCCTCGGCACTACCTCTCCGGATGTCCTGGACGCCTACCGTGCTGGTATCCGCACTGACCTGCGGCCAGGCGGGAAGGCGCTATTCATCGGCGCCGCCGGACCGATGGGCCGTATGCACGTACAACGCGCCCTGCAAGCGAGCGCTGGCCCAGCCCTCGTTGTCGCAAGCGATGCCAGTGACGACCGCCTCAGGAGTCTGTCCGACACGTTCGGGCCCGACGCTGCCGCGCGTGGGATCAAGCTGCTTGCAGTCAACCCCACCAGCAGCTCGCCGGAGCAATATGACGCCTTCCTCAGGCAGGCAGCGCCCGACGGCTTCGATGACATCGTGCTCCTGGCACCCGTGCCCAAACTGATATCGCAGGCCGTCGCCTACCTGGCTCAAGATGGCGTGTTCAACATCTTCGCCGGACTGGCTCGCGGATCCATGGCCGAGATGGATGCTTCGGAGTTCGCGACCAAGCGCATACGCCTGACGGGCTCCAGCGGCTCTTTTATCCAGGACCTGCGCCAGGTCCTGGCCAAGGCGGAGGCGGGAGCGCTGGCCCCCGAACACTCGGTGGCTGCGGTCGCGGGCATACATGCAGCCTGGGACGGCATGGAGGCGGTGATCAAGCAGCGGCTGCCAGGCAAGGTGGTGATTTACCCACACATTGAGGACTTGCCCCTCACGCCTCTCACTGAGCTTGGGCAGGTCCTGCCAGACGTCGCCGGGCTGTTGGACGCTCAGGGCCGATATACCAACGCGGCGGAGCAGCAACTTCTGCGTGCGCGCCTTTCCCTGCCGAAGGGGGTGACTGCCGAGTGGCGCCGACTCGTCGGCCAGAACGCATTGGTGACAGGGGCAGCGCAGGGGCTGGGAGAGGCCATAGCGCGCCGGTTGGCTCGCGAGGGAGCCAATGTCTTCATCGGCGACATAAACGTCCAGAGAGCCAGCCAGGTGGCAGCCGAGATTGAGTCGCAGTACGGCACCCGCGCCGTGGCAGCGGCCATGGATGTCACGGATGAGGCTAGCGTGGCCGGCGCCTTCGCCCGAGCCGTCGCAGAGTTTGGCCGTCTGGACATAGTCGTCTCCAATGCCGGTATCCTCCAGGCGTTCGACATTTCCGAGTTTCCGGCCGACAAGTGGCGCAAGGTGGTTGAGGTCAACCTGAACGGCTATTTCCTCGTCGCCCGCGAGGCGGCTCGGATCATGAAGGAGCAGCGGTCGGGCGTCATCATTCAGATCAACAGCAAGTCCGGCAAGAAAGGCTCCTTCCGCAACGCCGCCTACGCCGCCTCGAAGTTCGGGGGCATCGGACTCACGCAGAGCGTCGCGCTCGACCTGGCGCCGTACAACGTGAGAGTGAACGCCATCTGCCCAGGCAACTTGCTTGATTCGCCACTCTGGGTGGACAGCCTGTATGAGCAGTACGCGCGCAAGTGGGGCATAACAGTCGAGGAAGTGCGCGAACGCTACCGCTCGCAGGTGCCTCTGGGGCGTGGCTGTACTTACGAGGATGTGACAAACGTCCTGGTCTTCCTGGCGAGCCCCGAGGCCAGCTACATGACTGGCCAGGCGATAAACGTCACTGGTGGCCAGGAGATGCGCTGATGAGGAGGGCCCTGCCCGCGGGGGCAGGGCCCTTTAGCTAACTCAGGAAAATGGGCTGGCTCCAGGCTCGCCGCCCCTGAATGTCATCCACTTCCAGGCGAACGTAGGAACTGGATATGGATTGCCAGGCCGCCGGCCTCATATCCCATTCTGCCTCGCTAATCGTGCCAAGTGCGTCCGTAGCACGTACGCAGTGCCCGTTGTAGTAGTTGCTCATGAAGGAGATGCGGCGCGCTGGTGAGGTGCGGGCATAGGCTCGGTCGCCGTCCACGCCAAACTCCAGAATCTCTGGCCCCTGTGAGGCATAGAACCTTCCGGCCCGCAGGGCGCCAAGTAGCAAAGCAACGTCCAGTGCATCAGCCTGGACCATGACCCAGCCACCGCCGTAGTCGGGCGAGTGCCAGTGTGTATCGTCTACCGCAACTCCCCAGAGGCGCCTGCCCGTGCTAAGTACATCGTCCCAGTGCACACTCGATAGCCCCTTGGCAATTGCCGTCTCACAGGTCGTATTGAACACTTCCAGCGCGTAGACGCCTTCGATCTCATGCATGCGCGCCGACCGCATGCCGCACCAGTAAGGGTGGCAAACCTGGACCAACCCGCCATCGGCAGAGAGGAAGCGAATGGCAGCGCCAAGGTCATTGACCGGCTGTTGCGGTGGGGCTCCGAAGACGTTCAAGCCGACCGCGTGGTACATACCGAAATACGGATCTACGCCCCCCAGTTCCATTCCGGGTATAACCAGGATCGAGCCATCGAATTGGCGGTCCAGCCGCTGGCCATGGTCGGTGATGGCGACGAAGTCGTAGCCATGCTCTCGATACCAGGCGGCTGCCTCCTCAGGCGTCTTGCCGCCATCCGAACGGGTCGTATGGGTGTGCAGATTCCCTCTGAAGTAGCGCTTGCCCGGTTCCACACCAAAGACCGCGCTCATTTTCTTGTCCTACGCTTGTTCGCAGTTGTGGGGGCTGGCTTGCTAGCTTCAGCTGTCTTCTCCTCGGGCGGCGGTGGTGCCTTGCGTGCCGCTTCCTGGCCTTCCCCAGCCTTCCGGGCGGCTTCCTCGAATGCCGCCGCCAACTTTCGGTAGTCCTCGCTGCTCAGGCCCGCGCTGTCGCTCTTTCGCAGGCTGTCCTTGAGACTCTTCGCCTTGATGGGCCGTACGACAGGATTGCGCAGGTCAAGGTCAACCTGCGGATTCGTGAACACAACCATGGCCTCCACGCTGGCCTGCACATCCTGAGCGTGCTGCCGCAGCCATTCCTCCAGAGCCTCCTTGTCCCATTCCGCCTCTCGCACCGGGTTGCCCAGATTCTCCGGGTTGAAGACGCGCAGGATGCGGCCGAGTGAGAAACGCCGCTCCAGATGCCACTTCCGCCCTTCGCAGATGATCTTACCGCCCAGGCCCCTCGAAATGAGCACATATAGCTGGCGCGGCGTCAGGAGCACGTGATAGGCTGGCAGAATGTAGTTGTAAAGGCGGTGCCGGTCGTCGAGGCCCTTGAGCGCATCCGCCAGTTCCTCGTCCGGGCGCGGCTTGCGGGCGTAGCGGTAGGCGTTCGCTATCCCGTATTGCGAGGCCGCCACACCGATGATCAGCAGGATAAGCGTATAGAGCGAGTACTGAGGGCGCAGAAGAGAGATGGCGAGGCCAATGCCCAGTACGGCGATGCCGCCAACATTGAAAATCTGCGCCACCTTCGCGCGCCGCTTGATCAGCCGAGTATTGTTGATAATCTTCATGCCACCTGGTTCCCTATGCTAGCATTCTCTTTGAGGCCGTCAGCAATCGCTGCGACCAGCCCCTGCCTGGCTACCCTTGCACCAGCGCTGATCAAGCTCGCGATCGCCTTCGCGTTGGACCGGCCGTGGCCGACGAGCACGACTCCCCGTACACCCAGCAGAGGTGCCCCGCCCACTTCGGTATAGTCGAGGTGTGCTACGGCCGCTTTCAGCGTCGGCCGCAGTAACAACCCGCCAAGCTTGGCGCGCCAGCTCCGGGCAATCTGTCGCTTAAGGATCTCGAGGATCATTGAGGCAACGCCCTCAGACGTCTTGATCATGACATTGCCCGTGAACCCATCGGTGACGACGACGTCAGCGAGGCCATTCGGCAAGTCCTTGCCTTCCACGTTGCCCACGAAGTTGAGCCCGCTCCCCCGCAGGAGGATGTGAGCTTCCTTGGTCAGTTCGTTGCCCTTGCTCTCCTCCTCGCCGTTGCTCACCAGCCCGATCCGAGGCGAAGCAATACCAAGCCCTCGCTTGGCGTAGACATGCCCCATCAAGGCGAATTGCACCAGGTCTTGGGGCCGACAATCGGCGTTGGCCCCGATATCGAGTAAGAGGTAACTCCCGCTCACGCCCGGCATCAGCGTCGCCAGGGCCGGCCTGCGTATCCCCTCGATGCGACCGAGTTCGAACAGAGCGGCGGCAAGAGCGGCGCCTGTGTTGCCAGCGGTCACGAACCCGTCTGCTTTGCCGTCCCTGACGAGGCGCATGCCAACCGACATACTGTTATCGGGCTTGGAGCGAACGGCTTGCACCGGCACCTCGGCCATCTCGACCACTTGTGACGCTGGCTGGACGGATAGAGACGCTCGCTCCGCGGCCGGCACTGCCGCCAACCTGCGCTCAATCTCGGCCTTGTCGCCGACCAGGATGACCTCCAGAGCACTGTCACGAGTCACGGCAGCCACCGCACCCTCGACATTCACACGAGGGCCAAGATCACCTCCCATAGCATCAACAGCGATGCGCACCCTTTCCGGCACCAGACCCCCTCACATCCCGTCTTGTGCGATGATCACTGTCAGCGCTTCCTACACCCGGTCGCCTATCACCCGGAAATCACCTCTGACCATAGCAAAAGCGCCGAGTTTCCCTGCGTCAACCTCGCCATTCTCGTCCAATACGTCCGCGTTCACGTGCTCAGCCACCACCAGCCCCGTGATCAGATCGTGGTCCCCAATTCTCATTATGTCCAGTACTTTGCACTCCAGGTTCACCGGGCACTCAGCGATCAGGGGCGGCCTCACCTGGCTGCCTTTGACGGGCGTGAGCCCAGTCAGCGCGAACTTGTCCACATCGCGCCCGCTGCAGCGGCCACACGCTAGCACCTGGGGCAGGAGCCCCGCATGTGGAAGGTTGACCACGAACTCGCGCGTCCTGACGATGAGGCCATAGGAGTAGCGATGGGGCCGCACGGCGATCCCCACTATCACGGGGGATTCGATACTGATGTTGAACACCTCGCCCAGAGAGATAATGTTAGCTACACCTTCCTCTGAGATGGTGGTCACCAAAGCAGCTGGCGTGGGGTAGACCGGTCTGTAACTTGTCTGCAGCTTGATCTTCTCCGGCAAACGCTCCCTCCAAGAACACGGCGGGCAAAGGCTAGCAGAGCGCGAATCTATCGTCAATACGGTCGCCCTTCGCGGCACTCGCTACCGGTTCCAGCCCGACACGTCGCCGGCCAGGCTACTCAGGCAACAACGTGAACCTATCGCCATGCCGAGTTGCTTTGCCCCGACCGGTTCGCTGTCTCCGCAGGCCAAAGCACTGGGGTTTCCAGCACAGCTTACTGCAATTAGAATGCCGGCCAGAATGAGACCAGAGATCACTGACGCTTAGCCGGGCCCACGGAGGGTGTATTAGATGCCGCACACCGAACTCGTCGGCAACATCCACATCCACAGCATTGCCTCCGATGGTACCGGCGATATCGGCGAGATCGCCAGCGCCGCAGCCAGGTCCGGGCTCGATTTCGTCATCGTCACTGACCACAACACGTTCCAGCCAAAGCTCGAGGGCCTCTACAACACTGTGGCCGTCCTGATCGGCCAGGAACTCCATGTGGCGGACGCGAATCACCTGCTGGTGATCGGCGGCCGACGGGACCTCACACCCCTGGCAGCACTGCCCCAAGACGTGATAGACGCCGCAAGCGCGGATGGTGCCCTCACCTTCCTCGCCCATCCCTTCGAGCGCCCGGGGCGTGTTCCTCCGATGCGCGCCATCCCGTGGGAAGACTGGGCCGTCATGGGATACACAGGCCTCGAGCTCTGGAACTACATGTCCGAAATCAAAGCCTCACTTTCAAGCCCATTGCGGACGCTCACAGCTGCCTACGCCCCGGATTGCGTCATCAGCGGCCCATTCGCGGAGACGCTGGCCCGCTGGGACGAACTTGCTCAGCGCCGGCCCGTGCCAGTCATCGGCGGCTCCGACGCTCACGCCGAGTGGTTCTCGATCGGTCCGCTGCGCCGGCAGGTGCATCCTTACGAACACCTGTTTCGCTGCGTCAACACTCACATACTGGTGAGTAGCGAGGCGCCACTGGGAAGCCTTGCCGAACTCAAACGAGAGTTATACGGAGCGCTTGCTGCCGGGCACAGTTTTGTCGCTTACGATAAGCTTGCAGGCGCTAAAGGCTTTCGCTTCGACCTGCGAGAAGGCGGCGTGGTCGTTGCGACCATGGGCGATAGAGCCGCCTGGCGGCCCGGCCTGGTAATCCACGCAACCGCCCCGAGCCACTGCCGAATGCGTCTGATCGGCAATGGTCAGGTGATCATGGAAAGTGATGGCACTGAACTCCAGTTCGCCCTGATGCGCCCGGGGGTCTACCGCCTGGAGGCTCTGCGCCGCTTCGCCGGCAGCCTACGCGGGTGGATCTACTCAAACCCGGTGTACGTCAGCTAGGCATTGGACCGTTGCCCCTGGACACAGTCAGCATGTATGGCGCGCACGGCCTCATCAATGTCCGGCTCGGCAAGCACAAAGGACAGGTTATGCTCGGACGACCCCTGGGCGATGCAGATCACGTTGATGTTGCGGCTGCCCAGGGCGTTGAACACCCGAGCCGCGATACCGGGCACTCCTTTCATCCCCGCGCCAACCACGGCGACAATACCGACACTGTTCTGGGCCCAGATTTGATCAATGTCCTGCCTCTGCCGCTCAAGCGCGAACTCCCCTTCGAGAGCGGCGATCACGCGCTCCGCTGAACTGGCCGGCACCACGAAACATATGTTTTGTTCCGAGGACGACTGCGAGATCATCAGAACGCTTATGCCCTCGCGGGCGACCGTCGAAAACACCTTCGCTGCCACCCCAGGGACGCCCAGCATCCCGTGGCCCTGGACGGTGACCAAGGCCATTCCCTTCACCGACGTGATGCCGCGGATGCCGACCGGGCTCGACGGTGCTGAAGCCGTGATCAACGTGCCGGGGTGTTCGGGCCTGAAGGTATTCTTGATCCGTATAGGTATGTTGCTCCCCAGGGCTGGCAGCATCGTCTTGGGATGCAGCACCTTGGCGCCGAAATAGGCCAGTTCTGCCGCCTCACCATATGAGATCTCCGGCAGACTGCGCGCCTCCGGCACAATGCGCGGATCGGCCGTGAGCACACCGTCAACGTCAGTCCAGATCCAGATCTCCTCCGAATCGAGGCAGGCACCGATGATCGAGGCAGAAAGATCGCTAGCACCGCGGCCAAGCGTCGTCGTCACCCCTCTCGCTGTCGCGCCGATGAAGCCGGTGATGACGGGCACCTGGCCGCCCTCCAGCATGGGCATGAGAGTGGCTCGCGTCTTTGCCCGGGTCTGCTCAGGCAGGTAGTTGGCCGAGCCGTACTGCTCGTCGGTCACGATCAGGTTAGTGGCCTCAACGGCTGCCGACGGCACCCCCAGGCCGCGCAGACACGCCGAGACGAGGCGGCAACTCATTCGCTCTCCGAGAGCGAGGATGGCATCCCGCCCCCGCAACGTAAGCTCGCCCATCACAGCCACGCTCTCGCACAACCGCAGTAGCTGATCGAGCAGTTCACTGATCTCTTCGCCGACCGCTTCGCGTTCCGGTTCGGGAACACAGGCGTCATTCACCTGAAGGTGTCTGGTGAGCAATCGAAGCCTGATGGCGCGGAACTCACTCGCATCACCAACTTCCGCCGCGCGGCTGGCACGCAGGAGTTGATCAGTGACGCCGCTCATGGCTGAGACGACGACGGCTACGGCATAGCCGGCATCAACACTGGCTTTCACTAGTTCACAGGTCCGCCTGATCGCGTTCGCATCGCCAACCGATGTTCCACCAAACTTCATGGTCCTGATCGGCATCGCAACCTCCCCTTACCTCCTGCCAGTCATGCTACTGTGGGCTCGGTGTCACAGTGGCCGAACCCGATCCATACTTGGCCTGGAACTCAGCACGCAGTGCCGAAATCTCTTGGTCATCCCCGTAACTCGAATCGAGGACGACCTGCCTGTGGTCGAAGCGGACAGGTGCACCAGCGGCGTTCAGGGTTATGCCCGTGACCCCCGCATCCTCGCCCAGACCGCCGCAGCTGACGATCGGTATCCCGCTCAGCCACACAACTTGGTCGGTAGCAGCGTAGTAGCCTGCCGCTACGATCAGGTCTATGCCCGGGACGCTGCGCGCCAGTGCCTGAACGCCCTCCTGGTCGAGGTTGGATAGCGCGATGACAAGGCCGGCTTGTTTGCGAGCCTGCTCAACCGAGGCAGCGGCAGCAGCAATGGGATCCCCAATCTGAACCGTAGCATCGTCAATCTTCCCGCTGCCGGTCAGCCCAAGGACCGCTACCTTCATCCCGTCCCTATCCAGCACAGCGAAAGGCTGGCCGAAAGCCTTGCCATCCACGGTCACATTTACTGTGACGGCCGCAAACTTGGCCTCACTCAGACGCTGGCGCAACAGATCAGCGCCCAGGGCGAACTCGATCGGCCCGATCGCCAGGGCGTCGTAGCCCATGGCGTTCATGCCCGCGATCATGTAACGCCCCTCAGACAGTGTGTTCAGGTTGTTCAGCGTCTTCGAGAAGAGAGTGTTGCCAGCGTCCAGAACGATGACCGGTTGCCCCGACTGCCGCACTCTCTTGATCAAGCTGGCCCGCCGGGCCAGTCCCCCTTTGGGAGGCATTCAGCCACAGGGGTCAACGTAGCCGTTGACGCTGTTAGTGTGTACGATCACAAGTTGCCGCTCGCCACCGCTCGCCGGAGCCACCAATGGACTGGCACCAGTCGTGATGAGCGGGCTTTCCTCCGAGGTGCTGAGCGGCGGAGTCGGACTGGGCTCGACCGGCGCGAGCACCGTCGCCTGGGCAGAGGCGAGCCCAGGCAAAGGCAGAGATGCCGCCGCGGTGGCAGTCGGCGCTGATGTGGGCTGCGTCGGCGATGCCACCCCGCCACATGCGGCCGCTGTCAGGGCAAACGCGCCGAGTGAAATCAATCTTCTCCGGCTAAAGCGTCTTACCACCACCTAACCTCCTCCCACGCAGGTGTTTGGCACCCCACCATGCGGAGGCGCCAATGATAATAGCCACACCGCCGGCAAACAGCCGCCAATCGG
>DAOTVV010000043.1:0-7736 GCA_034436255.1 Anaerolineae bacterium
AAGACCCAGGGCATAACGACCACAAAAGCCAGGATCGCGGCTACCACCGTAAGCACGGGCACCCAGGACAGGCACTCACGCCTACCATGGCAGCCCGCAAGCCAAAGGGCGAGCGGCGCCGCCAGTGCGACAACGGCGTTGTACTTGGTCGCTGCCGCCAGCCCAGCCAGAACACCGGAAACAACAAACCAGCGGTTACCGCCGCCCCGATAGCCATGCACGGCGCCCCAGATGCACGCCGCGCTAAGAAAGCCGCAAGGTACGTCCACCGTAATGAACTGCGAGTTCTGCACATGCGCAAAGGCAACCGCCAGAACAAGCGCAGCGCTGATGCCGGCCAGTTCACCCCAAAGGCGTCTACCGGCCCGATAAGTAACGTACACCGCGGCGGTGCCCGTCAATACGGTCGCCAATCGCCCTGCCAGGTACATCAGGCCCTGCACCTGCAACGCTCCCGGCGCCCCGCCGAAGCTCTCTAGCACAGCACGGGCCACTGCAAGTACGACTGTCTGAGCGTAGATGTAGAGGTCGGGGTAGTTGAACCAGTGTGGGTTGAGGTCATGACTGGCCAAGATGGCGAGAGCAGGGTCAACCAGGAAATGCTCGTCTGGATGGTAGACGTAAGGCAACCCAAAGCCGACGCCACCGAGGCGCAGCAGGAGCGCCAGAACCATGACCGCGATTATGGGCGCACTGCGCCAGTGCTTCACTCTCGCCACGTCCGCCGCGGTCACCAACTCCAACGCCTCCTGACCGACCGTGTTTCCTGCCGGCTCAGACAAACGCCGTCGCGCTGGGCGACCGGCGTAGCAAAATGCCCTAAGTATTCTATGTTGCCTTTCGACCCGACGACAGGGCACTCCAGACTGTCCCGAAGCTGCCATCCCTCCTCCTGCAACCACGCCAGAATCCCTGCCACCACCGCCGAGCGCAAGGCCGGATCCCGCAAGACGCCCGCCTTTCCCACCGCCCCCGGCCCGGCCTCAAATTGGGGCTTCACCAGTGCGATCACGCTGGCACCCGGGGGGAGCAGGCGCGCCACTGCCGGTAGCACCAGGCGGAGAGAGATAAAGGACACATCAACTACGGCTATGTTCGGTCGCTCCGGCAAGGCGCGCAAACCGCGGATGTCTGTCCCTTCAAGCGAGATCACTCGCCCGTCACGGCGCAACCGCTCGTCGAGTTGGCCGTGGCCGACGTCCACGGCGTACACGCGCGACGCGCCCCGCTGGAGCAGGCAGTCAGTGAAACCGCCGGTAGAGGCGCCAACATCCAGCGCGACTAGCCCGCTGACGTTCACGCCGAAAGTGTCGAGGGCAGCTGCAAGTTTCAGGCCGGCCCGGCTGACAAACGGGATGGCCTCCTCAACCGCTATCTTGGCCTGCAGCGGGACCCGCGCGGCAGGTTTCCACACAACCGCGCCATCAACGGACACGGCCCCAGCCTCGATCAACTGCTGGGCGCGATTGCGGCTAGGGGCCAGTCCACGCTGAACCAGCACCTGATCCAGCCGCATATAGTTGGCGCTTGTCCTGGCCATACTGACAGCCTATACTCTTCCCGGTGTTTCCCTTTAGTCACTGCCCGGCTCGGGCAGCAGGAGCGATGAGGTGTACGGAGACCGACGTCAGGGATGCTTGGCAGGCCTGCTCGAACTCTTCTTGCTCGACCGGCTGTTCAGCTGGCTGCAGTTCAGGTTCGGCTTCGGCCGCGGCTGTGCTGGCGTCGGCTGTGGCCTCTTCCTCTTGATCATCTTTCTGCTCATCGCCTGCTCGATCATCGGCGGAACCGACTGGCGTCACCTCACGCAGGCGGCAGCGCTCTATCTCTAGGCACGATCGGCGCCACGGCGGCCCAGTTATGACAATGTTGGCCCGGCACATACTTGTCAGGCTCAGGCTGCCGGCCTAGAATCAGTGCCAGTCCGCCTCTGCGCGCTGGCATCATTCTGGTTCGAGGCCTGGTATGCTGGAAGAACGGGTCCGTTTTGGCGTCATTGGTCTAGGAATGGGCCGCTATCACATCGAGCGGCTGCTGGAGGCGCCCCACGCCCAGGTCCGCGCCATTTGCGACCTGGACCAAGGGCGGCTCGAGCGTGCTGGCGATCAGTATGCCATCGCCTGGCGCACCAGCAACTACGAAGACTTGCTGGCTTCACCCGAGATAGACGCCGTTGTAGTAGCGCTGCCTAACGTACTGCACGCCCCGGTCAGCATTGCTGCCCTGCGCGCCGGCAAGCACGTCCTGTGCGAGAAACCTATGGCTCGCAATGCTGCCGAGGCAGAACAGATGCTACAGGCAGTGAGCGAAACTGGCCGCCTCTTCATGATTCACTTCAACTACCGCTTCACGCCCGCCGCGGCGGCCTTGCATCGTTATGTCGAAGCCGGAGAACTCGGCCACGTTTACCACGCCCGTTCCTGGTGGCATCGCAGCCGTGGCATCCCCAACCTGGGTACCTGGTTCACCTCGAAAGAAAGCGCCGGCGGCGGTCCCCTCATTGACCTCGGGGTGCACAGGCTGGACCTGGCGCTCTGGTTGATGGGCTACCCGCAGGCCACCGCCGTCAGCGGTGCCACTTACGACCTCCTGGGGAAGGCGCTTGCCGCCGAGCAGGGCAGGGAGTTCACTGTTGAGGATATGGCCTCAGCGTTCGTGCGCTTCGACAATGGCGCCACCCTCGTGCTCGAGGCCAGCTGGGCCGAGAATGGCGAGCGGGACGAGGAAATGCTCACGCAGGTCTATGGCACGAAGGCCGGCTGCCTGCACCGGAACACCCGGGGCTACGAGTTCGAGGCCCGCATCTTCCGCCCCGAACACGGCTCCTACGTCAGCATTGCCCCTCAGGCCTATCCTCGGGACCTCGTGTCGGCTCAGGAGCATTTCGCGCAGTGCGTCCTCTCCGGTGACACTCCTTCAGCCACCGCGGAGCAGGGATTGCAGGTGATGCGCATCATTGATGCCATCTACGCTTCGGCCGCCAGAGGCGAGGAGATCCGTCTGTGAGCTTCCGTTTCACACCGTAAGGAGGCAAACTGTGCAAGAACCGCGCAAGACTAACTGGTGGTTGATCGGCATCCTCATCGCTCTCGCAGTAATTGTCCTGTCGTGTCTGGCAGCCTGCTTTGGCGCGGCGGTTGCCGTGGCCCTGGTCCCGCGCACGTACAAAGCCGGCCCGCCAGCGGTTGCCACCTATGAGGCGGTGCCCATTCAGCCCTACACTGGCCCTGCTGCGCCGGCCCCGCCCTTCAGAGGAAGAGGTGGAGCACTCATCACCGACGTGGTCCGCAACAGCCCAGCCGACCAGGCCGGCCTGGTGCCTGGCGACATCATCACAGCTGTGGACGGCAAGCCGATCACGGGCGACACTGGCCTGAGCGACGCAATTGGCCGCATGCGCCCAGGCGAGAGCGTCCGCCTGAGTGTGCGCCACGCGGCGTCCGGCCAGACGCGTGAGATCACGGTCAAACTCGGCGCCAACCCGAGCGACCCCAGCCGGCCCTACCTTGGCATCGAATACCGCATGATGCCCATGCTTGGAGAGAACGGCCAGTAGCCGGGCGGTCGCTGGCCAAAACGCATGGGGCCACCCGAGAGTGGCCCCATGCGCATCAAGCCAGCCTGTAAGCCGAGTTCTGTCCGTCGCTTGGGAGCGACGTGGCGGTCATCTATCTGGGCCAGCGGTTGCCCGCTGGCACTGGCCGGCAGTTACCCGCCAGCTCTAGCGACCTACCTGGGGCTCGAGAGACGAGCAGCCTCTGTGCCGTGCCCTTGCGGACACAGCCTGGCCCACGCTTGGTCTTGCTCCCGGAGGGGCTTGCCTGGCCGCACCGGTTGCCCGGCGCGCCGGTGGTCTCTTACACCGCCTTTTCACCCTTACCGTGGCCCGAGCACTAGCCCCGGCCACGGCGGTATGTCTCTGTGGCGCTATCCGTCGGGTCGCCCCGCCTGGGTGTTACCCAGCCCCGTGCTCTGTGGAGCTCGGACTTTCCTCGGACAGGCTCCACCTCTCTGGCGAAGTCCGTCCGCGACCGCCCGGCCAGCTTGATGCGTACGTATTATAGCAGCGCCGAGGATAGTGTGCCTGGACAGACGTAACGGGGAATGGCGGTAGGGATATGAACGGCTGGCAGAACCCACGGGCCTTGCCGACGGGGTTGACAGCGACAGCTGGCAGCGCTTTGAGGCAGTGAGAACGGGCCCTGCCGCCACCGCTAGTAGTAGGTGGCATAGGCAACTGCCACATTTAGTGAGCCGTGTGGGATTCGGACCCACGACACCCTGCTTAAAAGGCAGGTGCTCTTCCGCTGAGCTAACGGCCCTCATTCGTCGGCGAGTGTATCATGACGCGGCACTCACGGCAATTGGTGCGCCTGGGCCCTAAACTGCACCTGGCTCTGCCGACGGCTCCGCAGCCCGCTCCGGGTAAGTTACACCCAACTCGTCGCACAACTGCCGCAGGAATAATTCGGCATCGGTGACCAGGCCTACAGCCTGGAAACTGCCGCGATCCGCCAGCTTGGTGACTACCGCCGGGTTTATGTCCACCACTGCCACCCGCACTGTGGCGGGCAGCAGATTCCCCACGGCGATGGAGTGCAACATTGTCGAGACCATCACAACCAGGCCAGCGCCACGTACGGCACGGCGCATCTCCTTCTGAGCCACGACCACGTCGGTGATCACGTCTGGCATTGGGCCGTCATCGCGGATCGAGCCCGCAAGCACCAGGTCTACGCCATTGGTCACACACTCATACATCACCCCGCGGGTGAGTACACCCTGAGCCACTGCCTGTTTCAGGTTCCCGGCTCTGCGGATGGCGTTGATGGCCCGCATGTGGTTCTGGTGCCCACCCGCCACAGGCGTGCCATCCGTCAGGCTAAGGCCGAGCGAGGTGCCGAAGAGTACGGACTCGACATCGTGGGTGCAGATTGCGTTGCCGCCCAGAAGCGCCTGCACATAGCCGTGATGGATGAGAGCGCTGAGGTAGACACCAGCCCCGGTATGAATCACGGCTGGGCCGACCACGAAAACGATCTTCTCGCCCTGTTCACGGCAATCGCGCATCTCCGCCGCGATGGCCGCAATGGCGATCTTCTTGGAGCGCTCCGACGACACGTTACTTTGCATGAACGAGAACTCTTCCCGCTGCCGCTCGCGCTGCAACGGGATCACGCGCACTCCCTCGTGCCCGACGACGACCTGATCGCCAGCGCGCACCTCGTCTATCGGCACCGAACGTGCTCTGCTCTGCTCCCAGTCAACCACTATGACCAGGTCCATCTCAGTGTCGGCCACATCCACCCAGACACCGTGCAAGCGCACCTGGGTGGGCAGGTTAGTGGTGGAGTAGAAACCCTCAGGTAGCACCCCATCGCGCGGCGAAGCGACCGTCCGGGCGTCTCCGGCCGAGACCAGGTCCACGCCGAAGTCCTGCAGCGTTGTGATGATCCTGGCGAGACGTTCCTCATTATCGGCGAAAACCTTCAGGCGAGCGTAGCTGGGCTCCTTCTTGCTTCGTCCGACTCGGATCTCCTCGACGTCGAAGTCACCGCCCATGTCCATGATGGCGTCGAACACGCGCGGCAGTATCAGTGAGTCAATGATGTGGCCCTCGACCCGGATATCCTCTTCGAACCGTCTTTCGTTCACTCTCGCTCCACCAATCAGCACAAACTGGAGCGCCATTATAGCACTGGCCCCACCAGCGGCGCGCATCTTCATCGCTGGCCAACGCAACCCTCTGCCCTGCACCAGCCCTTTCTCGAGCGCCGTACGATAGATCGCGCCTGCGATCGCATGCTCTGAATCGCTCTCAATAGCCGCCGCCAGCGCTAGCGCCCCACCTCGCTCCGCCCTGAGGCAACAATACCGACCAGGCCCTGTTCGCCCTTGGTGAGTGTCCCCGTCTTGTCGAAGACGATGACATCAAGCTCGCGCGCCGACTCCAAAGCCAAGCGGTCGCGCACCAGAATGCCCCTGCCGGCTGCCAGGGAGGTGGTGATAGCCACAACGAGAGGAACAGCCAAGCCCAGGGCGTGCGGACAGGCGATCACCAGCACAGTCACTACTCGCTCGACAACGCAGGCGCTGAAGCTAGTGGCCACCGTCCAGGAGGCCAGGGTGATGGCTGCTGCTTCGAGAGCGGCATAGAAAAGCCAGCCAGCAACTCTCATCCAGCGCCTAGGCCGTGGCTGCCGCCAGCGCCTGCTCCAGATCCCAGAGAATGTCCTCGATGTCCTCCAGGCCGATGCTTAGGCGCACGAAGTCGGGCGTGACACCGGCCGACGCCAATTCCTCCTCGCTCAGTTGGCTGTGCGTTGTGGTGGCTGGGTGGATGGCCAAGCTCTTGGCGTCTCCGACATTGGCCAGGTGGCTGAACAGCTTGAGGCTCTCTATGAAACGTCTGCCCGCCTCCACTCCGCCTTCTATGCCAAAGCCCATGATCGCACCCGGCCCTTTGGGCAGGTAACGCTTAGCCCGCTCGTAGTCGGGGTGGCTCTTCAGGCCAGGGTAACTCACCCAAGAGACCCTTGGATGGCTCTCCAGGTATTCGGCCACCTTCTGAGCATTGGCCACGTGCCGCTCCATGCGCAGGCTCAAAGTCTCCACTCCAAGCAAAGTGACCCAGCTGTTGAAGGGGGACTGGCAAGCGCCTATGTCGCGCAACATCTGGACCCTGGCCTTGGTTATGAAAGCGGCGGGGCCAAGGTCGGCATAGACAAGCCCATGGTAGGAGGGGTCAGGCGTGGTGAAGTTGGGGAAGCGGCCGCTCGTCCAATCGAAGTTGCCGCCATCCACGATCGCACCGCCAATGCTGGTGCCGTGCCCCGCCAGGAATTTGGTGGTGGAATGGGTAATGATATTGGCGCCCCACTCGAAAGGCCGGCACAGGTAGGGTGTGGCGAAAGTGCTGTCTATCATGAGCGGGATGCGGTTGGCCTTGGCGATCGTGGCCACCTCGTCGAAGGGAAAGACACTGATGTCCGGGTTGCCTAAGGTCTCGCCGTAGATGATCTTGGTGTTCGGGCGGATGGCGCGCGCGAAGTTAGCAGGGTCAGTCGGGTCAACCAGGGTGACCTCAATCCCGAGGCGGGGGAAGGTGTAGCGAAACTGGTTGTAGGTGCCGCCGTAGAGCCGGCTGCTAGAAACGATATGATCGCCGGCCTGGCAGAGGCTGAAGATGGCGAGTGTCTGAGCGGCATGGCCGCTGCTCGTGGCCAGGGCCCCCACGCCACCTTCCAGGTCGGCGAGGCGTCGCTCCAGCACGTCGCTGGTGGGGTTCATCATGCGCGTATAGATATTGCCCGGTTCTTTGAGAGCGAAAAGGCCGGCGGCATGCTCAGTGCTCTTGAACTGATAGCTCGTAGTCTGGTAAATGGGCACAGCCCGGCTGCCGGTGGTTGGGTCGGGCACCTGCCCAGCATGCAGTTGCCGCGTGTTGAAGCCGAAACGACGCTCGTTAGCCATGGTGACTGCTACCTCCGTAGACTGATTGATCCGCGGGTATTCCCAACATGACTGCCGGCGGGTAGGGCACGTGCTATTGCCGGCCTCAGCCTGCCGATCCGCGGTCAGGCCGCGCCTTAGCCCCTGTGCGCCAAACATAGAGGACAGGGGCGAGATAGGCCAGCCAGCCCAGCACCTGGATGAGCGCAGGGCTGCCTCCAGTGTTTAGCGGAAAGCGATAACCAAGCTGGGGATCATTGAGGCCCCCAACCCTTAGAGTCTAG
>DAOTVV010000044.1:0-23745 GCA_034436255.1 Anaerolineae bacterium
ACCTGTACGCCTGGGAGCGTGCCGGCCTTCGCCTCGGGCCAGGCTCGCCATCCGGCCCGGGCCTCTTGCCCTACGCCCTGGCCGAGGTAGCCAGGTTTGCTGGCATGGACGGGGCGGGGGCGGCGAAATTCGTGTTCGCCCTCTCCATCCTGGTTGCCGCGGCCGGCGCCTATCTCCTCTTTCTGGAAGCGGGCCAGCCGGCGAGCGCCCTCTCCCTCGCGCTCGTCTGGGTCTACTCGCCCCTCAGTGTAGCCGCCGTTTTCGTGCGCGGCTCTCTCACCGCGGCTCCGGCGCTGGCGCTGTTGCCCTGGTTGGCCTGGGCGCTGAGCCGGAGGGCTGCTGCTGCCCCTGCCGCCGTCATCGCCCTGGCGGTTGGCCTGTGCTCTCCTGGCTTCGCGCTCCTCGCTTTCCTGGCCACCGCCGCTGGCACATTCACTGCTGGGCGTTTGCGCTGGCGCTCCCATGCCGGCGCAGCGCTAGGCCTGGCAGCCAGTTGGGCCGGGCTGCTCGCAATGCCCCAAGGGGCAGCAGCCACGCCCGCGCTCTACCAGTTGGCATACCCCTACCAACTCCTGGCCTACAACTGGGGTTACGGCGCGAGCAGCCTGCCCTGGTCCGCCACGCCACCAGCGCCCATGACCCTGGGGACACTCATCGTAGCACTCGGGCTTGTCGCTATCCTGGCGCCGTTGGCCAGTGCTGCCCAGCAGAGCAGCGGGCGCAGCGACACTCTGGCTTCCGGCATGCAGGACCGTGCCCCCGCCTGCTGGCCGACCGTTATTGTGGTCGCACTGCTGATCGCCGCTGCGACACCACTTGCCGGCCCGCTGTGGACCAGGCGGTCGCTCGGCCTGCTCCTCGAGGGCCCGTGGCAGCTGCTGGCTTTGGCCTCTTTCCTGATCCTGTGGCAGGCAGGGCCCAGGCTGGCCATCTGGCTGGGCAGCAAACTGGAGTACGCCGGCGCCCTGGCCGTCCTTGCTTTGGCAATGGCCGTTCCTTCGCTGGAAGTGCCGACCACTGCCGTCCAGCCGGCCACCGCACCGCTAGCCAGCTTCGCTGGCGGGCAGGTGCTTCTCGTGCGCGCCGAGCTGGACGGGCCGCTGCGCCATGGTGCCTCACCGCGCCTGCGCCTGTACTGGCAGAGCACGCGGCCCCTCGAGCGCGATTACACCGTGTTCGTGCAGGTGCTCGATCAATCCGACCACAAGTGGGCCCAGCAAGACGTGCAACCCGCGGAGGGCAAGCGGCCCACCTCCGGCTGGCGCCCAGGTGAACTGGTGGTGGACGACCACGTGATTACCATTGACCCTGATGGGCCCAGGCAGGGCTACCGCCTGATCATGGGCCTCTACGACAGCCTCACCCAGCAGCCCGTGCCGCTCGACGACGGCCGCCCCTACCTGGAGTTGACCGGTGGCTGAGCCCACTGTCGCCAGGCGTGGCCTGCCCGAATGGGCCTGGTTGCTGTGGCTGGTGCTGCTGTGCAGCTTCATCGTCGGGCCATTGCTGCTCCCTGGCTACCACTGGGGAGCGCAGGACGCCCGCCATAGCGTCTACTTCCTGTTCGAGTTCGACCGCGGCATTCAGGATGGTGTCCTGTACCCACGCTGGGCGCCAGATTTCACCTTCGGCTACGGTTACCCCTTCTTCAACATTTACGGCCCTCTGCCGTCGTACCTGGGCGAGGCCTTACACCTGGCTGGGCTGGATTTCGTCGGCGCTGTCAAAGCCGTGTTCGCCCTTGCCGCCATCGGCGCTGCTTTAGGCATGTACCTCTGGCTGCGCCTCTACAGCGACCCACCGGGGGCGATGCTGGGGGCGCTGCTTTATGTCTATGCCCCCTACCATATCGAGGATATCTATGTTCGTGCCTCGTTGGCGGAGACGGTGGGCCTGGCCTTCCTGCCTCTATGCCTCTGGGGCTTTGGCCGCCTGCAACGACGCCCCGGCTTCGCCGCCCTCGCCATAGCGGCGGTGTGCTACGCCGGCCTGATGTTCAGCAGCAATTTGCTGGCGCTGCTCTTCTCGCCCATCTTGGGTTGCTACGTACTGCTGCTCGCCCTGGCTCAGCGACCTGCAGGCCGGAATTGGCTCACTTCGCTGCGCGAGGACCCCGCCGGTACGCTCGGCCACCTGCTGCATGTGTTGACCCCGGCGGCAGCCGCGGTCGGCCTCGGGTTGGGCCTGAGCGCCATCTTCTGGCTGCCGGCCTTCCTGGAGTACAAGTTCGTCAGGGCCGACCAGTGGGTGGGCGGCTACTATGCCTACCGCAACCATTTCGTCTATCTCTTCCAGCTATTCAAGCTCAACTGGGGCTTTGGCGTCAGCGTCCCCGGCCCGGATGACGGCATGTCCTTCCAGTTGGGCCTGGCGCCGGTGGCTCTCGCTTGCCTTTCACTGCTCTCCTGGCGCCGCTTGGGCGAGGAGGCACGGCGGGTTGTGCTCTACTTCCTGGTCGTCAGCGCCGCCATCACGTTCCTGATGCTGCCCGCCTCTCTCCCCATCTGGCAAGTGGCCGGCCTGGCTCGTTTCGCCCAGTTCCCCTGGCGTTTGCTGGCCTTGACGCTGATCTCCCTCGCCTTCCTCGGCGCCATGCTCTTCTCGCACTGGCAGAACGATTCACGGGCCGTGGCTCTGGCTGCTCTCTGGAGCCTCCTGATCATCCTGCCCGTCTACCCCTACCTGCGCTCCGAGATCAGGCCGCCGGCAGAGGGAGAGGTGTCGCTGCGCGGCCTCATGCGCTTCCAGCAGAGCGCCGACGAGATGACCGGCGCCACAGCATGGGTCAAAGACGTGCCGCGCTGGTCGCCTCTCGCCGACCAGATCATGGCCGGCATCAAGATCACCACCAAGGTGGACTACGTTTCCGCCTACGCCAGCGGCAAATTGGCCGTCAATTCGATGGCCATGGGCACCACCTATGAGAAAGTGTGGTACCAGGCGGACGATAGCCAGCAGCGGCTGCGCTTCCTCACTTTCTATTACCCCGGCTGGAAGGCCTATATCCTGGACGAGAAGAGCGAGCGCCTGCAGGCGGTAGCGCCCGTGGAGGCCGAGGGCGACCTGGGCCTGATCACGGTCCGCTTGCCGCAGGGGCGGCACATCCTCCTGTTGCGTTTCGAGAACACGCCTGTGCGCGACGTCGGCACGATGCTGAGCGGGCTGAGCGCGCTGCTTTGCCTGGCGTTCCTGGCGGGCGGCGCCTGGAGAAAGCGGGCCGCCAGGAGGCCAGCCTGATGGCTCGCCGTCGCTACCTGCTCCTGGCCTGCCTTCTGGCTGGCTTTGGCCTCTGGCCGCTGCTCGCGCCTGGCTACTTCCTGAAAGCGCACGATGCGGCGCACAGCCTCTTCTTCCTGGTGGAGTTCGATCAGGCTTTTCGCGACGGTGCCCTGATCCCGCGCTGGGGCGTTGATCACGCCCTGGGCTACGGCTACCCCACATTCGTCTTCATCTCGCCCCTGGCCTACTACGTCGCCGAGAGCTTTCACCTTGTCGGGGCGGGCATCACGCTTTCAGTGAAACTCACCTACGGCCTGGCGATGCTCTTCTCGGCTGCCGGCACCTTCGTGCTTGCCGAAGGCTTCACGAGCCCGGCCTGGGCTTGTGTGGCCGCCGTTCTCTATGCGTTCGTGCCCTATCGTTTCGTGGACATGTACGTCCGTTCCGACCTCGCCGAGTCCGTGGCAGTCGCGATCTTTCCCTGGGTACTCTGGGCCTTCTGGCGCCTTGCCCGCCAGCCGTCAGCAAGGCGGGTGGCCCTGGCGGCGATCCTGTACGGCGCCCTCCTGCTCAGCCACAACGTCAGTGCCTTCCTGTTCACACCGCTGCTCCTTGCCTTCATTCCCTTCGGCCTTTGGCGTTCTGGCACGTGGCGGCGCTGGCAGGCCTGGGCCTGGTGCCTTCTGGCCGGTATGCTCGCCCTGGCGCTGGCTTCGGTCTCGCTTCTGCCGGCGCTCTTCGAGCGTGCCTATGTCAGCCAACAGCAGTGGGTCCAGGGCAACTACGACGTTAGCAAGCAATTCGTCTACCCTGGGCAGCTTCTCTCGCCCTTCTGGGGCTATGGCTACGCCGTTGCCGGCCCAGACGATGGCATGTCGCTGCAACTGGGCCTGGCCCCTTTGTGCCTGGCGCTGGCCGGCTTCTTCGTCGGCTGGCGGGACCGGACTCGCCGGCCCCTGGTCGCTTTCGCCTTGCTGGGCCTGGTCGCCTATGTGCTGCTCATGCTGCCGGTGAGCACCTGGGTCTGGCGCGCCCTGCCCGCGCTGGCTTTCGCGCAATTCCCGTGGCGATTGCTCGGCCTGGCTGGTCTCTGCATGGCTCTTCTGGCGGCGGGCGGCAGCGCTGCTCTGCCGCGTGGCGACCCGGGTTTTCCGGTGCCTGTGCTCCTGGCCCTCGTCGTCGTGGTAGCATCGCTGCCCTACGCTCAGCCGGAGTACACCGCCCCTTCAGCGCGGTCCGAGACGCCGCTCGCCATCGTGGATTTCGAGATGGCCCACCCGGACATGATCGGCGTAACGGCCTGGGTGAAGCAGCCGCCGCTCACCTCACCCAAACTGGCCGCCTACCTGGAGGGCGAACCACTTCCCCTGGGCGAAGCGAACGTGCCCGGGGCTGTGCTTCAGGCCCTGCACCGTGGTGCTCAGCGCCAGTCCCTGGCCTGCGACCTGCCCCAGCCGGGTGAACTGACCTTCTATACCTACTACTACCCGGGTTGGCGGGCCTACGTTGATGGAAAAGAGGTAGCTCTGCACCCCACGGGGCCTCAGGGGCTGATCAGCTTCGCCGTCCCAGCCGGCAGGCATGTGGCCAGCATCCGTTTCGGCGATACCCCCTTGCGCAGCCTCGCCAAATGGATTACTCTTGCTGCTGTGGCTGTCGTGTTCCTGCTTGCTCTTGGGCCGTACCATCGCGCCCATGGAGGCCAGGCTTCATGCTAAGCGCCCGTAGGCGCGAACGTCGCTGTCCGCGTTGTGGTACGCGCGTCGCACAGCAGTCTGATACCTGCTTGCTCTGCGGCTATCGGCTGGACAGTGGCACCTATATCACCATCCCGATATTGCTCCTCGTCGTCGCGATCATCGCCGGCGCAGCAGTCGCCGCGTTGCGCACCCGGGCACACAAGGTCGCATCGCCGATGGTGGTCGCTGTCAACAAGGTGACCGCCTCAACACCCGCCGGCACCGCAGCGCTCCTGGCTCTGGCTCAGGCGAGCCCTACTCCCACCGCCTCGCCAACGCCCACCAATACGCCGCTGCCCACCCGCACGCCCACACCGGCGCCCACAGCCACGCCGACGTTTACGCCAACGCCTGCCCCTAGCCCCACGCCGGCCCCGCCCACAGCAACCCCTGGCCCGCTGGTGTATGAGGTGCAGTCGGGAGACACGCTCCTCAGCATCGCCATCAAGTACGGCGTCGAGGTCTCGGATATCACCCGTGCCAACAACATCAGCGAATGGACTATCCTGAATATCGGCGACAAACTCATCATACCCAATGCCACAGCCCCAGCCGCCGGCGGCAGCGGCCCCGAGCCAGCGACCACGGAGACGGGCACACCGGTGCCCCAGTTCATCGTCCACATCGTCGAGGCTGGCGACTCACTGGACTACATCGCTAGCAAGTACGGCAGCACCGTTGACGCCATCAAGGGCGCAAACCCGGGCATTGATGAGCATACGACCCTGAGCATCGGCCAGGAGATCAAGGTCCCTGTCGCCACCGCCACACCGGGCGCCACTGCCCAGGCCGAAGCCGAAACACCTCAGGGTGCCGCCTCAGCTACGGCCACCCCCGGCCCTACTGCGGCAGGGACGCAGGTGGCTGCCGCCGATACCGCCGCCTCCACCCCCGCCCCCACTCAGGCATTGCTCTCAATGGGCGGCCCGGCTCAGCCGCACGCCCTCGAGGCCCTCAGCCCGAGGGACAGCGTGCGCGTCAAGGACAGCGAACTGATGCTCACTTGGACCGGCGTCGGGGATATGGCAGCCGATCTCTGGTACGTGGTGAACATCTGGCCCGTGGATCATTACGACGACCGCCTGGTCGGCTGGACGAAAGCGAACTCCTGGCGGCCGGATCAAGACCTGGTGCAGCGCTGGGGCCAGAACTGCCACTTGTTGTGGAATGTCGGCATCGAGAAGGCCATCGGCAGCAGCCCTGGCGGCACCACGCCCAAGTTCGAGCCCGCCGGCCCGCGCACCGAACCCCAGGATTTCTACCTCCAGGCAAGCGGGTAGCCCGCGAGCGATGTCCCTGCCTGAGCAACTGACTGTTCTGGACGCGGCCGACATTCTACAGGCGCAGGCAGCCGGCGCCTGCACGGCCGCAGCGCGCGCCCGCTGCCACAGCGATTGTTGCCACGCTCTGAGCGGCAGCCACGGCCGCGTCGTCGCTGTCACTCTGCCCGACGTGATCGCCCTGGCGGCGTACCTGTACCAGCCGCGCGATGAGCGGGAGCTACGTAGCGCCGTGGCCCAGATTATGGAGCACCACTGCACTCTGAGCCCGTTCACGGGCTGCTACATGCTCACCGGCGCCCACGGTGACAACTCGCCCTGCCCCTACCAGAGCGACGACGGCAGTTGCAGCGTATACAGCGTCCGCCCGCTGCTCTGCCGTGTCTTCTTCCACTGCGAGTGGATCGGCCACAACCTCTGGCTGGACCGAGCGCTGGACGATCGCCTCACCGCCAGAATACTGGAAATGGCCGAGGAGTTGGGCCGCTACTGGCCCGGTCAGGCAGGGCTCTTGTGGCGCCAGCCCTGGCGCTACGACCAGGTGCTCCTTTAGTTAGTTGGCGCCGCTGCCCGCTCCGTCCCGGCGCTCCCGCAGCGCCAGATGCACCTGCAGGCTGCCCAGAGGCGTGTCCAGAGGAACCACCAGGCGCTGGAAGTCCAGGGTGGAGATCGTGGCGCCCTGGCCGATGATCAGCGTCGGCACGGAGATGTTTGCGTTGTACCCCATCTGGGATAGCTTGGTGGCGGCACGCCCGGCAATGACATTGCCCAACTCGCCGATGCCGCTCTGCACCAGCTCGTCCAGTTCAGTGAACTCCTGCCCCATCATCTGCGAGACCAGGCCAAGGCACATTTCCCGCGACAGCGTGAAAAGCACCATGCCCTCGACGTCGCCCACCAGGCTGATCAGCGTAGTCACGTCGCTGGACGTAGTGGCCGATCGCTCGAGAGTGAGAGGGCCGCGGCTGACTTCGGTGCCCGCTTCGGCGCGTAGCACCTCAGCGGCAGCGGTGACGAAGGGGTTGAGGAATTCTACTTTGACGCTCATCGGCTCACTCCTGCAGCGACGCCCAGGCTTTCGGCTTGCCGGCGGTAGAACGAAATGCGCGCCGGCTCGAGACCCAGTTCCCTGGCCATCGCGATTGGTATTGTCTCAGTGGCACCTATGAAAAGGTAGCCTCCTGGCCTTAACACGGACACAAAACGCCGGAAGAGAGCTTCTTTGGCTTCCTCGGTGAAGTAGATGATGACATTGCGGCAGACTATCAGGTCGAAACGCTCGCGTATCGGGTCACGCAGCAGGTTGTGCTCCTGGAACGTGATCAGGCGCTGCAGGGCTGGCTTGACGCGAAAGCCCTCAGGCACCGGCTCCAGGTAGCGCTGCCGCATTGCCATGGGGACGTTGGCCACTTCGTCGGTCAGGTAGGGGCCACCGGCTCTGGCCTTGGCGAGCACGTTGCGATCGAGGTCGGTCGCCCAGATGTGCGAGTTCTTGCCCGGTGCAGCTGTGTCGAGCAGCATGGCCAGCGTGTAGGCCTCGGCGCCGTCGGAACAACCGGCGCTCCAGACGTTGAGCCCGTGCCCGCCCGCCAGAAGCGTCGGCAGAATTTCCTTGCGCAGGACCTCGAACTTGTCCGGGTCTCGGAAGAAGCTGGTAACGTTGATGGTGAGGTAGTCCTTGAAGCGGAGGCGCTCTTCCTCGCTGGCCTCAAGGCGGCGAAAGTACTCCGCCCACGAACTGGCCTTCACCCGCAACAGGTAAGCATCGAGGCGCCGGCGCATCTGCGTGCTCTTGTAGCAGTCCAGGTCAATGCCGTACAGCTGCTTTATGCGGTGCCCGATTATGGCATACTCGTTATCGTTCATGCCGTCTGCCTCACTGGTTGTTGCTTCGACGCTGGCTGGCTCAACATGCTCACAACTTCACCGGCTATGGCCTCGAGCGGCAGCACCTTGTCCGCCAGTCCGGCCTCCACCACGCTCCGGGGCATCCCGTAGACAATGCACGTAGCTTCGTCCTGGGCAATGGCTCGGCCTCCAGCCGCCTTCACCGCCCGAACGCCATCCCGGCCATCGTGGCCCATGCCGGTGAGGATGACGGCCAGGATGCGGCTGCCGAATACACCCACGGCGGACATCATAGTGACATCAACCGCTGGCCGCACACCGTTCACGGCCGGGCCCTTGTTCAGTTGCACCTCGCCGCTGCGCGTCAGCGTCAGGTGGTATCCTCCAGGGGCCAGCAGCACCTGCCCCGTTTGCAGGCGGTCACCTTGCTCGGCCTCCTTCGTGGGCAGCGCCGAGAGTTCATCCAGCCGCTCGGCCAGGGAGCGGGTGAAGTTCGGCGGCATGTGCTGCACGATAAGGACGGCGGCGTTGAGGTCGGCAGGAAAACGGGTGACAACTTCGCGCAGAGCTCCAGGGCCACCAGTAGATGACCCGATCAGCACCAGGTTGTCGGGGAGGCGATCGCTTGCCGGCGCCAGCCGTCGCTGGAGCAGAGAGGATGGCTGCAGAGTGCGCACCCGGGCCCGAGCCGCCAGGCGCACCTTCTCACACAGTTCGCCAAGGACCTGGTGTACGCTGGTGGATTGGCCCGGCTTGGTAACAAAGTCCACCGCGCCCAGGGTCAGCGCCTCGACCGTGACCGCCGCGCCCTCTTTCGTGAGGCTGCTCATCATGACTACAGGGGTCGGGTTCTTGTCCATGATCTGGCGCAGCGCCCCCAGCCCGTCGAGCCTGGGCATTTCAACGTCCAGCGTCACCACGTCCGGGCGAAGCGCCTCGACCATGGTGACCCCCTCGAGGCCGTCACTGGCCAGCCCGACCACTTCCATGTCTTCCTGCGCTGACAGGTGATGGCTGACCGTGTAGCGCATGAAGGCCGAGTCATCCACGACCAGCACACGTATCTTCTTCATCTGTGCCTCACCTGCACCAGACTAGGACAGCAGCTTCTGCAGGGCCTCGAGCACCCGATCTTGCTCGAACGGCTTGACGATGAAGTCCCTGGCGCCGGCCTTGATCGCCTCGATGACCACCCCCTGCTGGCCCAGCGCCGTCAGCATTGCCACCCGGGCCTTCGGGTCAATCTGGCGAATCTCCTTCAGCGCCGCCAGGCCGTCCATCTCCGGCATGGTGATATCCATGAGCACCGCATCGGGCCTAACCTGCTGGTACATCTCCACTGCCAGGCGCCCGTTCTCGGCCTCAACCACGTCGAAGCCGTTCTTCTCGAGCAGCTTCGCGCAGCGCATGCGCATGAACTGCGCGTCGTCCACAATTAGCACCTTCGCCATCGTCGCCTCCTCTTGCGTGGTACTGCCCACCATTGGCCTACTGGCCCGAAAATCCTTTCCAGCCAACATAAGCGAACGCGCATGAACGCCGAGGTTCGCAGATCTACGCAGGTACAAGAAAGAACCCGGCTATGATCGGCGTTCACCCGTGTCCACCCTCGTTCATCCGTGTTCTCTCACCTGGCCGCCGGACCTGGCCGGCGGACCCGGCCAACCGTCTGGCTCATCACAGTATCTTCTCTCCTAAGCCCAGCGTTTTCACGGACACCGTCCCATCGCGCAAGTTCAGCTTCACCGTCCGGCCGGCCGTGCCGCCCACGTCAATCACCTTGATGTGCAAGCGTTCGCGCTCCATCACCTGGCGCGCCATCTCGGCATTCTTGCTACCGATGTCGAATTCACTCTTCATATCCGGCATTTTCAGCATCGCCGCCCCGCCGACGACATACCAGACGATCCTTTGCCTGTGAGCGCCGAGGTTCTCCATCTGGCGCAACAGCTCCAGGATGCCCGTGTCAACATACTTGGCCACGTTGTCGCCCGGCCGGAACTGCGGCAAGAGCGCGTGCAGCAGCCCGCCAACCCTGGCCTGTGGGTCCCAGCCGACCACGCCCACGCAAGATCCCAGCCCATAGGCCACAAGCACGTCCTCTCCGTCCCTGCTGACAACGATCTGCCCCAGGCTCGCCGCCTTGACGTGAGCGTCGCCGGCGCTCGGTGGAACAACACCCGCCTTGGTGCTCACGATCGCTGCCATCAGCGGTTCAGCCTTCCGCAGCGATCGTGGCGCCCGGCACCAGCCAGAAGTAAATCTCGATGCTGCGGTCGGGCCCTTCGAACTGCGTCTGCAGAAGCAGGATCTCGTCCGACACGGCACCACAGCCGATCAGGATGACGTCCAGAATGGCCCCCACCATGTCGATCATGACCGCCGGCGGCGAGGGCCAGGCGCTCAGGCCACTGGCATTGGCGATGGCGCTCATGAACAGCGACGCCGACACATTGCCAACCTCTGCCAGAGCGGAACGCTCGATTGGCCCAAGGCTGGCCGTGGTCCCCTCAGGCACCTCCATCAGCATGTCCGTCAGGCGCATGGCGTCTGAGAGTGGCAAGATGAGCATGATATGTCCGGCCAGGTCGCCTGAGATGGCGAGGTAAATGCCGACGGCCTCCTGCTCCGGCCCACCCACGTAATCGGCCACCTGGGCGATAGGCACGAGTTCCAACCGTGGCACCGCCATGCGAATGGGCCGGCCCAGCATAGTGGATAGGCCGCTGGCGGTGCGCGCTGCTGCCAGCTCGGCCATCTGTTCGAGCAAACGATCGAGCCTTGCACCGGCGAATGTTTCTACGCTGTCCATTTCACCTGCTCCCGAAACGGCCTCTGTTCGCCATAAGGAGACGCGGAGGGATACGCAGTGGCGCAGACTGGCTCCGTTAATGGCACCACAGACACTCTCCGTCCTCGATCTGTGTCCATCCTGGCCTATCGGCGTTCATCGGCGTCCTCTTGCCTGACCTCACAGGAAAATGCCCTGGGCGACTCCGGCGGGCGACCGCTTCGCCTCATGCGCTTCGGCGCTCCTGCCGCGCCACCTTGACCAGGCTGGGGACGTCCATGATCAGCGCCACACGGCCGTCGCCCATGATTGTGCCGCCGGAAATGCCTGGCACCTCGCCGATCATGCGCCCGAGCGGCTTGATCACCACTTCCTGCCGGCCGAGCAGCCGGTGCACCGCCAGCCCCACGGTCGTTTCGCCCCAACGCACTTCCACCACATAGCGCGTCGCTCCGCGCTCAGCCCCGGCATAGGCGAAAAACTCGTCTAGGCAAAGGATGGGCAATACCTTGCCCCGGCTGATAATTGTCTCTCGCCCTCGCACCGTCCGGATGTCTTCAGCGCGGATGTGCATGGCTTCCTCGACCGCGCTCAGTGGTATCGCGTAGACGCTGTCGAACACCTCCACCATCAGCGCCGGGAAGATGGCCAGCGTCAGCGGCAGTTTCAGTTCGAAGCGCGTTCCCTCTCCCACTTTGGTGTGGACGGACACCGAGCCATTCAGGCGCTCGATGTTAGTACGGACAACGTCCATGCCCACGCCCCGCCCAGAGACGCCACTCACGACCTTGGCGGTGGAGAAGCCCGGCCGGAAGATGAGTTCGATCGCCTCTGTGTCGCTCAACTGGCGTGCAGCATCGGCATCCAGGAGCCCCTTCCTGACCGCTGTCTCCCGCATCCGCTCCGGATCAATGCCGGCGCCATCGTCCTCAACCAGGATGATGATGTGGTTCTCCTCTGAGCGTGCCGCCAGCCTCAGCGTGCCCCGCTCCGGCTTGCCGGCCCGCAAGCGCTCTTCCGGCGCCTCGATCCCATGGTCAACGCAGTTACGGACCAGGTGCATCAGCGGGTCCCCGATCTCCTCGATGACGGTACGGTCCAGTTCCGTCTCCTGGCCCTCGATCACCAGGTTGATCTGCTTGTTCAGCTGCCTGGCCAGGTCCCGCACCACACGCGGGAACTTGCTGAACGTGTTCTCGATCGGCACCATGCGCGCCCGCATCACCTCGTCCTGCAGCTGGTCGGTGATGGACGAGAAGTGCGCCAGCGCCTCGCTCAATTCGCCCAGGCCGTTCTCTTCGCCGTAGCGCTGCGTCAGGTTGGCGCGCACCTGCATCAGCCGGTTCCGATCGGTGACTAGCTCGCTCACAAGGTTCATGAGTGCGTCCAACCGCTCCACGCTTGTGCGCACCCATCTGACCTGGTTGGCGTCCGCTCTCCCCCGACCCGCCTCGGCCGAACGTGGGCTACCGGAGCCGCCTGCCTGCGCCTTGGGGCTTTCTGGCTGAGCGGCGCTTTCGGGAGTTCCGCCGCCAGAAGCAGCCAGCCCATCGTCGCTGCCCGCTGCCGGCGCTGTCGGCACGCTGTTGTCAGGCTGCGGGCCCGCCTGGCCCACCTGCCTGGGGATGACCTGGTAGGTCACCTCTGAGATCGAGCCCAGCAGGCTTTGCAGCGGCGCGGCCTCATCGGCCAGGAGCAACGCCTGCACCGCCCGCCCATCCCATTCATCGTTCAGGTCCTCAAGCTTGGGCTCGCTCGCGAGAAGACGCCCGCACTCCTGCACCGCGAGAAGCACCTGGAGTATGCGGGCGCCAGGGGCGATGCTGCTGGCATCAACCTCAGCCCGGACCTCCAGCAAGCGCTGGCCACCCGCCAGAGCTGCCTCCACCTCCGCTGCAAGCTCGGGGCCCGGCTCCAGCGGCGGCTTCTCCTTGGCTGCCTCGGGCCGGCTCGCCGCGCCATCCACCAGCGACTTCAGTTCGGCCAGAAGCGGCGCCGTGTCCAGGCCGCAGTCCTCGCGGCTGCTCACTTCACCGACGAGGAGGCGGACCGCGTCCGCCCCTTGCAGCAGCACGTCTATCAGTTCCGGCGTCACGGCCATCTGCCCATGCCGAACCCGGTCCATCAGGGTCTCCATGCTGTGGAGCACCTCGGCCATGCGCTTGTGGCCGATCACCCCTCCTGAGCCTTTAAGCGTGTGGGCAGCACGGAATATCTGCTGCACCAGCTCCGGCGCGTCGCCGGCGCTCTCCAGTTGCACCAGGCCCTCGTTCAGCTGCAGCAAAAGCTCCTCGGCTTCCTGCAGGAAAACGTCGGCTTCTTCGGGACTGAGATCGAACTCGAGCATGAGCCTCACCTCGCGCTGCGCTCTGGCGTAAAGCTCCGTCTAGTAGCGCTGAACACCCCTGGGCGGGCCAGGCGCCCTTCCTAGGCCGCCGCGCCCACCGCCAGGTCCCGAGTAGCCCGGAGCATGCGGTCCAGGTCCAACAGTATGACCAGGCGCTCTTCGCTCACTTTGGCGATTCCACGGATAAAGTCAGCGTCCACCGAGGCCACCAGTTCTGACGGTGTCTCCACCGTATCCTCGGCGATACGGATTACTTCGGAGACGCTGTCAACGATCAGGCCCACCCAATCGCCTTCCATATTGACTACGATGATGCGCGTATCCTTGGTGACGGGCGCTTTCTCCATGCCGAAGCGGGTGTGCAGGTTGACCACAGGCGTTATCTGGCCACGCAGGTTGATGACACCCTCGATGAAATCCGCTGCACGCGGCACCGCCGTGATCGGCGACATCGCCTTGATCTCCTGCACCCTCGCTATGTCAATGCCGTAGGACTCGCTGCCGAGCTGAAAGACGACTACCTGCTGTTCCATGTCACCGCTCCTTCCTCAGGAACCGGCGGGCCGCCGGGCACCGGCAAGAGATGCAGGCTGCCCCCTACCCTGACGGCCTCACCTTGCCTATATCTATCGGCAGGTGCTGCCAACTCATCCATAAGAAAAGCGTAAACGTTTGCCGGCGCCACCATCGTCGACGCCTGGGGGCTGTGCTTGTTGCCGCCACCTCCGCCGCGTATCATGGGCGAGTGATACTGGTTACCCAGGCAGCGAAGGAGGCGCCGGTGAAGCTGGAAGGAAAGGTCGCTATCGTGACAGGAGCAGGCCGCGGCATTGGCCTCGCCATCGCCAGGCTATACGCTCAAGAGGGGGCCAAAGTGGTACTTGCGGCGCGCAGCCGTGCCCCGCTGGAGGCGGCGGCCAATGAACTGGCGTCGCTCGGTGGCGAGGCTATAGCGGTGCCCACAGACGTCAGCAAGAAAGAGGACGCTCAGCGCCTGGTACGGGCAGCACAGGCACGCTTCGGCCATGTTGACATCCTGGTGAACAACGCTGGCGTGGCCAGGCACAACTACGTGCTCGACATCCCCGAAGAGGACTGGGACCTCACTTTCGCCGTCAACGTCAAGGGTGCGTTTCTCTGCACCCAAGCTGTGTTGCCACTGATGATGGCCCGCCACAGCGGCCGCATCATCTTCGTCTCATCGGGGGCTGGCCTGCACGGATCGGCGCGCAAGTCCGCCTACAGCGCCTCCAAGCACGCCGTCATCGGCTTCGCCGACTCGCTCGCACAAGAGGTGGGGCCTTACGGTATCACTGTGAACACCATCGCCCCCGGCCCTGTCGCCACTGAGATGCGCGCCCGTAACTATCCGCTGGAAGATCAATCCTTGCTGCCCCAGCCAGAAGAGGTAGCCAAGCTGGCCCTGTTCCTGGCCTCTGATGATGCTCGCACCGTTCACAACGCTGTCGTGCGCGTGGCCTGTGGCCCGGAGCCGATCCCGATCAACGAGACCCAACCCGAGGATCAGTGAATTCCTCTGTTGGCGACATCACCCACAGGACTTTGAGAGTATGAGCGCCGTCCGGCCGCCAGAGCGTGCAGGGTGGATGCGGCGGCACGCGATGCTGCTCCTCGTCCTGGCGGCCTACTTTATGGCGGCCGTCTGTTACCTCGTCCTGACGCCGCTATGGCAAGCGCCGGACGAGCCGGCTCACTTCAATTACGTGCGCTACCTGGCAACGACGGACGAGTTACCGGTGCTTCGCCAGGGGGATTACCCGGCCCAATATCTGGAGCAGTTGAAGGCTGCCCACTTCCCGCCGGACCAGTCCATCGCTCCCATCCGCTATGAAAGCCACCAGCCGCCGCTTTTCTACGCCCTGGCAGCGCCAGTATATCAGGCCGTGTGGGCCAGCCCGCTCTCCGCTCAGGTGCTGGCTCTGCGCCTTGTCTCAGTAGTTCTTGGCCTCGTGGCCGTCTGGCTCACCTACCTTCTCGGCCTGCGGCTCTGGCCGGGAGGCACGCGCCAGGCGGCAGCACTGGCCGGAATCGCCGCCCTTGTGCCCATGCACACGGCCGTCAGTGCGGCGATAAGCAACGACATGCTGGCCGAGGTCCTCGTCCTGGCGACGGCCTTGCAGTCCCTGCGACTTTTCCGCCGAGGCGGCACGTCACCCGGCCGGCTCTGGCCACTCGGGTTGTCCGTGGGCCTCTGCCTGCTCACCAAGATGACTGCCTTCCTTGCCCTGGGCCTGGCGCTCACAGCTATAGCTCTGGCGTGGTGGCGCCAGCGTCCAAGTTCGGCATACGCGCTCCGCGGCGCGCTCGCTTTCGCCGTTCCGCTGCTGGCGCTGGAAGGGCCCTGGTTGCTGCGCAGCATGGCCACCTACGGTCTCGCCGACCCGCTCGGCCAGGCCCGCCACGACAGCATCGTCGTCGGTCAGTTGCGCACGAGCCAACTCCTGGAACAGAACGGCCTTTGGGCCCTCCTCCGCCAAGGGGCGGTGACCACCTTCCGCAGCTTCTGGGGCGTGTTCGGCTGGATGGGCGTGCCCATGGACGAGAGGCTCTACCTGGGGTTCGCCCTGGTCACCGCCTTGGCGGCCATCGGCCTGCTGCTCCGCCTCTGGCAGGTGAGGCATAGGTTGCGCTCAGCGCCGGAGCTGTTCATCCTGATGTTCGTCTGGGGCGGCTTCTCGACGGCGCAGCTTCTATGGTATAACCTGAAGTTCGTGCAATACCAGGGGCGCTACCTGTTCGTTGCCATGCCCGTCTGGGCGGCAGCCTTGACGGTGGGCCTGATCGAAGTCCGCCGCCATGGGCTTGCTTTCGCGCTGGGGCTGCTCGCTCTCGCCGGCGCTGTGCTCGGAGCGGGCCTGCTCACGGGCGCATGGCACCGCCTTACCGCCGCCGGGTTGGGCCTTGCTGGGCTGGCAATCGCTGCATGGTGGGCGGCCGGCCGCCGCTGGCCGGTGCTGGCCGGCGGGGTGGCCCTGGTGGCCCTCTGGCTTGTGGACTTGGCCGGTGCCCTCTACTACGTGCGCACCTTTCTCTGATCCCTGACCGCTATCGAAGGAGGCTAGGGTGGGGTTCTTCAAGAAGTTGGCGTCATTCTTTTCCGGCGGAGCGGGCAGCGGCGCCTCGACGGGCGACGATGGCCGCACTCACTGGGTCTACGTGCGCTGCAACGTCTGCGGGGAGCCGATCGCCATTCGCGTTGATCTGCATAACGACCTCAGCCCGGAGTGGAACGACAGCAGCGCCTCGGGCAACGACCAGCCCGACTATTATAGCGTCCATAAGACGGTGATCGGTCGCGAGCGCTGCTACAAGCCGATCGAGGTCGAACTGGTCTTCAGCCGTTCTCGCCAGGTCGAATCGGAACGGGCCGTCGGTGGCACCCTGCTCACGGCCGACGAGTATGAAAAGGCCAAAGCCGAGTGGGAGGCGAAAAAGAGTGGCAGGAGCAGCGATAGCGAACACAGCTGACGACCGAAAGGACTGCCCAGCTGGTGGCGGGGCCGCTGCTGGCCCCTGGCCGAACCTGGCCGGGCGCGTGCATATCTTCAGCGGCGCCTCACACCCTCAGCTGGCGGCCGAGATCGCGGCCTACCTGGGCATTCCGCTCAGCCCTTCGCGCACGATCCGCTTCAGCAACGACAACCTTTACGTCCAGTTGCTCGAGACGGTGCGCGAGCAGGACGTCTGCATATTGCAGACGCTTTCGCCGCCCGTGCAGGAGCACCTCATGGAGTTGCTGCTCCTCCTGCACGCTGCGCGCGGTACGTCGGCACGCAAGGTGAGTGCCATCATCCCCTACTTCTCCTACAGCCGCTCGGATAAGAAGGACGAACCGCGCATCTCCATTGCCGCGCGGCTGGTGGCTGACCTGCTCGTGACGGCCGGCGCTCAGCACGCCATGATCATGACCATGCACGCTCCCCAGGTGCACGGCTTCTTCAGCGTCCCTGTGGACCACCTGTCGTCGCAATCCATACTGGTGCAACATTTCCAGCAACTGGACCTGAGCGACACCAGCGTAGTCGTGCCGGATATCGGCAACGCCAAGCGGGCATCTCGCTTCGCGCGTGCCCTTGGCCTGCCGGTGGTCGCCGGCAACAAGGAGCGCGTGGCCGACGACCGCGTAGAGATTCACGGCCTGATCGGCGACATCTCGACGCGCCGCGCCATCATCTACGACGACGAGATCGCCACCGGCGGCTCTGTGATGGCCGTCATCAAGATCCTGCTTGACCTTGGCCTGAGTGAGCTTTACATCGCCTGCACGCACGGCTTGTTCAGCGGCCCGGCGGTGGCCAGGCTGGCGAGTGTGCCGCAACTGCGCCAGATCGTCTGCACCAATACCGTGCCCCAGCGGAACAGCCTGCCCAACCTGAAGGTGCTGTCCGTTGCACCAGTGTTTGGGGAGGCCATACGCCGCAACTTGTCGGGCGAGTCGCTGGCGCCACTCTTCGCCTACTGAGGCCGGTATGTCGCTTCGCCGCCTCTGGCAGGACAGATCGAGGAAGCTCTCCTGGGCCAGAGGCATCCACGTCTTGGCGGCAGGCGCGTAGCATCCGCGAGCGGGACCCGTCGCGCTCGCTACTGCCGGAGCCTTGGCTCGCATTCGCGGGTGATTTGCTGCGCCTGCGAGGCCTGCTATCATATTCGGCATTATGAATACGACCGCCACCTCCGTGGGTATCTCCCTGTACAAGAAAGAAGCGGGCCTGTTCAAGGCGCTGGCACACCCGGCCCGCCTGGCTCTGCTCGACGTGCTCAGCCAGGGCGAGGCCTGCGTCTGCCATTTGACGGCGTTGCTGCGCCTGCGCCAGCCATACATCTCCCAGCAACTGATGGTCCTGCGCCGGGCCGGGCTCATCCTGCCCAGGCGCGACGGCACCGTCATCTACTACCGCCTGGCTCTGCCGCAAGTGCCTGAGCTTGTCGAGGCTGCCCGCGCCCTTCTACGGGCCCGCGGCGTGGAGGGCACGCGCCTTACGCTGCCCGACCTTCCCTTGCCAGGTTGCAGCTGCCCGCTGTGCACTATGGCGGCACTGTCCTTCTCGGGCCCTGGCAGGCAAAGAGAGCCCGAGGACAACTGACGCCGACGCCGTGGCCAAGGGCCGCTGAGTTAGCACGTAGAGCCTTTGCGTTGTGACGTCACCTGTAGGAAGGCATATGCGTTGACCGAGGCACAATCCGTCACCCTCTCTGCCGAGAGGCAGCGCGTCTCCCTGTTTGACATTCTCCGCGCCTACCTCCTGGTGGGCGCCACGGCTTTCGGCTTCGCGATCCTGCCCAAGCTCAAGGCCCTCGTGGTCGGCAAGGGCTGGTTAAGCGAAGAAGAGATGAACGAGGGCATCGCCCTGGTCCAGCTCTACCCCGGGCCAATCATGGTGGATTTCACCGCTTACACCGGTTACAAATTGCGCGGTGTGCCCGGGGCCATCACCGCCACGCTCGGCTTCATCGCCCCCTCTTTCGCGCTCATCTCCGCCCTATCAGCCGGTTACTTCGCCTCCGGCAAACTACCCTGGGTGCATCCGCTCTTTTTGGGGCTAGAAGCCCTGGTGATCGGCGTCATCTTCAACGTTACCGTGGATTTCGCTGCCAATTGGGTTCGTGGGCGGATGCACGCCGCCATCGCCGTCGGGGCATTCGTGGCCAGCCTGTACGGGGTGAATGCCGTCACGATCGCCCTGATCGCCCTACTGGTGGGAGCGTTGACCCTGCGCCCTCGACCTGCGGGAAGCGCATCGGTTCGGCCAGCCTCGCCGGCCGCTCCTCGCGCAAGTCCATTGCGCTGGCTTGCCATCTCAGCCGTGGTCGCGGTTATCCTGGTCGTCGCCGGGATCTGTTGGGGGTTGCACTCGGACCTCGGCGACCTGAGCCTGGCTCTGTTCAAGATCGGTTCCGTCGCTTTCGGCAGCGGCATCGCCATCATCCCGCTCGTCCAGGCCGAGGTCGTGAAGGCGCACCATTGGTTGACCTTGAGCCAGTTCGCCGATGGCGTCGCCCTCGGCCAGGTGACCCCAGGGCCGTTTCTGATCACGGCTGCCTTCATCGGCTACAAGATCGGGGGCATCGCCGGTGCGCTGCTCGCCACCTTCGCCATCTTTTCGCCCAGTTTCGCAATGACGCTCGTATTCACCGAGGTATTCGCGCATTTGCGCAACCTCACGCCTGTGCGCGGAGCCCTGGCCGGGGTCCTGGCCGCCTTTGTTGGCCTGCTGGCAGACGTCTTGTTGCAGCTAGCCAGCGTAGGCATCGCCGGGCCGGCTTCCCTGGCCTTTGCGGCGGGCGCATTCGCCGCTGTGCGTTACTTCAAGCTCGACGTCGTCTGGGTCTTCCTGGGTGGCGTTGCCCTATGGGCCGGCCTATACGTCCTCGGTGTGGCCTGATGTCTTTCGGCCAGGCTTGGCCAGAGGCTGCCGGGCTTGGAGACAGGTGCACAGTCTTCTGAGACAGGGTCTTCTGAGACAGGGCACTCTGAGGCAGGGCCTTCTGAGGCAGGGCCTTCTGAGGGAGTCTTCTGAGGGAGTCATACGAATGAAACCTTATCTGATCGAACGCCGCTGTCCGGCTCAGGAGACGATGTGCACTCTCATCGCCGCCTGTCCTGCCGGGGCCGTCGCCTACATCAAGGACGAACAGGCGCCGCTTGGTGGGCGCATCGCCTTCGACTACGAAAAGTGCGATGGCTGCGGCAAGTGCCTTAGTGCCTGTTGCGGCCAGGCAGTAGAACTGCGGTGATCCGGCAAACGGTGCCGCCCAATGTTTGAGAACTACGTTCGCACTCGCCATCTGGCCGGAGCTCACAGCTTTCAAGCTGAGGTTGACGAGCAAGGGCGCCTGGTACTGCCAGCCGATGCCGCGTCCCTCTATGGCCTGAAGCCGGGAGCGCAAGTCCAACTTGACCAAGACGGGGACGGCCTGCACCTGCGCCTGCCGCTCACCCACCTGGCCAAGGTCTATGTAGAGCCCAGCAACCGCTGCAACCTCGCCTGCCGAACCTGCATGCGCAACGCCTGGCACGAACCGCTCGGCGATATGGCATGGGCCACTTTCGAGCGCTTGCTCTCGGGCCTGGAGGAGTTGGACACAGCGCCGCTCGTCTTCTTCGGCGGCCTGGGAGAACCACTCATCCACGAACGCATACTGGACATGGTGTCCGGCGCGAAGGCGCTGGGCTGCCGCGTCGAACTGATCACCAATGCCACCCTGTTGAATGAAAGCATGGCACGGCGCCTGGTTGATGCCGGGCTGGACCGGCTCTGGGCCTCGCTCGACGGCGCCAGCCCCACCAGCTATGCGGACGTGCGTTTGGGCGCCACTCTGCCGACTGTGATCGCCAATCTCGAGCGCTTCTCTCGCCTCTGCAACCGCCGCGTCGAGCTAGGCATCAATTTCGTCGCCATGAGGCGCAACATTGCCGACTTGCCGCGCCTGGCGGAGCTTGCGGAGCGCCTGGGGGTGAGCCGCCTCCTGGTGAGCAACCTGTTGCCGCACAGCGCGCCTATGGCAGAGGACGTTGCCTCCACCTGGGCCCAAACCGACCCCGGCTTCCCCGGGTCCCTGGAAGTAGCGCTGCCGCGCATGGACTGGAACGAGGCTACGGGGGAGCCGCTTTATCAGGTGCTGCGTCTCTATCCGGCAACGAGCATCGCCGGCCACCGTCTCGATGCTACCCGCAACCGCTGCCCATTTGTCGAGGCAGGGGCTACGGCCGTGCGTTGGGATGGCTCCGTCAGCCCGTGCCTGCCGCTGCTGCACGAGCATACCTATGTGCTCAACCGCTACGAGCGGCGCTCGCTGGCCTATTCGGTCGGCAACCTGGCACAAGAGAGCCTGCGCGCCATATGGGAGAAGCCGGACTATCTGGCCCTACGCCAGCGCCTGCGCGAGTTCAGCTTCGCTCCCTGCACGGCTTGCGGCGGCTGCTACCTTTCCGAGACCAACGAGGAGGACTGCTTCGGCAACCTGACCCCTGCCTGCGGCGGCTGTCCTTGGTCCCAGGGTGTCATCCAGTGCCCGTGAGGCCATATTTGACAGGCGGCGGAAAAGGAGTATGATCCAAGCCTGATTGTACCAACCCATTTTGCACGGGCCTGAAACGTAGGTCCGAGCATCGGGGTCGTTCTGGCGAGGCTTTTACTGGCCGTGTTCGTGGGCACAGTGGCGCTCGCTATAGTCATCACCGGCTACCTGTTCAACCTGATACTCTAGCGTCGGGAGGGAGGAATTGGACAAGGCCAGGATACTTGTGCTCTGCACCCATAATTCCGCTCGCAGCCAGATGGCCGAAGGTTTCTTCAGAGCTTACGCTGGCGACCATTTCGACGTCTATAGCGCCGGACTCGAGCCGAGCGAGGTGCACCCGCTCGCGAAGCAGGTGATGGCCGAGGTAGGCATTGACATCAGTTCGCAACGCTCCAAGAGCCTGCTCGAGTATATGGGCAAGATGCACTTTGGCTATTTGATCACGGTATGCAGCCGGGCCGAGAAGGAGTGCCCCGTATTCCCGGATGTCAGCGTGCGTTTGCATTGGCCCTTCGATGACCCGGCCATCCCAGCCAGCAGCCAGGAGGAAAGCCTTGCCAGGTTCAGGCGCGTGCGGGATGAGATCTCAACCCGCATCAAGGGCTGGCTGGCAGAGCAAGGCATCCCGGTCAGCGCCGGCTAGCAGGAGGAGATAGGTGGAGATCAAGATACTTGGCACGGGTTGCCCGAATTGCCGGAAGCTCGAACAGGTGGCGCTCCAGGCGGTTGCCGAGAGCGGCCTCGATGTGAAGGTCACCGAAGTCACCGACATCGAGCAGATCATGTCTTATCCCATCGCCTCGACACCGGCGCTGGTGATAGACGAGAAAGTGAAGTCTTTCGGCCGCATCCCGAAGAAAGAACAGATCATAGCCTGGATCAAGGAAGCAGCGCACTAACAGCGGTGGGCCAGAGCCCGCTCAGGACGCTCCCGCGCTCTACCGGACGCGAGGTTCGCCCAACGTGGGCTCGTCAAGGGTTGTCTTACACCCAGTATCTATGCCATTTCTTGAATGTACTGCGCCGATCCCGAGGTGAGATCGGCCCGGCCAAGCTCAGACGGAGGTATTGAAAAGCCAGAATGTCAACTACCATTTACCTGGTCAGTGCTATTATAGTGTTTGTTTTCTCTGGTTTGTTAGCGATGGCCGGGATTGGCGCCGCTTTCATCTTGGTGCCCCTTTTCTACTATCTGGGTGTGCCCCTGGCCGAGGCAACGCCGACAGCCCTATTGTTGAACGTAGTCAGCCTGGTCTTCGCCACGGTGACCTATTGGCGCGGTCGCCTCATCAACTGGCGTGTGGGCCTGCCGGTACTGGTGGTGGCCGTAGCGCTCTCCCCGTTCGGGGCGCGCCTTACGCCTTACGTTGACAAACGCCTGCTGCTGGCGCTCTTCGCCGCCTTCCTCGTCTTCGCTGGCTTCATGATGCTCTTCTACCGAGCAAGAAGGAACGTGAAGCCTCTGGGCCGCGCTGTCGAGGTAGGCGCGGGCGTCGGGATAGGCGGCGCCGCCGGCTTCCTGGGTGGGTTGCTGGGAGTTGGCGGCGGCAATTTCATCCTGCCAGTTCTCAACTGGCTGGGCCTCGACCCGAAGGTGGCCGTCGGCACCACGGCCTTGGTGGTTGTGTTCTCGTCCCTGTCCGGTTTTCTCGGCCATGCCACCCTGGGTGGGCTCGATCCGGTCTTTATCGGCCTCAGCGCCGTCATGGCCGCCAGCGGCTCTTTTGTCGGATCGCGCCTGATGACCAGGTTGTCGAGCGCCCAACTCAAGCCTTTCATCGGCGTGTTGCTCTGGCTGATTGCGGCCAAGATGGTCTTCGATCTCATCAAATAGGTCTGACCTGAAACTGGTTGGACAATAACAATAAGAGGAGCAAGTTCCATGACTACACCCTATGTGCCGCCGGAGTGGGCCTTCGAATTCCACGGCCATCGCTGCCCCTTCATGCCTATTGGCTACCGCATGGGCCGTTTGGCCATGCTCGAACTCGGCGTGGAGCGCGAACAGGATCACGGGTTCTATGTCTTTCCTGAACTGGGCGAGGGACATCCGCAGACATGCATGATGGATGGCATGCAGATAGCGACCGGGGCCACGTTCGGCAAGGCGCTGATGGCCAAGACCTTCTACGGCAAGCTGGCCGCCACATTTTACCACCCGAACAAAGGGGCAATCCGCTATTCTCTGCTCGCGGATTTCATTGACGCTATGGGCAAGATGGAGTTCTTTGCCTACCGCAAACGGGGTGTCGAGCCGTCGCAGATCCCAGCAGCAGTTACGCAGGAGATCATCCACTGGGTCTATGACCAGTCCGATGAGGCAACTTACAAGGTGGAGCGGTTGCCCGACTTCCACTACACCCCGCCGGAGTTCTCGTTCAACAAGGTCAAGTGTAGCGTCTGCGGCGAGTACGTGTTTGAGCGCTACGTGCGTATGAAGAATGGTCAGCCGGTGTGCATTCCCGACTCTGGCTACGG